>NZ_JBFRGF010000001.1:0-313326 GCF_052115205.1 Arthrobacter sp. 2RAF6 | reverse complement strand
GCCGCAACGTAGTCGAGCGGAACTTCAACACCTTCAAGCAATGGCGCGGCCTGGCCACCCGATACGACAAACTCGCACTCACCTACCGCGGCGGAGCCGTCCTCCGGGCGGTCACCATCTGGCTCGCCGCTTTAGGAGACACGCTCTAGCCCCGAAGGTAGGCCGTCAGTCTCTCGGCACTGCTCGCTGGAACAAACCCTGCGTCCTTGATCTTGCTCAAGTCGAGGATGCTCCTCAGCGGCCTCGGCGCTGCGGACTTGCCCGCAAAATATTCGTCGGTGCTCACGCCGGTGACATCGTCTCCCGAGGCACCGCGGAGCTCGTAGACGTCTCCTGCAATGTCCGCCCACGACTGAGGTTCGCCGTCGTTGCTGAGGTTGTACGCGCCGTACGGCGCGCGAGACTCCAGCAGGTGCCTGATTCCGGCAGCGATGTCTTCCGTGAAGCTGAGCCGCCCGATCTGGTCGTTGACGACGCTCGGCTTAATTCCGCGATCGGCGAGCGAAGCCATGGTCCGGACGAAGTTGCTGCCTTCGCCAATCACCCAACTGGTGCGCACGATATAGTGGCGCGGAACCACGCTGACGACGGCGTCACCGGCGGCTTTGGTTTGACCGTACACGCCAAGCGGGGTAAACGGCTCGTTTTCGTCGTGCGACTCCCGCGATCCATCGAAGACATAGTCCGACGAGACATGGACGAGCGTCAGGTCGTGTTCGATCGCGGTCCTGGCGAGGCGCGCAACGGCTGCGACATTCACCTCCCAGGCGGCTTCCCTGCCTTCGGGGCTCTCGGCGGCGTCAACCGCGGTGTAGGCAGCCGCATTGATGATCGTGGAATAGTTCTTCCAGTTCCGCCCGTCGAACGACTTCTCCTGTGACAAGTCAAAGTCGGCTCTTGCCGCGAACTCAATCGAAGGGTCGCCGTCGTACAGTCCACGCAATGCCTTGCCGAGCTGGCCGTCGGCACCCACCACGAGGATCTTCCGGGACGGCATCGGCTCGACCTCGGCGAGGCGCGGGTGTGCTTTGTCCTTGTCGGACAGCTCAGCCTGGTCCAACGGCACGGGCCAGTCGATGGCGGCCGTTTCGTCGGCCAGGTTCAGGAACGTGTACTGGCTCTGTGCGTCCGCAGACCAGTGATCGTTGACAAGGTACGTGTAGGCCGTGTTGTCCTCGAGTGTCTGGAAAGCGTTGCCCACACCACGCGGAATGAAGATGGCCTGGCTCGGATCAAGCTCCGCGGTGAAGACCGCCCCGAAAGAGGGACCCTCACGCAGGTCGACCCAGGCACCGAAAATCCGGCCCGTCGCTACCGAAATGAACTTATCCCAAGGCTCGGCGTGAATGCCGCGCGTTGTGCCCGCCTTCTCGTTGAACGAGATGTTGTTCTGGACAGGACGGAAGTCCGGCAGTCCAAGGGCGACCATTTTCTCCCGTTGCCAGTTCTCCTTGAACCAGCCGCGGTTGTCGCCGTGAACCGGCAGATCATAGAGAACAACGCCGGGAATCGGCGTTTCGCGGGCCGCGAGCGGCTTCGAAAACTCGATCGACATGGTCTACTGGCCCTGTTCCTTGTACTTGGCTTCAGTGGCTGCCTTCTGCGGGCGCCACCAGGACTCGTTGTCCCGGTACCAATCGATGGTGGCTTCGATTCCGGCGTCGAAGTTGGAGTATTGCGGCTGCCAGCCGAGCTCATCGCGGAGCTTGCTGGAATCGATCGCGTACCGGAGGTCGTGGCCCGGCCGGTCAACGACGTGGTCGTACGCATCGTGCGACTGACCCATGTGCTTGAGGATGAGCTCAACAACGTCTTTGTTGTTCTTCTCGCCATCGGCACCGATCAGGTAGGTTTCGCCGATCCGGCCCTTTTCGATGATGGCAAGCACGGCGGAGGAGTGGTCGTTCGCGTGGATCCAGTCGCGGACGTTTTCACCCTTGCCGTAGAGCTTGGGGCGGATGCCGTCGATCACGTTGGTGATCTGGCGTGGAATGAACTTCTCCACGTGCTGGTACGGCCCGTAATTGTTGGAGCAGTTGCTGATCGTCGCCTGCAGCCCGAACGACCGCACCCAGGCTCGCACCAGCAGGTCGGACCCGGCCTTGGTCGAAGAGTAGGGGCTGGACGGGTTATACGGCGTCGCCTCCGTGAACCGCTCGGGGTCGTCCAATTCCAGGTCGCCGTACACCTCATCGGTGGAGATGTGGTGGAATCGCTTGCCGTGCTTCCGGGCAGCCTCGATGAGCGTGTAGGTCCCGATGATGTTTGTATCCAGGAACGGGCGCGGGTCATGCAGCGAGTTGTCATTGTGGGATTCGGCAGCATAGTGGACCACGACGTCGCAGTCTCCAACCAGCCGATCCACAAGCTCCGCGTCCGAAATATCACCCTGGACGAACTGGAACCGTTCCTCCGGCAGCCCCTTCAAGGAGTCCAAGTTGCCGGCGTAGGTTAGTTTGTCGAGAACCGTGACACTGTCCTCAGTGTGCTCCAGGACGTAGTGGACAAAATTCGAACCGATGAAGCCGGCACCGCCGGTAACCAGAAGTTTCTGCATGGGAACAGCCTACCGAACCCCAAGGTGAAGGCCGTCAAGACCCCGGGCGCACTCGGCGCATCGCTTCGAACATCAGACGGACGATCATCATGCGTGCTTTGATGATTTTCACCAGCGAACGCCACCCGGCGGGTGTCTGGTTGTCGTCATGCAGACGTCGGAGCACAGTCGATTCGTCAAGGTGGCGGATGGACCGTGCAACATTTCCGCAAATGGCCAGCCAAAGGTCATGCGATTCGTTCACATAAGACGGGATCGGCACGAAGTAATTGAGCGCATCCCGGCGAATGCCCATGGCGCAGCCGTAGTAGGCGCGGTACCCGATCAGGATCGCGAACAGATTGGCCAGGTGCCTCCCCGAGTCGGAAGAACGAAGCCTTGGAATCCAAGGCCTCGGTCCGCCGCCGAGGACGTCGAAATTTCCGGCGACGATCTTGTTGTCGGCCAGAGCATCCAGCATGATTTCCACTCGCCCGGGAATCCATACGTCATCCTGGTCGGAAAGCATGATGAATTCGCCCCGGCTCATTCCTACGGCCTGTTCAAACGTCCTGACATAGCCCTTGTTGACTGACGCAGCGACAAAGCGGATCCGTGGGTCCCGAATGCCCTTCACGATCTCGGCGGTGTCATCGGGCGACGCGTCGTCCACGACTACCAGTTCATCGTCGGGACCAAGATCCCGAAGGATCGAGTCAATCTGCTCCATAATGAATCGGGATCCCTTGTAGGCCGCAAGGCAGACACTCACCCGGATCGCCTGGCCGTCCGGCGTCGTCGAATCGTTCATGACCACCACTCTAGGCGAGTTACCAGAACGTTAGCGGGCAGGCATCATCGCGTATCATCGTAAGGTCACGCCGTCGAGCAATAGGACCTACCAGTAATGAAACCCGTGTTGCTTCGACTCGCTGGATTCACGCTGCTTCCGCTTCTCGCACTGGTCTTGCCTTTCCTCCTGCTGCCTGTCATTGCCCGTGTCGCAGGACCGGCTGGTTGGTCAAGCATCACCTCCGGCCAGGCCATCGGGGTTTTTGGCGCCACGATCATTCTGTGGAGTTGGAATATTTCAGGCCCTGTGGCCATCGCCCGAAGCCCCTCACCCCAAGCCCGCGCGTCGCTTTATTCAAGAAGTATCCGAACGCGCATCATCATTGCGCTTGCTGTCTTTCCACTCATGAGCATTATCGTGGCCCTCGTAGCGCACGACGGTTACCGCCTCGACGCGATTACCATGGCGTGGGCCACTGCCCTCACCGGCTTTTCCCCGGCCTGGTTCGGTATCGGCACAGGACAACCGCGGATTTTGGCCGTTTATGACACTCTTCCCCGGTTTTGCGCGGCACTGCTCAGCGTGCCATTCATTATTGCGACCGGCCAGATTTGGATCTACGGCGTCCTCGCACTGTTTGCCACCATTGTGGCCTCGGTGGCATTCCAGCTTCGGTTCGGGGAAAGCGGGACGTGGTTTCCCCGGCGCCCCGGGAATGCCATCCGCGAGATCGTTCCCGAAACAGGAACTGCGGCGATCAATTTTGCCGGAAGCGCTTACGCCTCATCCCCTGTCCCAATAGCCACGGCGACGGTGCCGTTGGCGACGGCGACGGCCGGATTTGCCTCCGCGGACAGCATCTACCGCTTTGGCCTTTTCAGTGTGGTGGCCGTCGGCAACACTTTTCAAAGCTGGACGCTGGAAGGAAACCCGGAGGACTCCCGACGGCGCCACACAGTTGCGCTGATGACGCACCTTGCGCTCGGGGCTGCCGGGGCGCTGGGCCTGGGCCTGCTGGGCCCGTGGGCTTCTGCCATCTTGTTCAGCGAGGCGAACAAAGCCGACACCGCGACGTCGGTCTTCTATGGGATTTCCTTCTTCTTCCTCTCAGCTTCGACACCGCTCATCAGGAACCTCCTCATTCCCGCCGCACGTCAACGAACTGTCCTTTTGTGGACGGGACTGTCGGCAGCTGTGGGAGTCGCGTTCATGGTAGTGGCCGGCTTGGGCTCAAATGTTCCGGGTGTGGCGCTAGGAATGGCGATCAGCGAGGCATTGCTCTTCTTCGGCCTTCTCGTCCCCGCGTCAAGGCTGCTGCCTGCCAAGGCGCTCCCCGTAAGTGTGGACGGGTAGGATCATCTCCGTGATTGAAAGTCCACAAAGACGAACCGCAGCGGTGATCGCCGCTTTCAACCCCGACGACGAACTGCTCACCAACGCTGAATCCATTGCAACGCAAGTTGACGAACTCATTGTCGTCGATGACTGCAGTACGTCTCCGGCGTCGGAGCTGATCTTTGACCACCTTGCCGGGAACGGAACGAAGATACTGCGCCTGGACAACAACTCCGGGATCGCGGCCGCTCTGAACCGCGGGCTTGAAGAGCTGGAATCGACCAGCCGCCCGGATTTCGTGCTGACCTTCGACCAAGACTCGTTGCCGGTCCCGGATTACGTCTCAAATGCGCTCGCCACTTATGACAGCGCCATGGCCGAGGGACAAAAAGTGGGCTTCGTGAGCGCTGAGACGTTCAGTGGGCACCAGGTACCCGTTCTCGGAACATCCCACGGATTTTCGGAAGCATTCGATCCCATGCAGTCCGGTTTCTTCATCCCGATGACCACCCTGGCCGACGTCGGCAACTTCGAGTCGGGATTTTTCATCGACTGCGTGGATTCCGAGTTCACCGCGCGAGTCCGGGCAGCCGGCTACAGCATCCTCATCGGGGCAGGCTGCGAAGTCGGGCACAGACTCGGAGCGCGCCTCCCCGCAAAGGTGCTTGGACGGCCATTACGCCTCCGCGGCAACGATTTGTCTTTCAACTACTACTCGCCTTTCCGGATGTACTACATCATGCGAAACGGCACCACTCTCGCCCGCAGGTACTGGCGCCGCAACCCGGTCTGGGTGATTCGGCGCATGCTGGAAGACGCGAAAGCACAACTTCTGCGTTTCGCGTTCAGCCCGGATCGACGGTACCTGGCGATCGCCGCCTGGGAGGGGCTCATCGATTCATGCCGCGGACGGCAGGGTCGCATCAGCCAGGACCTTCTCAACCGCATCCAGCCACGATGACACATAGGAGAACGATGGAAAATCATGACTCAACGCGGGTCCTGGTCATCATGCCTGCGTGGAATGAAGCCGAGTCGGTAGGCGACACCGTTCGCGAAGTCCTCAGTGTCGGATGCCCTTACGACGTGCTGGTCGTCAACGATGGCTCCTCCGACGCCACCGCGGAAGTTGCCACCGAAGCCGGAGCGACAGTCTTGAACCTTCCCTTCAACCTGGGCGTCGGTGGTGCTATGCGCGCCGGCTTCAAATACGCGAAGCGTCTCGGCTACGGCCGGGTGATCCAGGTCGACGCCGATGGGCAGCATGATCCACGGAACATCGGCGAGGTGCTCGCCGGGCTGGAGCACGCCGACATCTCAATCGGCGCCCGATTCGCGGACAAAGGCGAATACAAGGTGAGCGGCCCCCGGAAATGGGCGATGCAGTTCCTCGCAAAAGTCATCTCCGGCCTCGCAAAGACGCGTCTCACCGATGTGACGTCAGGATTTCGCGCTGCCAACGACCGCGCCATCAGCCAGTATCTCGACCACTATCCCGCGGAGTACCTCGGTGACACGATTGACTCCCTGGTCGTGGCGATACGTTCCGGGTGCAAAGTAACCCAGATCCCCGTGGCGATGCGCCCGCGCCAAGGCGGAACTCCGAGCCACAATCCTGCCAAAGCGGCGATCTATCTCGGCCGTTCCACTTTCGCACTTCTCTTCGCGCTTACCCGTAAGAAATCCGTTATTCCACCTGCATCAACAACATGGGCCCAGGAGGCTTCTTAATGGGAAATCTGGCGGCCTTCCTCCTGGCGCTGGCGATCGTGGGGATCGTTTTCGAAATGCTCCGGCGCAAGAAGCTTCGCGAGAAGTACGCGGCACTTTGGCTCGTGGTGGGCATTGGAACCTTGGTCCTTGCCGCGTTCCCGAGCTTACTGACAATCGTTGCCGAACTCGTTGGCGTGCAGCTTCCGTCGAACCTGCTCTTCATTATCAGCATCCTGCTGCTGTTGGGAGTCTGTTTGCACCTGTCCTGGGAAATCTCGGTCGTTGAGGATGAGACTAGGACACTGGCTGAGGAAGTTGCGATCATGCGCACCCTCCTTGAGCGCCTCCAAACCGCCGAGACCCCAGAAGACGACACCTCCACTCCTTCCGGCCCAAAGTAAGGAACCGAATGGCCCTTGACATCTTCATCCCCTATTGGGGGGATCCTGACTACATGCGGCAGGCAGTCGACAGCGTACTCGCACAGAATTCGGACGATTGGCTCCTGACCGTTGTGGACGACGCCTATCCGGGCGATGAGGTCCGCCGGTACTTGGAAGAAATCAACGATCCCCGCATTACCTATGTCCGTAAGGAAACCAACGAAGGAATTACGGCGAACTTCCGCACGTGTGTCTCCCGCGCAACGCAGGACACACTTGTGGTCATGGGTTGCGACGACATTCTGCTCCCGAACTTCGTTGATGTCGCACTTCGCGCGCACCGGAATTTCCCGGAAGCCTGGATCATCCAGCCAGGCGTGGAAGTGATCAATGAGGCCGGGGAGAACGCACGGCCGATTGCGGATCTTGTGAAGCAACACCTGGTCAAGCCGCGCGGATCCCGGCCCAGGGTGGTCAGCGGCGAGAAACTGGCAGTCAGCCTGCTCCATGGTGACTGGCTCTACTGGCCGTCCCTGATTTTCCGTCGGGACAAGATCGGGAATTTCGATTTTCGCGACGGTCTCCACGTCATCCAGGATCTTGGCTTGATCATCGACATGGTCCTGGCCGGAGCTGAGTTGCTCATCGAGCCGGAGGTATGTTTCGCATATCGCAGGCACACGGCCAGTGCCTCCTCGAGCAAATTGCTGGACGGCTCCCGTTTTGCCGGGGAGCGCGGCTACTTCGAACTTGCGGCAGAGCTCTGCAGGAAGAAGGGGTGGCGAAGGGCATCAAGGGCAGCAGCATTGCGTCTGACGTCCCGGGCCCATGCTTTCTTGCTCCTGCCCAATGCGGCGTTGCATGGCAGCCCCGCAGCTGTCTGGTCCCTCCTTAGGCATACTCTTGGAAACTAGGAAATTCGACTTGTCGCCCGAGATTGATCCGTCGAAGCGGCTAAACAACGTAGCCGCGGTCGTCACCGCCTATCGTCCGACGTCGCACTTGGTCCGCAACGTCGCGTCTTTGCTACGGCAACTGACCACCGTGGTAGTGGTCGATGACGGCGGCGGGCCCGGTTTCGACCGGATCTTCGAGGACGCGGCGGACGCCGGCGCCATGGTGCTGCGGCTCGAGGAAAACTCCGGAATCGCATCGGCGTTGAACGCGGGGATAGATTTGGCGCGCACCACGCCGATCGACTACATCATCACCGTCGACCAGGATTCACTGCTGACCGCCGAATACGTTCACCGGCTATTGGAGGCTGCCAAGTCGGCTGAGGCCGTAGGCATAACCCCGGGCCTTGTTTCCCCGGCCCGTATCCACGGCAATCCCGTGAAGAAGGCCGGTTCGAAATCCGGAATCCAGCTGGGACGGGAACCGATTCAATCCGGACTGCTGATTCCGGTTTCCACCTTGGACGCGATCGGCAACTTCTGGGATGGCCTATTCATCGACCTCGTGGACACGGAATACTACTTCCGCGCCCTTGATGCCGGACTTCCGACCGTACTTGCGGACGCAGAATTCGACCACTCGCTGGGAACCTTGGTCGATGCCAATATTCTGGGCAGGGACATCAAACTTCAGGATCGTCCGTTGAAAGTTCGCATTGCTGCTTCCTGGCGCTATTACTACATCTTCCGAAACAGGATTCTCGTTGGCCGACGATACGCAAAGGTACATCCAGGGTGGGTTGCCGGCGGCTTGTTGCTCGACATGAGGCACCTCCTTTTCGTGACGATATTGGCTCCCGGCCGCGCTGCCCGGCTCCGGTCCGCGTTGAGGGGAACCATCGACGGCGTCCGCGGCCGGAGTGGAAGGGCGCACTTCGGCTAGGAGCTGAGTCGGGAGCGATTGGCGAGTCACTGGTTTTGCCGCGGACTCTAAGGTAAGGGATGATGGGGACCATGCGTGGAATCATTCTTGCCGGTGGCACCGGCTCTCGTCTCCATCCGATTACTCACGGCATCAGCAAGCAGCTGGTCCCGGTTTATGACAAGCCGATGATCTACTACCCCCTCTCCACGCTCATTTTGGCGGGCATTCGCGATATTCTCATCATCACCACCCCCCACGACGCCGAACAGTTCCAACGGCTGCTTGGCGACGGTTCCCAATTCGGCGTGAACATTTCCTATGTCCAGCAGCCGTCGCCCGATGGACTCGCCCAAGCATTCATCCTGGGTGAGGAACATATCGGGAATGAAACTGTTGCCCTTGTCCTGGGAGACAATATCTTCTACGGACAGGGCATGGGAACGCAGCTACGGAAACATGCAAACATCGATGGCGGTGCCGTCTTTGGTTATTGGGTGAAAGATCCCAAGGCCTACGGCGTGGTCGAATTCAATGAAGATGGTAAAGCCATTTCCTTGGAGGAAAAGCCTGAGCACCCCAAATCTCACTATGCCGTTCCCGGACTGTATTTCTATGACAACGATGTTGTGGAGATCGCGAAGAACCTCAAGCCTTCACCCCGTGGCGAGCTCGAAATCACGGACATCAACAGGACTTATCTTCAGAACGAAAAGCTCCATGTCGAGATCCTTCCGCGGGGCACGGCATGGCTCGATACCGGGACCTTCAACGACCTCAACGACGCGTCGAATTTCATTCGCACGGTGGAGAACCGCCAAGGCCTCAAGATCGGAGCTCCCGAGGAAATCGCCTGGCGCCAAGGTTTCCTTTCGGACGACGAGTTGCGCGCACGTGCCGAGCCGCTGATCAAGAGTGGTTACGGAGCGTACCTCCACGGCCTTCTGGAAGACTAGTCCCCGCCCGTGTGGTGGTCTGTCCTGCCGCAGTTGGTCGGTGCTGCCTTATTGCTGATTTCACCCGGACTGCTTGTGGCACTCGGATTGCGCTATCGAGGATTTGACGCGTTAGGGCTGTCCCCTGCCCTGTCGGTAGGCGTGATAGTCATAGCTTCGACGCTGAGCCCCTTTTTGCATGTGCGGTTCACCTTGCTTCCGGTCGCTATTGTGGCCGTCGCGCTCGGCACGATCGCATGGTACGTTTCCCGATCCCGTCCCCGACATGGGAAAACGCCGAGGCCGGGACTTTGGGGGCGGTCAGCACCCTTTGTGGCCGGTGTTCTCGCGCTCGTGGTGATCGGCGCCAGGGTCATGCAAGCCATCGGCGGCCCCGGGCATTTTTCGCAGACCTACGACGCCGTTTTTCATCTCAATTCCGTCAAATACGCCCTTGATACCGGGAATGCCTCGTCCCTGACGATCGGCGACATGACCGGCGGTGGTTTCTATCCCGCGGGCTGGAACGCGGTGGCGACGTTGGTCGCTTCCACCTTCGCGCTGGACGTACCGGTCGCCGTGAACCTCACGAGCTTAGTCCTCGCGGCAGTATTTTGGCCTCTGGGCTGCCTCTTGGCGGCCCGTTGGACCATTGGCCATTCGTCCGCGGTTGCCCTGGCGGCCGGCGTGGCATCCGCCTCGCTTGGCGCATTCCCGCTCCTGATGATGGACTTCGGCGTCCTGTACCCCAATCTGCTGTCGATCAGTATCCTGCCGGGTTCGATCGCCCTTGCCGCGGCACTTTCCAGAGTTTCCCCCGCATGGGTTCCCCGGGACCTCCCGGCGATCCTGGCGCTCTTGTTGAGCCTCGCGGGGCTCGTTGTGGCGCATCCAACCACCTTCATGACCTGGCTGACATGGACGGCCCCGATGGTCGGTGTCCTTGCGTGGAAGGCCTTCAAGCTCCGGAGACGGGGTTTGCTCCGTATCGGGAGGGTCAGGTTCATGGTCCCCTTGATCAGCTATGGCGTAGTTTTCCTTGTTCTTTGGATCGTCCTCAGGCCGCCGTCAGACGCTTCATTCTGGGGCCCTTACCATACGGTCCCGCAAGCCCTCGGCGAAGCCATTGTTTTCTCTCCGTTGGACTTGCCTGCCGCTTGGTTGGTGGCACCCGTGGCGCTGCTGGGCCTTTGGACCGCAGCGGGGCGGGTCCGGTACAGGTGGCTCGCTGGCGTCTTCCTGATTTTCACGGTGCTGTTTGTGGTTGTTTCCGGTTTCCCCATTTCCAGGGCGCGGAGTATTTTGACAGGCGTCTGGTACAACGACAGCTACCGTATTGCAGCTCTGCTGCCTCTTGTCGCGGTCTTGCTTGCTGCGGTGGGCGTCGAGTGGCTCTGCCATAACCCATTCCTATCCCAGCTGTTCAAGCGGGTTTTCCGTGGGAGCGGTCTTGGGATCCACCGGTCCGGTCTGCGGACTGCACTTCAATACGCTGTGGCTGCCGTTCTCGTCGTCCTAGCGGTCCTCGTCGGGCAAGTGGGTGGAGTGAACAAGGAAGTTGAGCAAGCGGCGTCAAAGTACGCCTTGTCAGCGGACTCCCCCTTGGTTTCGAGCGACGAGCTGGCAATCTTCCAAAGATTGCACAATGACGTCCCCCAAGATGCGATCTTGATCGGGAATCCCTACACCGGAGCGTCTCTTTCGTATGCCCTCGGTGATCGCAAGTCTGCGCAGCTCCATATCCTCAGCTATGTTTCCCCTGATCTCCAAGAGATATACGACCGCTTGGATACAGTCTCAAAGGACCCCGCCGTGTGCAGGGCTGTTCGGAGCCAGCATTCCTATTACGTCCTTGACTTCGGATTGCTGGAAGTCCATGGAGGCAACCACACTCCGGCTGGTCTAACCCATCTGGATCAAAACCCGGGAGTTCAACTGGTAGACAGCCAGGGAAATGCGAAGCTTTACAAAATAACGGCCTGCGGAAACAACTAAGCCTTGCACGGCTGGAGCCGTGCAAGGCCGGAACGAGCGGGGAGGGCTAGTCGGCCGACCGCCGTCGTAATTCCTTCACCACCGCGTGCACTTCGCCGTCCATGATGATCTCGCCGTGTTCCAAAAGCACACCACGCTTGCACACAGACGCGACCAGATCCAAGTCGTGGCTCACCACGAACAGTGTCTTGCCGGCCGCGGCCAATTCGTTGATCTTGGTGATGCATTTGCGTTGGAACGGTTCGTCGCCCACAGCCAATATCTCGTCTATGAGGAAGACCTCGGGGTCCGTGTGGACCGCGATCGAGAAAGCCAACTTCAGGTACATGCCCGAAGAATAGAACTTGACCTCAGTGTCGATGAACTCTCCGATTTCGGAGAATTCGACGATCGAGTCGAACATTTCATCGATCTGGTTTTGGGTCATCCCAAGGATTGCCCCATTGAGGTAGACGTTGTCGCGTCCGCTGAGGTCGTGGTGGAAACCGGCTCCGACTTCGATCAGCCCGGCCACTCTTCCCCGTGTATACACGGTGCCCTCGTCCGGCTGGAGCACGCCTGAAATGAGTTTCAAGAGGGTTGACTTGCCTGAGCCGTTAAGCCCGAGCAGTGCCACGGTTTCGCCTTGTTCCACATCCAGGGAAACATCCTTGAGCGCATCGAATTTCTTGGAAAGGTCCCCTTTGCGCCCGGTCAGCAACCAGACAATTGCTTCCTTCATGCTGCGCGTATGACGGAGCACAAACTTCTTGCGCAGATTCCGGCAAGTGATAGCTACACTGTCGGAGACTCCCGCGGGTACAGACATGTCAGAGCTCCTGGGCAAAGTGGACAGACAACTTCATGAAGACGAGCTGGCCAATCACAAGGACGAGTGCAGCGACGCCAAAGGCGGCCGGGAACCAGATAGTGATCAGGTCCGGTGGCATGGAAATCGACCCGGATTGCGCGGTGCTCAGCGTGGGGGACCAAAATGCCCAGTGGAAGATTTCGACCGCGACGGTCACCGGATTCAGCTGGTACAAGAAGAACCAGGGACCCATGACGCGCTGCACCATCGGCCACACGTAGAGGACCGGTGAGGCCCACGTGACGATCATGAGGATCATGTCCACGATGTTCTCGGAGTCGCGGAAGTAGACGTTGGCCGCACCGAAAAGCAGGCCGAGGCCGGTGGAAAGAATCGCTGTCAGCACAAACGCTCCGACGACGGCCAGCAGCTGCCAGACCGAGGGACTCCATCCGGTCAACAGGCAGGCACCGAGCAAGACCACCACCTGGGGGAGCAAATGGGCAGCGGAAACCCACACGGTAGAGACGGGGAACAGCTCCCGCGGCAAGTAGATCTTACGGATAAGGTCCCTGTTGTCCACTATGGAGCGCGTCGCGTTGCCCAGCGACTCCGTGAAGAAATTGACCAGAACGATTCCTGCAAAGAGATAAATCGCGTAGTTGGGTGTTCCGCGCTGCATGTCGAGGAAGACTCCGAGAGCCACGAAGTAGATCAAGAACTGCATCAGCGGCTTCACATAGGACCACAGGAGTCCCAGGACGGAGCCGCGATAGCGGATCTTGATCTCCTTGCGTACCAGCAACTGCAGCAGGAACTTGTGTTTATAGACGTCTACGATGCCGCGGCCGCGGCCCGGTTGGACCAAGTCGGTCACGGGCTGAGTCATCTAGTGGCCTTCCTCGTCGGCCAAGCCAAACGTCTTTTTCCAGGCTTCCATGGAGGTGATCTCGGGCAGGGCCTTGCGGTACTGCTCCGAGAGTTCCTCCCATTGCCGGTAGAGATTGGCGTGAAGCTTTCCTGCTTCCGCCAGCATCGCCTTGAGCTTCTCGGGGTCGCGTTTGTACCAGGAAGCCGCGGTGCCATCGGCGTTCGAGACCACGACGCTGTCATAGTGCGCCAAGCGGAACCATCTGTTGTCCCGGTGAGCCAGGAAGCCTTGGGGTCGCTCTGCTGATTCCGCTGCCGGCTTTTTCACTAACTGGCGGGCAACCGTGGTGACACCCCATTTAACAAGGTCCTTCTTGTTGGGAAGTCCGATGGGGTTGAGGCCGGAGGGCCCGCGACCCAATGCCGGGGCCGGGAAATCATCGACGTTCTCGCGCATCTCCGCATCGGGATAGTCGGACTTCAACGCATTGATCTCGCCGAGCTTCGTGGCGAGATTGCCATGCAGATGCCCGGGCCCGAGGAAGAGATCCTTCAAAGCATCGAGCCGTGAATGTTCGGTGAAGTACTGCATGGAAACCAAATGCTTTACGTCCGCTTGGAACGACTCCCGGATAACTCGCCCGCCCTTCTTATAGGGGCTGTAGATGAGCGTCGTGATCAGGCGGTTCCTGCCATGGAAATAGGCCTGCCAGCCAACCAGGTCGTCCTTGTCGATCCAGGAGACATGCCAGACCGCGGCGCCGGGCAAGGAAACCGTGGCAAAACCGGCTTCACGGGCGCGAAGTCCGTATTCGGCGTCGTCCCACTTGATAAAGACAGGAAGCGACAGCCCGATCTCGCGGATGATTTCCGTCGGGATCATGCACAGCCACCAGCCGTTGTAGTCGACGTCGACGCGCCGGTGCAGCCACGGCGTCTGCCGAAGGTTCGCGACGCTGAAGTCATGCCTCATCTCCATGTCCGCATGGGGCATCGCAGGCACGAATCGATAAGGGTCCACCACTTCACCAAAGGTGTGAAGGACGCTGCGGCTATAGAGGTCGAACATGTGGCCGCCCACGATGGTCGGCTTTCGGCAATGATCCGAGAAGGTCAGCAGGCGCGCAATACTCTCTGGTTCGATGACGACGTCGTCATCCAACAGGAGCGCGTAGTCGCTGCCGTTCTCCACGGCCTCATACATGCCGCGGGAGAAGCCACCCGAGCCGCCGAGATTGGCTTGGTTGATGATCCGCAGCTTGTCACCGAGCGCGGACTTCACCTCGGCAAAGCCGGGCTGCTCGGCAACCTTTTGGGTTCCTTGGTCGACAATGAGGATTTCCTGGACGTGCTCCAGCACCTCGGGATGCTCCGAGAGAATCCTGGCGTTGTTGAGGCAGAAGTCCGGCTTGTTCATGGTGGTGATCTCAAGAGTCACCTTGCCGGGGTTGCCCTCGCGCTCCGCGCCCTGCCATTCCGCTGAATCGAGCGTCAGTTCTTCACGGCTGGAGGCAAGATCGAACCAGTACCACCCGCCGTCGCCGAAGGGCTTGAGGGAGAGCTCGAATTCGGTGACAGCGGCGCCTTGGACCCTCGCACCATCAACGCGCTGGAGAGTGCCCCGCGCGTTCGACTTATAGACAGTGACAGTGCCGTGGCCCGTTGTACGTACAACGAGGCGGACCGTTTGAAGGTCCGTCCAGCGCCGCCAATAGCTCGCAGGAAACGCGTTGAAGTACGTTCCGAAGGAAAGCTGTTCTCCGGCGCGGAGCCTTACGGAACTCCTTGAGAGCACATCTTCAAAATGGACCTCCTCGCCGCCCGAACTGACGAAGTGAAGTTTCTCCTCGGCCGACTTGGGGTTCCTTGCGAACTCGTCGTTCTCGCGCAGGCGGATGCCGTTCGCCGGGCCGGCGTCGACATACAATGCAGTTGTGTCCAGCTGGTCATCAGCGGGCAGGATAACCCGCTGCAATACTTGCATCTTGATTTCGCTGCTCACGCGTCTACTCCTCCGCTTTCAATTGCTGTGCCGCTTTCGAAGTGCGGACGAATCCTGTTATCAAACATCGACAAAGCCGAACCGATGGCCATGTGCATATCAAGGTACTTGTAGGTGCCAAGGCGCCCGCCGAAGAGTACGTTCTCTTCAGCCGCCGCCAAATCCCGGTACTTTAGCAGCTTCTCCCTGTCGAGGGCTGTGTTGACCGGGTAGTACGGCTCGTCGCCCTTTTCGGCGAATCGAGAGAACTCGCGCATGATCACGGTCTTCTCCGCCTGGTATTCACGCTCGGGGTGGAAATGCCGCGGCTCGATGATCCTGGTGAACGGGACGTCGTCGTCGTTGTAGTTCACAACGGACGTTCCTTGGAAGTCGCCCATCTCCAGGACTTCCTCTTCGAAATCGATGGTGCGCCAAGACAGGTCTCCGGCAACGAAGTCGAAGTAGCGGTCTACGGGGCCCGTGTAGACGACGGGAATCTTGCCGACAACCTTGTCTTTCGAATACTCATGCGAGTCGTCGAAGAAGTCTGTGTTCAGGCGAACGTCGATGTTCGGATGCTCGGCCATCTTCTTGACCCATGCGGTGTATCCGTTGGTCGGAAGGCCCTCATACTTGTCGTTGAAATAGCGGTTGTCGTAGTTGTAGCGGACGGGAAGCCGGGAGATGATCCCTGCCGGCAGGTCCTTGGGATCTGTCTGCCACTGCTTGCCGGTGTAGTGCTTGATGAAGGCCTCGTAAAGCGGACGGCCGATCAGCTGGATGCCCTTGTCGTTCAGGTTCTGCGGATCGGTTCCGGCAAGTTCGCCCGCCTGCTCCTGAATGAGCGCCCGGGCTTCGCCGGGCTTCAGGTTGGCCCTGAAGAACTGGTTGATGGTTGCCAGGTTGATGGGCAGCGAGTAGACCTCGCCCTTGTGGACGCCGTACACCTTGTGAACGTAGTTGGTGAAGGTCGTGAACCGGTTGACGTATTCCCATACCCGTTCATTCGAGGTGTGGAACAGATGGGCGCCATACCGGTGCACCTCGATGCCGGTTTGCCCTTCCGTTTCGCTATATGCGTTGCCTCCGACGTGGTGCCGGCGGTCGATGACAACAACCTTCAAGCCCAGCTCGGTGGCTGCCTGTTCTGCGATTGTCAGGCCAAAAAAGCCTGACCCGACAATGACGAGGTCAGCGGTCACAAAATCTCCTGGTTCGAATATGGGCAGCCCAATGGTGTGCATTGGCTGCAGGTCAAGCCTACCCGAGATGGTGCGCCCGGTTTTCGGGCCGGTCCCTTCCCGCGCGAATCAGGGCAACGTTTTCCACATAGGCCAACTGCCCCGGAACACCCGGTCCTCCTCGCAAATATCGTGGAAGAACAGCAGGCCCGCGAACCGAAGGAGCGATCACAGTGACATTCCATTGCACCCTCGTCCGGGCCCCACGGGCGTTACGGCAAGGTGAACCGATCGAACTGACCATAGCCGCGGGCAACGGCACCCCGGGCGCCGTCGTCGAGGGTGTAGTCGCGGCCGAGTTCGGAACTGGAAAACTTGCAGTTGATGGACTGCCACTCAGCGGCCTCACGGTTGGCTCGGCGCCGCTCGTGTCGGGAGCTGTGTTGGTGGACGGGCCCGATCCGGAGGCACAAGACACCCGTGATGGCGATCGCAATCCCGCAGCGTTGTCCTTGCTGGTTCACGCCGGACCAGCCGCCGGACTGGTCATACCGCTGGAACGGGGCAATTACAGGATCGGCCGGAGCAACGCCGATATCTGCCTCCCCGATCCTGATGTTTCCCGGGATCACGCCGTGCTGACGATCTCCGAGACAGCGGTCACCATCAGCGACAACGGGAGCGCGAACGGAACGGTGGTGGATGGACGCAAAGTCCGCTCCGCCCCTCTTTCAACCGCCTCCAGGATCCGATGTGGCGGTTCTGTCATGTCAGTGGTTTTCGGCGACGAAGAATACGGATCGGAGTCGCTTGGGGCAGCCGGCCTGGGCGTCGCCGAGCCAATCCTGGTCCCCCGGCGCCACGATGCGGGCGGCCGCACGCAACTTCTTCTGACGGCCGGGCTTCCCTTTTTGCTGGGTGTTGGAATGGCTCTGGCCACTGGCATGTGGATGTTCCTCGGCTTCACCGCAATTTCTGCCATCGCGGTCCTGGCCCCGGCAATTTCGGGAAGACGTGAGCGCCGCCTTCTGGCTGCCGCGATCGCGGCGGCCGTCGAACAAGACCGGGCCCGACGACGGCGGTGCTCGCCGTCCGCCGCGGAGCTCGCCCATGCCGTCTGCTCAACTGCTTTCCTCCCAGAAAGACCCGGGCGAATGCGGTCGATGCTGCCAAGAACCGGCACCGCGCAAGGAACCGGCCCAACACAAGGAACGGTGGGCTGTCACGATGTCTGGCTCCGGCTCGGCACCACTCCACAGAACGCCCGGGTTGCACTCGAACCGGCGGACCCAAGCTTCCAGCCACCGCCGTTGGGCCCGGTTCCGGTCGTTCTGGATCCCTCTATCCAGGCCGTTTCCTTCGCGGGACCTGAAGCCAAGGTGCAAGGAATGTTCAGATTTCTGCTCATGCAGCTGGCGGCCTTTCCCGGCGCAGCCAACGTCCCTGTCCTCGTACACGGACCGATCGCCCAATTGCCGTCCAGCGCCCGGTTCCTCCCCCGCGTCACTTTGACCACGGACGCCTCTTCAGCCGCGGCTGTTCTTTCCGTGCTTGCGGATAGACCGGGAGTACTGCTTCTGGTGGGGCCCGACCGTGATACCGGCGTCGACTCACTCCGGCTGGCGGCGATCGAGTCTGGCTGGAGAATCTTCCAACGCACCGCGGGCGGAGATGAAAGCGGTTCCGCAGTCGGGCTCTGGAACAAACGCGCAGTCCTCCGCTCGTTTCTTTCAGAAACGGAGTTTGACCCTGACCTTGTGCCGCACCCGGTCTTCGACCGCTACTGTCGCTCATCGGCAAGAGTGCCCGGGCTGTCGATTGAAAGAGCACCGCTTGTCCCCTCTACCTGCCAGCTTACCGAACTGCTTCCCCCTGAGCCCTCAAGCATCGCTGCCCGCTGGAGCGCTTCTTCAGAACGCGGAGGGCTATCCGCGGTCATCGGGCAAGGCGCCGACGGTCCCCGGTCTTTGGACCTGGTTTCGGACGGCCCGCATCTCCTCGTTGCTGGAACGACGGGATCGGGAAAGTCGGAGCTTCTGCGCACGATAGTCTCCGCGATCTCGCTGACCCACGGCCCGGACAGGGTCAACTTCCTGTTTGTTGATTTCAAGGGAGGTTCGGGCCTCGGGCCATTGCTCGACCTCCCGCAATGCGTCGGAATGCTTACGGACCTCAGTGAACACGAGCTCGAACGTACCCTCTCGTCCCTCCGTGCCGAGGTTCGGATGCGGGAAGCGATCCTAGCGAAGGCCGGCGTCCCTGATTTGCCCGCATATTGGGCCGCAGCCGCAGGAATCGGGGGCGGGGCCGCGGCGGGACGAAGAAGCCAATTTCCAGTGCTGCCCCGGCTCGTCCTCGTGATCGACGAATTCAGGATGCTTGTTGAAGACGCCCCGGATGCCTTGGCCGAATTGATGCGGATCGCCACCCTGGGCCGGTCTCTGGGCATTCACCTGATCATGGCAACACAGCGTCCGCAGGGTGCACTGAGCGCGGACATCCGGGCCAACGTCACCACGAGCATTGCTCTTCGCGTCCAATCCGAAATGGAATCCCGCGACGTCATCCACTCGGCGGCAGCGGCATCGATTCCGGTGTCCCTGCCTGGCCGCGCCTATATGGTTCGCGGAGTGGAAGATCCCGAGCCCTTTCAGTCAGCGACCCTCTCGGGCGGCGAAAAAGCCCCGGCGTCACTCACAAACGCCATTGCCCGGCCGGCAGCGGGGTCGCTCCGCTTCAAGGGTTGCTCGGAAATCGCAGACGCAGGGACTCCTGTTGCGGTGGCAACGCCTGCAGAAGCCGCCCGCCCCATTATCAATGCAATCAACCGGGTTTGGGACATCCATGGGTGTAGACCGCTCCGGAGACCTGTTACACATCCACTCCCTGAGTCCATCTCCTTTCACGAATCCCTTGGCATGACGGCAACGACGGGCAAGCACGCGGCAAGCGGAACGCCAGCAAGCCCTACGGCATACCTTGGCTTGGCCGATTTGCCCACGCAACAACGAATTGCCGGCCTGTGCTGGACTCTGCTTGTCCACGGGAATCTTGGGCTCGTTGGCGCTCCTGGAGGCGGAGTTGAAGATACCTGTCGGGCAGCAATGGCACAGCTGGTCGGAAGTGCCATCGAACTCCATCTCTATGTCCTCGACGGTGACGGTTCGTTCACCGATGTGGTTGCCCAGGGACGCGTGGGGGCCGTTGCCTCCCCCAACGACATCAGAAGGGGAGTCCGCATCCTGGAGAGGCTCGCAGCTGAGATATCGGTGCGGCAATCCCCAGGAACCGTCGTCGAACAAGTTCCCCTTCTGCTGGCCATTTCAAGCTGGGGTTCGTGGGTCTCCGAGTTGCGCTCCGGGCCACTGGCCTGGGCCGAAGACCTTGCCCACGCCATCGTCCGCGATGGGCCGAAGTCAGGACTGGTTGTTCTCATCACGGGTGACCGCGAACTGACCGCGTCGCGCATGTTCGCGTCAATCCCCAACCGGGCATACTTTCCCGCTGGGACCACGGAAGAAGGGCGGTTGGCGTGGCCTCGTTTCGCGGCAATGAAGCCCCTGAAGGGTCGGGCAGTCGTGAGTGGCAACCTGCTTGATGCTGACACAGCAGTCGCGCAGCTCGTGGCGGCCCCGCCAAATGCGGCCTGGCCGTACTGCGTGCCCCCGGAGCCTGCACGGCGCCCATTCCGGGTGGATCCCTTGCCGCAATTCATCCGGGCTTCGGATCTCGCTGCGGATGGCCGAACCGAAGCCGCCGCCATTTCCCGCACTCGTGCGCAGGGGTCGGTGCTCCTTGGGGTTGGAGGGGACGAACACGAACCTGCTCGGATCACGCTGCCGCGCTCAGCTGTCCTCCTCGTCCTCGGTACCCCGGGTTCCGGCAAGTCGTCGTTGCTCTCCGCATTGGCCATGCTCAATCCAGGCCATCATTGGTGGACACCGCCGGAAGGGGCCGATCCTGATGCCTTTTGGGCCGAATTCCACCGGGATGCAAGCCGCGGGATCGTGGGAGCAGAAGTCATCCCCCTCGTGGACGACGCCGAACGAGTCAGCACCGAAACAGGTATCCTCCTGGCTGAACTTCCCGGTATGGGTTTCTCAGTGGTGGCGACTGCGGGCAACCCTGCCCTTCTGCATCGGACGCCCCTTGCTTCCCTGGCCCGAAACCACGGAAGCGGAATTCTCCTCGGCAACGGGCCGCCTGCCGCTGGAGATTTCTTCGGGGTGCGCGTAGATGTCGAACAGGCGCCACCACCGGGTCGTGCTGTCCTCATCGAGAATGGACGAACACGCTCCCTCCAGATCGCCGCTCCGGACTAGCAAGCCGTACCCAGGTGAACAGTTAGAGTGCGGCGCGGGATCCGCCCGTTCGGGAGGCAAACGCAATGACCCGTTTGTCGAACAAGAAGACGATCCCGGCCAAAGCCGGCACCAGCATCGCAAGACCGGCGAGAACCAGCCCTGCGGTCATGGTGGGAAACCCGATCGTCAGGGCGAACAGCTGGGCAACCAACGCAGGTGCCCGGGTCCAACGGTAGCCACGGAACAGGAAGTGCCCCACGGCAAACAACAATGCAGAAAAGGCCAGCAGAAGGCCCAGTGTAAATACGGCTCCCCAGAAAGAGGCCACCGGAGCCCCAGTGACGAGTTCGTATATATACAGGACCCCGGCGGTCAGTAGTGCGAGGGCTTCCAGCACAACAACAATCGAAACAACAACGATTCCTACAGGACGCGGTCCTCCACCGGATGCCCGGCCAAGATCGTCGCTGCCGGTCCCCTGGCCGTCGTCGCCGGGCGCTGCGGGGTCATGGTTAGGGTTCAGAGGGGGTCTTGACACACTGGCACACTACCGGACATAGTCGAATACCTGTGAGTAGACCGGTAGCCAATGTGATGCATCGCTCACGGTTTCAAACGCTTGAACCCCTTGTTTACATGGCGTTAACATGACACGCTTGACTCAGACGACCAAGGGGGCCCAATGGGTCCCCTTTCCTATGAAGCCTCTCGTGAATATTTTCACAAAAGGCTTAACTAGTACTCACGAATGGAGTGACTGATCAGCATGGATTGGCGTAACCGCGCAGCCTGCCTTGACAAGGACCCGGAGCTTTTCTTCCCCGTAGGCAACACCGGCCCTGCGCTTCTCCAGATCGAGGAAGCGAAGAGCGTCTGCCGTCGCTGTCCCGTCGTGGACACATGCCTTCAGTGGGCCCTTGAATCGGGCCAGGATGCTGGCGTCTGGGGCGGTATGAGCGAAGACGAGCGACGCGCCCTCAAGCGCCGCGCCGCCCGGGCCCGCCGCGCTTCCTAAGCGTCCGGGACCAACAAAGCACGGCGCCTGAGGCAAAGAGAACATACGAAGATGGCCCGGACCGAAAGGTCCGGGCCATCTTCGTATGTCTGTGCGGTTACCCATGGAGCGCCGTCGGCGGCAGGCGTCAGTTTCGCACCAGGTTCAGGACGATCTCGACGGCGGTGCCACCGCCGTCGCGCGGCCTCCACTGGATGCTGCCGCCCAATTCGCTCGTGACAAGTGTCCGCACGATCTGAAGACCTAGACCCTCCGTGTACGAGCCCTCGGGCAGTCCGACGCCATCATCGGCGATGGTCACGGTCAGGAGTTCATCGCCGCCCTCCCCCGTGGAACGATCGGCCATCAGCCATACCGTTCCGGCCCGTCCTTCAAGGCCGTGTTCCACGGCATTTGTCACGAGTTCATTGATGACCAGCGCAAGGGGCGTGGCGAAGTCACTCGGCAATTCGCCGAACAGGCCGGCGCGCTCGGTCCGGACGTGCTGCGAAGGGGACGCTACTTCTGCCGAGAGCCGGAACTGACGACCGATGAGTTCATCGAAATCAACGCTCTGGGTGAGCCCCTGCGAAAGGGTCTCGTGAACCAACGCAATGGTCGCCACTCGCCGCATTGCCTGTTCCAGGCCTTGCTTCGCTTCATCGCTGACCATCCGTCGCGACTGCATGCGAAGCAAAGCCGCCACCGTCTGCAGGTTGTTTTTGACGCGGTGGTGGATCTCACGAATCGTCGCGTCCTTGGTCACCAGTTCGAGCTCGCGGCGTCGCAGTTCGGACACGTCGCGGCACAGTACCAAGGCACCGAAGCGATGCTTTTCGTCGCGCAACGGAATCGCGCGCAACGACAAACTGACACCGCGGGACTCGATTTCGCTCCGCCACGGCATTCGACCGGTAACGACCAGCGGCAACGTCTCGTCCACCATCCGCCGGTCCTTGAGGAGTCCTGCGGTTACTTCCGCGAGGGACCGTCCTTCCAAGGTTTCCACCTCACCGAGGCGGCGGAATGCGGAGACACCGTTCGGACTCGCGTACTGGACGATGCCGTCGGCGTCGAGCCTGATCAGGCCGTCACCCACTCGGGGAGCGCCACGGCGCGAACCCGTCGGTGACGCGAAGTCCGGCCAGAGGCCCAGCGTTCCCATCCGGAGCAGATCGTAGGCGCATTGCCTGTACGTGAGCTCCAGGCGTGAAGGCATCCGAGAACTGGAAAGGTCCATATGCGACGTGACGACGGCAAGGGTCCGCCCATTCCTGACCATGGGCACTGCCTCAACCCGCAGGGCCATCTCGCTGCTCCAGCTCGTTTCACTGGAGCGTTCGATGGAACGGCTGGACCACGCCTTGTCGACTATCGGTTGCAGATCCGAGCGGATGCCTTCCCCGACGAAGTCCGCATGGAACACCGTGTGGCTCGTCGACGGCCTGACGTGTGCAAGCGCGATGTAACCGAATTCCGGATGCGGAAACCATAGGGCCAAGTCCGCGAACGCCAGGTCGGCGACCATCTGCCAGTCGCCGACCAGGAGGTGCAGCCATTCAGCATCTCCAGGCCCGAAATCAGCGTGCTCCCTGATGGGGTCTGTAAAGATTGCCACTGCACCTCCATATAACGCCCGGGCTTGTCCCTAGCGTCGAACGATTGACCTCAAGAGCCTCAATGCTACCGACAGAGAAGCCATGTCGTCGGCCTCCAGCGCGTTGACCTCGTCAAACATGCTCTTCGCTCGCCCCAACTGTTCGGCGTTGAGGTCTTCCCAAGCCCGCAAACGAGCCTCGGCGTCGAGGCCGGAGTCGCTCGATTCGAGCACCGACGTCGTCATGTCCGCTACGGTCGAGTAGAGGTCGTCGCGCAGGGCCGCACGGGCAAGAGCCTGCCAGCGGTCATCGCGCGGGAGCGCGGTAATCCGCTCCAGCAATGAATCGACGTGGAAGCGGTCAAACACCGTGTAATAGACATGGCTGACCTCTTCCACACGGGCGTCGCGGCTGTGCGTGATCTTGGCGATGTCCAGGAGCACGAAACTCTCGAACAGCTCGGCCCAGCGATGGGCGAGCGTGTCGGGAAGGCCCCACGAGCGCGCCTTTTCGAGCCAGCCGGTAACGCGCTCTTTGTCGCTGCCGCGCAAGTAGTCGAGCACCCTGGCCCGCATCGGATCCATCATCGGCTTGAATTCCGCGACGATCTCCGAGATCGGCTTCGAGGCGTTGCCCTGGCTGAGCAACCAGCGAACAGCCCGGTCCAGAAGCCTCCGGATGTCGAGGTGGACCGTGCTCCAGTGTTCCGTGGGGAACGAAGCAGGCAGGGCATTGAGCTCCCGCACCATCGAGTCGAGTTCGTAGATCTCACGGAGGGCTACGAACGCCTTCGCGACGGCGACCTCGGTAGCCGAGGTCTCCTCCATGGTGCGGAAGGCGAAGGTGATGCCACCCAGGTTGATCATGTCGTTGGCCACCACGGTTGCGATGATCTCGCGACGCAAGGGATGGGTGTCCAGTTCGGCGTCGAACCGTTCGCGGAGCTGCTTCGGGAAGTAGGAGCGGATCGTCTTACGGAACCACGGATCATCCGCCAGATCGCTGTCCCGCAATGCCGAGCCCAATTCGATCTTGGCGTACGCGGCGAGGACGGACAATTCCGGGGACGTCAGGCCCTGGCCCTGCTCCAGCCGCTCACGAAGGGTCTCGGTGGTCGGCAGCGCTTCAAGGTCCCGTTTGAGGTCGGCGGACTTCTCAAGCCAGTCCATCAGGCGCTCGTAGCTCGGGCTCCATTCGGCGACGCGTGTGCGGTCGTTGAGCAACAGGATGTTCTGATCGATGTTGTCTTCGAGCACAAGGCGCCCGACCTCGTCGGTCATGTCGGCGAGGAAGGATGTGCGCTCGGAAGCATCCAGTTTCCCTGCGGCAACCATCCGGTCCACGAAGATCTTGATGTTGACTTCATGGTCGGAACAATCCACGCCGGCGGAGTTGTCGATCGCATCGGTGTTGAGGATGACACCTTGCAGTGCAGCCTCGATGCGTCCGCGCTGCGTCATTCCGAGGTTGCCGCCTTCGCCGACGACCTTGACGCGGAGCTCGCGCCCGTTCACGCGGATGACGTCGTTTGCTTTGTCCCCGACCTCGGCGTGGGACTCGGTGCTGGCTTTGACGTACGTTCCGATCCCGCCGTTGTAGAGGAGATCGGCCGGAGCCAGGAGTATCGCACGCAGAAGTTCGGGAGGACTCAACTGAGCCGTTCCGTCCGGCAGGCCGAGCGCCCTGCGGACCTCGGGCGAGATCGGAATGACCTTGGCTTGCCGGGGGAAGACCCCGCCGCCTGCGCTGATGAGCGAGCGGTCGTAGTCATCCCAAGAGGAGCGGGGCAGCTCGAAGAGACGCTGCCGCTCGTCGAAGGACGAAGCCGCATCCGGCGTCGGGTCCAGGAAGATGTGGCGGTGGTCGAAGGCGGCCAGCAGGCGGATGTGCTTGGAGAGCAGCATTCCGTTGCCGAACACGTCGCCGGACATGTCGCCGACGCCGACCACGGTGAATTCCTCGGACTGGGTGTCAAGGTCCAGCTCGCTGAAGTGGCGCTTGACCGACTCCCATGCGCCACGGGCCGTAATGGCCATGGCCTTGTGGTCGTATCCTACGGAGCCACCGGAAGCGAATGCGTCTCCCAGCCAGAATCCATACTCGGCGGCCAGGCCGTTCGCGGTGTCCGAGAAGGTCGCCGTGCCCTTGTCCGCGGCCACTACCAGGTACGAATCGTCGTCATCCTGACGGACAACGTCCGACGGCGGCACAATCTTCTCGCCGTCGGCTGTGGTCACGAGGTTGTCGGTGAGGTCGAGCAGGCCGCGGATGAAGGTCTTGTAGCTTTCGATGCCTTCTGCCATCCAGGCAGCACGGTCAAGTGCCGGATCCGGAAGTTGTTTCGCGAAGAATCCGCCCTTGGCACCGGTCGGCACAATCACAGCGTTCTTCACCGTCTGCGCCTTGACCAGACCGAGGATCTCGGTCCTGAAGTCTTCACGGCGGTCCGACCACCGCAAACCGCCACGGGCCACCTTTCCGAAACGCAAGTGGACGCCTTCAACGCGTGGCGAGTACACCCAGATCTCGTACTTAGGCCGCGGGAACGGCAGGCCGTCGATCGTGGTCGGATCGAGCTTGAAACTGACGTACGACTTGCCTTGGAAGTAGTTCGTGCGCAGCGTCGACTCGATGAGGTTGACGAAAGTCCGAAGGACGCGGTCGGCGTCGAGCGTGGCAACCTGGTCAATTGCTTCGGCCAGTGTGGCGCGGGCGCCCTCCTGGCGGCCCGGACGCACGGCGTCAGGTGAAGAAGGATCGAAGCGGGCCCCGAAGAGGTCAATCAAGCCGCGGGCAACCTCCGGGTTGGCGAGAAGGGTGTCCGCAATGAACTCGAAGGAGTTGGTGTTCCCCATCTGGCGCATGTACTTCGCATAGGCGCGGAGCATGACAACCTGCCGCCAGTGGATACCTTCCCGGAGCACGAGCCGGTCGAAACTGTCGGATTCCACCGCGCCGGTCACCGCGGCGCTGAAGGAGTCCGCCAGGAGCTGGCCCGTAGCCACCGGGTCGACACCGGCGGGGTACTTCAGGCCAAGGTCGTAGAGGAAGAAGTCCCTGTGGTCGGCAGTTTCAATCTCGAAAGGCCGCTCATCGAGAACCTCAAGGCCAAGATTGTGGAAGTAGGGCAGGATCTGGCTCAGGCTCTTGGGTTCCAAAAGGTAGAGCTTGACGCGGGCATCCTCTTCGAGGAGCTCGCCGGCGCCGTTGGGCAAGTAGACATGCACCCCGGGGACCGCCTGGACAGCGACGGCGTCGCGATCGGTTGTTGCGGCATACTTCTCGAAACGCTCAATGTCCTTGAGGGCGTCCTCGACTTCGTAGTCGACACGGTAGCCGGCGGGAAACGCATCCGCCCACAGGGCGGACAGTCGCTCGGCATCCAGCCCGCTGGTGTTCTCGCGGAGCACCTCTGCAATACCTTCAGCCCACGACCGCGAAGCCCGGACGAGCCGCTTTTCGAGTTCACCGGCGTCGACGTCGCGAAGCTCAGCCTCCCGCGGCAGCCGGATACGGAAGAACACCCTCGAGAGTGCGGACTCCGTGATCCGGGCCTCGTAGTCGATGCTCTCGGCTTCGAAAGTCTCGCGGAGTTCCTGTTCAATTCGTTGCCGGACGTTGGTGGTGTAGCGGTCACGGGGCAGGTAGACCAGCGCGGACATGAACCGTCCGTAGATATCCGGGCGCAGGAAAAGCTTCGTGCGGCGCCGTTCCTGCAGACGCTGGATGCCCAAAGCCGTTGCTGCCAGGTCCTCGGTCTCGATCTGGAAGAGTTCATCACGGGGGTAGGTCTCGAGAATACCGACGAGGTCCTTGCCGGAGTGGGAGTCCTGCGGGAAACCGGCTGAGTGGAGCACGGCGTCGACCTTTTCCCGAACGATGGGGATGTTCCTTACGGAACCGGTGTACGCGCTCGTGGCGAAGAGGCCGATGAAGCGGCGCTCACCGTTGACGTTGCCCGCAACATCGAAGCTCTTGACACCGATGTAGTCCAGGTACGCGGGGCGGTGCACGGTGGACCGCGAGTTGGCTTTGGTGATGACCAAGGCACGCTTCTCGCGCGCCTTCCGGCGTCCGGCGTCGGTAAGGTGCTGGATTTGGTGCGGGTGGTCCCCCGCCCTCAAGAGTCCCAAACCGCTCGCTTCGCGCAACTCAAGGACGTCTTCACCGTTCTCGGTGATGAGGTCGTATTCCCTGTAACCCAGGAACGTGAAGTTGCCGTTGTCCAACCAACGCAGGAGGTCCTGCGCTTGCCTGAGCTCCGCGATGTCTTCCGGGTGGGCCACCTTGTCCAGGGACGATGCCAGCTCGAGCGCCTTGGTGCGCATTTTGGGCCAGTCTTCGACGGCGGCGCGGACGTCGTTCAGGACGCGGTGGATTCCGTCGACGAGTTCCTTCTGGAAGTCGTCGGCCACTCTGTCGACCTCGACGGCGATCCACGACTCCATGTGGGAGACGTTGTCACCAAGCGAGATCAGATGGGCGATGTTCGGCATTGCGGCGGTGTCACCGCTCGAGATGCCGATGTTCGACGGCACCCGGGCGATGTCGGACAGATCGCCGGTGACGTGGTCACGCGAAACCACGAAGAGCGGGTGCATGACAAGCCGGATAGCGCAGTTCTGGCGAACGAGTTCGGCGTTCACCGAGTCCACCAGGAACGGCATGTCGTCCGTGACGATGTACAAAATGCTGCGATCACCCTCGTTGGCAATCCTGACGTTGGCAGTGCCCGGCTTGCGGCTCTGCCCCGTTTCCCGGTGTGCAGCTGCCCTGGAGGTCAATTGCTCGGCAGCGTATCCGCGGGCGTCCTCCTCTGCGAGATGCTCGTAGTAGTCCCCGAAGAACCCTTCCCGGACTACTGCAGGTTTAGAACGATCCTCCACGCTGGATCCTGACGACATCGACAAACGCCTCCATCACATCTCAATTGCTGCGTCCTTGCAGCCCACATGGCGAGCCTAACGCTTTACACGACGTCTTGCTCTGGAATAAATGACAGAGGATTTGCCATTTTGCTGGACAGGTGCACAGACCATTTTGGCGATTGCGAGCCGCAAAGGAGATTCGGGCGCAGCTTCGAAGAGCACGGCACCGGACAACAAGGCTGCGTCGCACGCTTCAGGATCGGACGGAAGGAATACCTCGATGCCATGACCGGGGCCGTACCGCTCCCATGCTTCGCGGAGTTCACGTTCGGGTGCGCGGCCGGCGGATGCTGCGCGGACCTTGTTCAAGACCACCCGGGGAGCTGCGTGCGGGACTGCCCGTTCAAGTTCCGCGAGGCCACGCACGAGTCGCGGAACCCCGACGGCATCGGCCGCGCCCACGGCGTAAACGGTGTCCGCCAGTTCGATACTGCGGAGCGTTGCCGCATTTCGACGAGGGGCCATAGTGTCGAAGCTGAGTTCCTCGTCCGCTTCGAGGCAGAAACCTGTATCGACCACGACGACGTCCGCGATCTCCTTGGAGAGTTCAAGAACTGAGGAGAGCGCAGCGGCCCGGAGCTCCGTCCACCGGTCCGCGCGCGTAATGCCGGTAAGAACCCGGAAACTGGAGGCTTTAGCGAAGACCGGAGCGGCGATCCGCTTGAGGGATTCGGTATCCAACAACCCTTGATCCGCCAGTCGACAAGACTGCGCCAGTCCGGCGGACTCGTCCAGCAAACCCAGCGACGCCGCGACACTGGCGCCGTAGCTGTCTGCATCGAGAAGGATCACTGAATTGCCTTCAGCCGCCAGCTCTGCGGCAATGTTGACAGCCACAAGAGTCCTGCCAGGCGCCCCGGTGGGCCCCCAGACGGCGATGATCCGGCCAGCCCCTGCCGGCACGCGCTCCGGCTCTTCCTGCGCATCGGTGGGACGGAGTTCCGCGGCGGTGTCCGCGAACCCGGAATCCCGCGGCTCCGCGCGCCGCCTACCCGGTCCGGGCAGCTGTCCCACGGCATCGGAAATCTTGGAAGCAAGCGTCGCCGAATCTACATCCAGGGACGCTGTCACGACGCCGATGCTGCGCAGGCGGCCCTCCTCCTCCGAGTCATCGCTCAAGGCAACGATGGAGACTCCGACAGCCGCCAACCGGTCGACCAGCGACGCCGTCAATTCCTCGGCACCCTCGGCTATGACCGCTGCGCGCGCGAGACCGCTTTGGCAAGCGGCCAGAAGTTCCGCGAGTTCGCCGCACCGACGCACCACCGTCACCGGCCCGTGGAGCCGCTCGAGTCCCCCGACCAAATCTTCCCGGGACTGCCCGACTGTGACAACGGGGATACTCACTTGCCGGCACCGCCCGGATTCCACACCACGGCAATCTTCGATTTATTTGCCTGCGCTCCAAGAAGTTTAGGCATCTGCTCGTCGGTCACAAGGACGAGAACCACTTTCTCCCTGGACGCTCCGAGGGTGGTGGCCCCCTCCGTGACCTGGGCGATCTCCGCACCGGGCAATAGTAACTGCGGCGTGCCGAAGCCGTTGCGCGCATCGGGGAGGGCTACCCAGACGTCAACGCGGGATCCCGCCACAGCCTGGGAAGGCAGTGATTCCTGGATCGCGATCGCCACCGGTTTGCGGTCCAGGGTGTCGGCGGCCCCGAGGCTCTCCTGCGGGACAAGTTGGTTCTTGGCAATTCTCTGAACGGCAACTCTTCCTTCGGGCAGACCGTCAGCCAGGGTCACGTAACTGGACTCAATGTCGTCGAGCCTGACTTTGACGATCGCAAGATCGTCCTTGCTGACTCTCTGGCCCACGGCAATCGACTCGCGCGCGGCATACACCTGAATGGTGCGGTCCGCGGTTCCAACGATGGCGATGACTCCGGCCAGCGATGCCAGGACCAGAAGAATCCCCACCAAAAGTCGTGGATCCCTCCACGAGGGCTTCCTGAGCCGCGCCGCAGCGGCCCCGCTAGTTACACCCATGATGCTCCCCGTTTGCATTGTTTGTCGGCGTCGACCTTCAGTGGCCTTTATTCTGACCGCAAGTGGGTCCCTTCCGAAAGCCAAATGCCTCAAATTACGTCAACCTGTGGATAACCCCGGCAAGTGGGTCGAACAGTGGCAAAATGGATGCATGCCCCGATTCCTCACCCTCGCTGATGTCGCCGAACAGCTCCAGATCAACTCGCCGCAGGCATACGCCTTGGTGCGAAGCGGAGAGCTCAAGGCCATCCAGGTGGGTGGCCGGGGCCAATGGCGCGTCGAAGAGAAGATGTTGGAGCAGTACATCGAGGAACGCTATGCCGAGGCGAGCAGGATAATCCAAGAGGCCAAATCCAAGTCCTCCTGATCTCCCTCCAGCCCCCCCCAGGTAGCTGGGGCGGGGACGCTGGCCCGGGCTACAAGTCTTGGCCCCGCAATGAACGCAGCGCGGCAAGCGACTGGAACGGAATTGTCGCCACAGACGCGACGTTCCCGGACCGGCGGACTTCACCCGGCAACATGACAGCGAGATCAAAGTGGTCCCTGCCCACGCGATCAATGACGCCCCGCATCATCCGCTCCTCCCGCGCCGACTCAAGCAGGTGAACCGCCAGTTCCGCCCGGTCGCGGGCGAGCATTCGGAGTGCGCTGGCCAGGCCAAGCCGCTGTGACGCCGTCGATTGGCCTGCCCGCGCCTGCCGGCCAAGACCCCGATAGGTCAATACTGCCGTGACGGGCACCAGCCACTGGTGGGGACCTTCGTCCAGGACCAACGATTCGCTTCCGACATGACTGAGCGTCCCGGACACCTGTGTCCCGGACCGCAGCGTCACATCGATCTTCTGGCCGATTGCTCCACGCAGCCTGTCGGAGACGTCGATTACGGCCATCTCCATGCGGGCCCGCTCTGAAATTTCGGATTCAAGTCCCAACAATCTTTCGGAGGCCAGTTGTGCCTCCATGTCTTCAAACAGGGCATCCCAACGCATTGCGTCAGCGTAAGCGGGCCCGCGTCGATGGTCAATCTTTCTTCATCGACGACCAACTCCTAGACAAATACACCTTGCTGTGGCCAAAATAAGTCAATCATTATCAAACCGCATCAAATAGTATCAAATTTCATCAACCGGCTAAGGGGAACCCATGGAACAGACGAACAGGCTCGTTCGGAACGATGTTGCCATGGCGGCGACCATCCTGGTGCTCGCTCTCTTGCTCACTGTCACCGGACTGATCCTGGTTGACCGATGGCACTCCGCAGCAGGACGACTCCAGGCACCCACGTTTGAAGACCTTCTGGGATTTGTCGCAACTGCAGCCGGTCTGGGGATCGGGGCCTGGTGGATCGCCACGTTCCTTCTGGCAATGGCCGCCGCGCTCCTCCAGCAATCGGGAAAGGACCGCTGTGCAACCGCCACCGCCAAGTTCAGCCCTGCCTTCATGCGCAGACTGGCGGTGGTAATTCTGGGCCTGAATCTCGTGGGAATGCCCTTGGCGAATGCGTCACAGGCGCAGCTTGAACCAGCGTGGAGTCCGGCAAACGGCTCAGTACCGTCCAGCGGCATCTCCGCCCAATGGACACCCGTCTCGAGTCCTTCTCCCCATCTCCCCGTCGTGCCCTCGCTTGAGTCCGGACCATCAGAGATCGACCCCCATTGGCAACCCCGCGCACCTGCCGCCGAGCCGGGGCTTCTGGGGGCCCGGCCACAGCGGGCCGCGGAACAGTCTGCCTCGCCGAATCAGGGCGAAGTAGTGGTGAGGCGAGGCGATTCACTCTGGTCGATTGCCGCCCGGCAGCTCGGCCCCCTGGCCAGCGACGTCGACATTGCCCTCCACTGGCCGAAGTGGTACGCCGCAAACCGACATGTCGTCGGAGACGACCCGGGTCTCCTTGTCCCGGGTCAGATCCTGCAATCACCGCCTAAGTAGCTCCCCAGCCGGACCACCACCAACCGAAACACCACCAACCGCCGCCAACCAGCGATCCGTAACCGAGGAAGTCCATGAGCGCATCCCCAGCCGGCCACAGCTTGCCCAATGCAGCCCTCCAGGCAACTTCGCCACCCATTGCCTCCCGTTCAATCGCGGCTTCGCCTCGCGCCAAAGCGAGAATGGACGGCCCGTCCGGCAGGGGGCCGTCTTCTCCGCGCAAAGCGGCCCAAATCTTCAGCCTCGACGGGGAAATCCGCGCGCTGGCCCGCAGCATCGCCCAAGCCGCGGTCGAAGTCCTTGCCGGCACCCGGCCCGCGCAACAGCTCTCACGGACCCTGGACCCCAGATGCCTCAACGCGCTGCAACACCGGGCCGCACTGACGCGGGCCCATGTTGCCAACGCCCAAGGCGGGCAGTCTCGCCTTCACCGAAGTCCGATGGTCCGCTCCGTGCGTGTCTGCGCGGTGAACGACGGAGTGTACGAGGCCAGCTTGGTTGTCTCGGAAGAACTCCGCTCCCGCGCCGTAGCCATGAGGCTTGAAGGGAGCAACGGCGCGTGGAAGGTCACCGCCCTCGAAATCGGCTGACGGCGGAGTTCATCCGTCAGCTGCATGCGTCAGGCAATCGCAGTGTCAGCGGCGCTTCTTCTTGCTGGATCCGCGCTGCTTGTCATCGGCGGCGGCCTTGGCGGGGTTGCCTGAGCGTCCCGAGGCCCGCCCTTCGACGCGGGTCTGGCTCGCGCCGTCTTCACCAGGTGCCGTGTACTGCAGCTGAACAGGCTTTTCCGGGGCTTCGAGGCCGGCCGCGCGGATCTGTGGATCGTGATGTTCCACGTGACCGCCTTCTGGGCTGCCATCCACCACCACTACGTCCTCAGCGGGCGTTACTTCCACTTCCAGGTTGTAGAGGAAGCCAACGCTCTCCTCGCGGATGGCCTCCATCATGCTCTGGAACATCGTGAATCCTTCACGCTGGTACTCGACCAGGGGATCCCTTTGGGCCATGGCACGCAGGCCAATGCCCTCTTTGAGGTAGTCCATCTCATAGAGGTGTTCCTGCCACTTGCGTCCAAGGACCGAGAGGACAACCCTGCGCTCGAGCTCGCGCATGTTCTCGGCGCCAATGGCTTCTTCCCGCTCCTTGTAAACGAGCTGCGCGTCGGAAAGGATCTCGTTTTTGAGGAATTCAACGGACACGCGGGCCTTGCCGCCGGCTTCGTCAATGATGTCCTGGGCCGTAACAGTTACCGGGTACAGCGTCTTGAGGTTGGTCCACAGTTGGTGGAAGTCCCAATCATCGCCGGTTCCGTCCGCTGTCGCGGCATCGATCAGGGCGTTGATGGTGTCTTCGAGGAAGAACTGGACCTTTTCGTGCAGATCGTCGCCTTCCAGGATCCTGCGACGGTCGCCGTAGATGGCTTCACGCTGGCGGTTCAGGACGTCGTCGTACTTGAGGACGTTCTTACGCTGCTCAGCGTTCCGCCCTTCAACCTGGCCCTGGGCCGAAGCGATTGCGCGGGACACGAGCTTGGATTCGAGGGCAACGTCGTCCGGCACCGAGCTGTTCATCAGGCGCTCGGCGGCACCGGAGTTGAAGAGCCTCATGAGGTCATCGGTCAGCGACAGGTAGAAGCGGGACTCCCCCGGGTCACCCTGGCGGCCCGAGCGGCCACGGAGCTGGTTGTCGATGCGACGGGATTCGTGGCGTTCCGTGCCCAGTACATACAGCCCTCCAAGTTCAAGCACTTCCTCATGCTCGTCCTTGACCGCTTGCTTGGCTGCTTCGAGCGCTTCCGGCCACGCGGCCTCGTACTCCTCGGAGTTTTCTTCAGGGTCCAGGCCCCGCTTTGCCAATTCGGCGATGGCCGTGAACTCGGCGTTTCCGCCCAGCATGATGTCAGTACCACGGCCGGCCATGTTGGTAGCGACCGTGACGGCGCCCTTGCGTCCCGCTTGCGCCACGATGGCGGCCTCGCGTGCGTGGTTCTTTGCGTTCAGGACCTCGTGCCGGATGCCTTCCTTGGCCAGCAGCTTGGCGAGGTATTCGCTCTTCTCCACGCTGGTGGTACCGACGAGCACGGGTTGGCCTTTTTCGTGCCGTTCCCCGATGTCGTTCACGACGGCTTCGAACTTCACGATTTCGTTCTTGTACACGAGGTCCGACTGGTCGATGCGCTGCATGTCCCGGTTGGTGGGAATGGGCACCACGCCAAGCTTGTAGGTGCTCATGAACTCTGCGGCTTCGGTTTCAGCTGTGCCGGTCATGCCCGAGAGCTTGGAGTACATGCGGAAGTAGTTCTGCAGGGTCACGGTGGCGAGAGTCTGGTTCTCAGCCTTGATCTCGACGTTTTCCTTGGCCTCGATCGCCTGGTGCATGCCTTCGTTGTAACGCCGTCCGGCAAGGATACGGCCGGTGTGTTCGTCAACAATAAGGACTTCACCGTCCAGGATGACGTAGTCCTTGTCCCGCTTGAAGAGCTCTTTGGCCTTGATGGCGTTGTTCAGGAAACCGATGAGCGGGGTGTTGGCGGATTCGTAGAGGTTCTGGATGCCGAGGTAGTCCTCGACCTTCTCGATACCGGCTTCAAGAACACCGACAGTGCGCTTCTTTTCGTCGACCTCGTAGTCGATTTCAGGCTGGAGACGCTGCACGACCTTGGCGAATTCGCTGTACCAGCGGTTGGTGTCACCCTGGGCAGGACCGGAAATAATGAGCGGGGTACGGGCTTCGTCGATGAGGATGGAGTCCACTTCGTCGACAATCGCGTAGTGGTGGCCGCGCTGCACAAGCTCGGATTTGTCCCACGCCATGTTGTCGCGCAAGTAGTCGAAGCCGAATTCGTTGTTGGTGCCATAGGTGATGTCTGCCGCGTACATCTGGCGGCGCACTTCGGGATCCTGGTTGGACAGGATGCAACCGCTGCTAAGCCCAAGGAAGCGGTAGACGCGGCCCATGAGTTCGGACTGGTATTCGGCGAGGTAGTCGTTGACTGTAACGACGTGCACGCCCTTGCCGGCCAGGGCATTGAGGAAGGCCGGAGCGGTGGCCACAAGGGTCTTTCCTTCACCGGTCTTCATTTCGGCGATATTGCCGAGGTGAAGAGCGGCCCCACCCATGAGCTGGACATCGAAGTGGCGCATCCCCAGGGTGCGGGAGGAAGCTTCACGCACGGCTGCGAAAGCCTCCGGCAGAAGATCGTCCAGCTTCTCGCCGTCCTCGTGACGGGCACGCAGCCTGTCCGTCTCCTCGCGCAATTCGGCGTCGGAGAAGGTCTTGAAGGAGTCTTCGAGGGCGTTGATGGAATCGGCATAGGTCCGCAGTTGCCTCAGGGTTTTTTTGTCACCCGTGCGGAGAAGTTTTTCGATAAGTGATGCCACGTAAAGTTGCTCCCAGTCTCAAGCTGCCGAATTCTGGCGGTTTCAGTCTACGGGAGAGACCAACGCCGCGCGGCCCCGTTTCCCTGAGAGCGGAGCGCCGGCGCCCGCATGCCCATGCCGGAGACCCCCTGGACCTCAGCCGCGCGCCACTGCGGAGGCAAGCGCCGACGAGAGACCGCCCACCGGCGACACGACGACGTCGTCGAGCCCCAGCCACTCGGCCATAAGCCGCAGCTCAGCAGAAAGCTCGACGGCGGTGTCCGCCGGGGCGTCCGGCTCGGCGTGGGCGGCGCGGACCAAAAGCTGCTTGGCCGAACGGTCGGCCTTGAGATCCACGCGCGCGACCACGGCGTCCCGGAGGAGGAAAGGCAGCACGTAGTAGCCGAACTTTCGCTTCTCCGCTGGCGTGTAGATTTCGATCCGGTAGTGGAAGCCGAACAACTCCTCGAGCCTTCTACGCTCAAAGATCAGTGAATCAAACGGGCTGAGCAGCGCGCGGCCCGTGACGGCCCGGGGAAACCGGGCGTCCACATGCCGGTACACAGCCCGGTCCCAGCCACGCACCGTGACCGGCTCCAGGCGCCCGGCGGCAACGAGCCTGTCGATCGAGGCTGCAGCGGCCTTCACCGGAGTCCGGAAGTAATCGGCGAAGCAGCGGATTGTTCCGATGCCATGGGCCTGGGCTGCGGCGTCGATCAGCCGGTCCATGGCCGCCGTCGCCATGTCGGAGCCACCGTCCGGGAGCGCTCCCGAGCGAGCGATGACGGCAGCCATTCCGGGTGGCAGAACCCGCGATGTCAGCGTGTACCGGCGCTCGAACTGCTCTGTCCTCGACGCGGCCGTCACGAGCCCCTCTTCAAACAGGTGCTCCAAGACCCTTTTGACCAGGTTCCAGTTCCAGCCCCAGTTATCGTGCTGCCGGTCTTCCTGGTGCCCCAAGTGCGCGGTCAATTGAGCGGCAGTCATGGGGCGCCCGGTTGTGAGCGAGTCAAGGATCCGCTTGGCCATGTCCTCCCGGATTCCACGTTCCAAGTGGGCCGCGCCCACCCACGCACGGTTTTGCCACAGCAGCAGATCCTGGAAGTGTTCCGGGCGGATGAAGCTCGCCTCGTGCGCCCAGTACTCCATCATGCGCCGCGGACTTCGCCCGGCCATCGCATGAAGGATGCTTCGGTCGTAGTTACCAAGCCTTGAGAAGAATGGAAGGTAATGACTGCGTGAGAGGACATTGACGGAGTCGATCTGCACCACCTGGAGGCGGGCAAAGGTGCGGCCCACCGTCCGTGAAGTCACGGGGCCGGTGGGCCGTTCCTTGTCCAGTCCTTGGGCTGCCAATGCAATCCGCCGTGCCTGCAACAGGCTCAGCGAAGCGGCCATGCCAGTCCTTTCATGGGAAATACGAATGCGGCCTAGGCTGTGGCGGCCTGGTCATTCGAACGGTAAGCGTGGATCTTTTCCTCCACGGGTTCGTCTCCTGGTTCGCATGTGGAGTCCAGAGTGATTACTCCATATGTCCAGCCACGGCGGCGGTAGACGACCGACGGCGTGTTGGTTTCCTTGTCCACGAACAGGTAGAAATTGTGGCCCACCAATTCCATGTTGTCCACCGCGTCATCAAGGGTGAGCGAAGCGGCGGGGAAAACCTTGCGACGAATCAGGACCGGGGAATCACCGGCCGGAATGTCATTGTCGACATCGTAGGGCGAGGTCTCCACCGGTGGCGTCGTTGGCTCTTGGTGGTTGCTGGCCTCTACATAAATGGGTTCGCTCGCGCTGGCGGGCTCAAGCGTCGCAGTAGCCTCACGAACGGCTTTGGGGGTGTGGCGGCCGTGGTGGACCTTCTTGCGGTCCTTGGCCCTGCGGAGTCTTTCCAGCAGTTTGCTATAGGCGAGATCAAAGGCGGCAAATTTGTCAGCGGCGCTTGCTTCGGCCCGGATCACAGGGCCTCGGCCCAGAACTGTCACTTCCACCGTGAGCTGGCCCGGTGTCTGGCGCGGGTTGGTTTCCTTTGAAACCTTCGCGTCAACCCTCTGGACCTTGTCCCCAAGCGATTCAATCTTTGAAATCTTCTCGCCGGCATACTCGCGGAAGCGATCCGAAACGGTCAGATTACGGCCGCTGATCATGAACTCCATGGTGCCCTCCAAACAACTCAGGTGACACGATAAGGGCGCTTCTCGGGGCTGATCTGACGGACAGTCGAGCCCCTTTCCGAGCCGCTATCGACAGGTACATCTGTTCTTGGTACCCATAACCGACGTTAGTTCATCGCCACTGGTAATTCATCCTTTCGTCACTTATTTTTTGTTTGAGTCGGTGTGGGCTGCGTGTCCGGACCGTCCGTAGGCGGCTCGCTACCGGCCGGCGGCCGGGTGGCTGCAAGGACCACCGCGCCGCACACCATGCCTCCCGCCGCCGAGACTGCCCGGGCGGCTTCGGCGAGGGTGGCACCCGTGGTGAGGACGTCGTCGACGATGACGCATGCCCTACCCTCCAAGGAACCTTTGCGGAACAGGCGAACGGTCATGGAGCCGCGGACGCGGCGCGCGCGCTCTCCGCGGCCCAAGCCTTTTTGCCCGTTTCCCCGTCCGGGCGCCTTCTTCAACGCATCCGTCATGTGCAGGCCCGGCAAGGCGTCCAGGCGCCGCAGGCGGCCGAGCAAGAGATGGACCGGACTGAATCCGCGGCGCCGGTAGGCCGCGTTGCTGCTGGGAACAGGTACAAGACAGATGCCTACCCCGTCTCCAACGGCGGCCCGGATGGCCTTGCCCAGGGCAGGCGCGAGCACCGAGGCCAGCCGTCCCTGGCCTAGATGCTTGAAAGAAAGCAGGGCCTGGGCCAGTTCGTCCCGATAGTGTCCGCCCGCGACAACGGGCAGTATCACGGCCGCGTCCACCGTGAGCAAGGCCGGTGCCTGTCCTTCAGCGCGGAATGGACGGGTGCACAGAAGGCGCAACTGCCGTGCACAGGCGCCGCAGAGCGCCGAATCCTCGGAACCGCAGCACACACATTCCACCGGGGCCAGAACGGCCAGCAACTCGACGAAGGCCTCGCCAACGCCCTGCGCCAGCCTCGCCAATCGAGCAGGATGGACTCCCCGATGGCGTGCGCCGTCACCCCGGACGACGGTGAGGTCAGGGTCACGCGCTCGGCAACGGCTGTCAGTACGCATGCCCCAAGCGTCCGCCTCCCCGCCTACGGCCAACACTCCTGAAACGCCCTATGTGGAAAACCGAGCTTCGCGGAGAAAGCCTAGCCCGGGAAGGAAGGGTCTACCGGGCCCTTGAGTTGCAGTTCCCAGCCGTTGCCCACTCGTTGGAACACGCCAGCGCCCGACTGTCCGAAGATCTGCTCCGGTCCGTTGCCCGCGCTGATAGTCGTCAGGTTCGGCCATGCCGGCAACAGCTGCGGCTGGCTCGATGTCAGGGACAACAGTTCGGGAACCACGTTCTCGGTTGACGAGGCTTTCATCACCGCGACTGTCGTGGAATTGACCCAGACCCCTTGATCAACGGGAGCGGAAGAGAACAAGGTTATGGGTGCAGTCAGATCCTTGGGGGTGCCGTCAGAATTGCGGACAATACCGGTCACCTGCACCGATGACTTGCCGTTCATTTCCGAGATGACCAGTGCGCGCGTCCCTTCTCGGGATATCCGGAAGTCCCTCACCACGCGCCCTGCCAACCATGCCGGCGTCATCGTCACCGTGGGGACGGGCTGGCCTTGAGGAACGTTGGACGGCTTGAACGCCACGACCTCGGTGGCGCCGTTGGCTCCCGGACCTGCCGTCCAGACCCAGTCCTGCGGGCTGAAGGAGGGATGGCTCAGGGTGCTCCTGGTTGTCAGTTGGCGGGCTGGTTGGCCGGGAATCATCGAATACAGGGTGGTTCCGGCACCGTTGAGGAAGGCCACGGCCTGGGATGTCGGGGACTCGGCGGGAGCGCTCGGGTTCAGGCCGGCCACCGGCTGCATGTCCGGAAGGGCCGAGACCCTGTTGTTCTCGTAGCGCACGAGTTCGTCGTTGCTAACGGCGATTTGGCGCGCAGGAGCATTCTTCTCAAGCACCGGCGGCAGGACCGAGCCGTTGTCCTCCACCCGGACAAGATCCTGGTCAGCCCGTAACTGAACGTTCACCACGTCCGGTTGGCTACGGAAGGTCAGGGTCAGTTGGTTTTGCATTCGCTGCCGGTCCTCTGCAGAGGCATCCACGAGTTCCTTCGCCGAAAGGTCCACTTGGGCTGCTCCCGACACTACCGGCACCGACTCCCGGGCCAGCTTCATGCCCGAAGGAAAAGCACTGACGACCGCACCCTGGAGGTAGGGCGCAGGACCGTCGAGCAAGGCACTGGTCATCGCCTTGACAGTGTTCTTCTTGATGAACCACCGGACGTCCGGAACGGCATACGTGAACGTGGGGTCGTAGAAATAGATGGGCTGGGCAGCGTAGATGACTTTGAACGTCTCTTCCGGGATCGCGGTGCCGTCCGGGACCGCCGAGATCCGCCATTCGCCGTCGACTTGTTCCAGGGTCACTGGAATTGTCTCGGTGGTTCCTTCCGGGAACTGCGTCGCCACGCCGTCGGCGTCGACCGCGTAGGCGAGATCCAACTGGTACTTGAACTCGTTTTCCACACCGGTCTTGACGACGGTCGCCTTCCGGAAAACGAGCGTGCGCTTGTCGGACTTCCAACTGACGGACAGCGCCTGCGTGAGGTACTGCCGGGCCACGGCGTAGTCGCCTTCGTAACCGCTGCCTGCGCCATAGAAGTCTTCGATGATGGACTCCGGGGTGGCGCCGGGGTGTGGCGGCGGCGGGAAGAAGACAGGAGCGTTCGGGTTGCCCGCGCTTTCGTCCTTGCTCTTTCCCACCGGACCGGACCGCGGGATCTGCGCGCAGGAACTTAGGACCACCATGAGGACCGCAAGAACGGCGATCACGACCCGTAACAGGTACGGGCGCCGGGGCAGGTACGGGTGTCGGGAACTCAAGGTGCGGTCCCCCCTTGGGCTGTGTCGGCGTCGTCGTTTCCGGCCGGATGCAGTACAGGGGGCGGTGCAGGCGGCAGTGCCGGACCGTCCTCCAGCCCCGGGTCCGCAGCGGAATCCCGCTCGAGGGGCGGGTCGCCCGCATCCAAAACGAGCATCTGGCGCTCAGGAGCGGCTCCCGGCAAATGGATGTCTGCAGGTTCAAGCTGCAACGGTGATTTCACGATGGTGCCTCCCTTCTTGAGAGGCAGCGTCAACCGGAAGTTGGAACCGGATCCCTTGCGCCCCCAAGCCTGCAACCAACCGTTGTGGAGCTTGGTGTCCTCCGCGGCGATGGAAAGTCCCAGTCCGCTGCCACCCGTGGTCCGCGCACGTGCGGGATCTGCGCGCCAGAAACGATCAAAGACCCGCGCGGTTTCCGCCGCGGTCATCCCTATGCCGAAGTCACGCACAGAGATCGCGACTGCCTCCTGGTTGGCCGCAACGGAAACGTGGACAGGCTTCCCCTCGCCGTGTTCGACGGCGTTGAGCAGCAGGTTCCGCAGGATGCGGTCGATCCTGCGGGCGTCCATGTCCACGATGATGCGCTTGTGGCGCGAGGTCAGACGCACCTCGGAGCCGTACCCCGCGGCAACGGGCGAGGCGCCGTCGATGACATGCGAAACGACCTGGAAGATGTCCGTCGGCTCGGAGTCCAATACCGCGGCCCCGGCGTCGAAGCGTGAAATCTCGAGCAGGTCCGAGAGCAACGACTGGAAACGCTCCACCTGGTTGTAAAGCAGTTCCGCGGAGCGCTTGTTGATGGGGTCGAAGTCATCGCGGGCATCGAACAACACTTCCGCTGCCATCCGAACGGTCGTGAGCGGTGTCCGCAGTTCATGGGACACATCGGAGACGAACCGCTGCTGCATCTGGGACAACGTGGCCAGCTGCGTAATCTGTTCCTGCAGGCTCGCGGCCATGTGGTTGAAGGAGGCGCCCAGCCTGGCCACCTCGTCTTCGCCTTTGACCACCATCCGCTCCTGCAACTGGCCAGCGGCCAGCTTCTCGGAGACGACGGCGGCGTGGCTCACCGGACTCACGACGTTCCTGGTCACGTACCAGGCGATACCGCCGATCATCAGGATGAGCGCGGCGCCGCCCGCCCACAGCACATTCTGGATTTCGTCCAAGGTTTGTTGGGCGGTATCCAGGTCATAGAGGAGATAGAGCTCGTAGACCGTGCCGTTGAAGGTGACCTTGTTGCCGACGGCGATGCCGGGGTGGTCCTGGTTGCCGACGGGGAACTCAGTGGAAGCCCAGTACTGGTCCTTGCCCGATTCCTGCACGGACTTGCGAAGTGCCGGAGGAATGACGCGGACGGTCAACTGATCCGAGGCCCGCGATTCCACCCAGCGGTTGCGCGGCTTGGTTTGTTCGGGCATCGCTTCGAAGACGTATCGCCGCTGGATGACGGAGCCGTTGCCCTCCACCGCTTTGAGCGTGTCGTAGACAAGGGTGATGACGCTTGATTGGTCGTTGGCCTGTGAACCGTCGAAAGTGTCCTGGACTTGCTTGACGTAGTAGCGGCTCTCAGACTCGGCTTGCTTCAAACGCTCCTGGAACAGGTTGTTCGCTATTTGGTTTGAGAGGTACGCACCGACCACAGCAAATGACACCATCGACAACACGATCGTCACCGCGACGGTCCTGAGTTCGAGGGAGCGGCGCCAACGTCGCAGCAGCGCGCGCCACAAATACCGGATTCCTGGCCGGATGTGGCGAAGTCCGGTCACCACAAGGCGGGAGACACGCAGTGCCAGGATCAGGGCCCGGCGCGTCCATATGCGGGTGCGCTCCAGGATCCACGGGAGATTCAGTGCCCGGGCGTCCGTGTGTTCCGGGACAGGATGTCCTGAAACGGGATGTTTGACCTCGGCCGCGGCCTCTTGGTCAGTGCCGGGCTCGCCGGTGGAAGACTCAGGCGCCTGCTTTATATCCGACACCACGAACCGTCAATACAACTTCAGGAGCTTCCGGGTCACGCTCGATCTTGGACCGCAGGCGCTGGACATGGACATTGACCAGCCGGGTGTCGGCCGCGTGGCGGTAGCCCCATACCTGCTCAAGGAGCAGTTCACGGGTGAAGACCTGCCAGGGCTTGCGCGCCAGCGCGACCAAGAGATCGAATTCCAGGGGCGTCAGCGAAATCCGCTCTCCGCCGCGGGTCACCAAGTGGCCCGCCACGTCGATGGTGACGTCGGCAATCCGCAGGGTCTCGGGCGCCTTCTGGTCTCCCGGGCGCAGCCGGGCGCGGACCCGGGCCACGAGCTCGGCCGGCTTGAAAGGCTTGGGCACGTAGTCGTCAGCACCGGATTCAAGGCCGCGAACGACGTCGGAGGTATCCGATTTGGCGGTGAGCATGACGATGGGGACGTCCGACTCCCCGCGGATCTGGCGGCACACTTCGATGCCATCCGATCCGGGCAGCATCAGGTCAAGCAGTACCAGATCTGGTTTGGAGGAACGGAAGACCTCCAGCGCTTGCCCACCGTCGGCGCAAAAAACCGGGTCGAAGCCGTCGTTCCGCAGCACGATGCCGATCATTTCGGCCAGCGCTTCGTCGTCGTCTACTACCAGGATGCGTGCCTTCATAGTTATATATTCCCTTATCACCAAGCCTTTGTCCCGTTGAGCCCGATCACGGCATGGCGCGCTGCAGCCGGCAAGCAAATGGGCTATGAGGCGCGACGGCGGAACTATAGGCTGGTGCGAACGGTCCCTCTCGGGGTCCGTGCATTGCTGCGGACGCATCTTTTGGGGAGGAAAACGTGTCACAGCCAGATCCGGGGAACCGGCCGGAACAGGGACCACAGCCGCCGTGGGGCGGCCAGCCACAATGGGGGCAGCCGCAGCCTGGCGGCCAGCCACAATGGGGGCAGCCGCAGCCTGGCGCCCAGCCACAGTGGGGCGCCCAGCCGCAATGGGGCGCGCCACAGTATCCGGGGCAATCGTGGGGCGCGCCGATCGATCCGCGCTGGCCGGCCGGCGGTCCGCCGCCCTATGGCCAGCCGCGCTATGTGGCTCCCCCGAAACCCGGAATCGTGCCCCTCCGGCCGCTCTTCTTCGGTGAAATCATGGACGGTGCCTTCCAGACCATCCGCCGGAACGCCAAAACCATGTTCGGCTCCGCCCTTATTGTCCAGGCCATCTCCGGCGCGCTGAGCGAGGTGGCCGCGCTGGGCATGCTCGGGATGGTCCAACCTCCCGTCGGAGGATTCGCGAGCCAGGACGAGGCGATGCGGTATCTTGGCTCGTTCTTTGGTCCCGTTGCCGGGATCATGGGAATTTCATTGCTCGCCATGGTGCTCGCGGCTATCCTTCAGGGCGTCATGGCCATCCCCGTCGCCAGGTCTGCGTTGAACCGGCCCACCGGGTTCAAGCAAATGTGGTCCCTTGCCCGATCGCGCATCTGGCCCCTGGTGGGTCTTGCGTGCCTCCTCCTCACGGGATCATTGCTGTTCTTCCTCGTCCTGTTCTTGCTGGCCGCCCTCATCCTGACTGGATTGGGACCGGCCGGGGTGCTATTGCTTCTCCCGTTGGGATTCGGCGCGTTCGTCGTGTTTGCCTGGGTGTACACCAAGCTGTTGGTGGCCCCGGCCGCGATCACCGTAGAAGAACTCGGCGTCTTCGCCGGTCTTCGGCGCTCGTGGACGCTGACGAGCCGGAATTGGTGGCGGATCTTCGGAATCACGCTGCTGGTGGCCTTCATGGTGGGTATCATCGGGTCGGTCATCCAGATTCCCCTGAGCTTGGCGTCCGGCGGAGTAACCTCCGTGTTAGCACCCCACGCAGGCGCCTCGCAGGTGACGACGACGGCTATTGTCCTGGCAGTGGTTTCCCTGGTCGTAGGGGTCCTCGTCAGTGCAGTGGGCTTTGCCTTCCAGACCTCCGTCGCAGCCCTGATCTACATGGACCTGAGGATGCGGCGTGACGGACTGGACGTTGAGCTCCTGCGGCTTCTGGAGACCGGGGAAGATCCCGACGGCGTTCCAGGCCGCCGCCGGGCACGTCAAGCCGGTGCGCAACCATGGCCGCCGAACACCGCTCAGGGATTCCCCAGAGGATGATCCCGGTCTCCGCGTCCCTCGCCCTTCTTCTCCCTGCCTTCCAACTTCTCCCTGCCTTCGAACCTCCCGTTGATCCGGACCGCGGCGAGGCCCAGCGGTGGGCGGCCGAGGAATTGTCCAAGCCGCAGTACGCATCGGCCAAACCCAGTTGGATCGCTGAGATATGGAATCAGTTCGTCGACTGGCTCCGCTCCTTGAATGGCGATTCCATCGGCGGAGCAAATATCGGGGTGCCGTTGATCGGTGCCCTGGCCGTGGTCCTCATTGTGGTTGCCGTGATAGTTGTCAGGCCGAGGCTCAACGCGCGTAAGAAGACGTCGGCGAAGGTTTTCGACGGTGAGCCAACAGTTGATGCCGACGCGTTCCGCGCCCTCGCATCTGCCGCCGCAAGCCGTGAGGACTGGCAAACGGCCGTCGTCGAACAGTTCCGCGCCGTGGTTCGCGCTGCGGAGGACCGGGCAGTCATTGATATCCAGGCTGGCCGGACCGCGGACGAGGCGGCTGCTCAATTGGGGCGCGCGTTCGGGGCAGCCAGTTCGCGGCTTGAGGAAGCGGCCAGGATTTTCGATGGCGTGAAATACGGAAAGGCAACCGCCACAGCTTCCGACCATGCTGCCGTGCGCGCCTTGGACACCAGGTTATCGGCTATGAGACCTGATTTCGCCGGGCAGCCCGCGAACGGTTTGGCGGTGCCGCGATGACAACCGGCCCCGTGACAACCGGCCCAATGACACACGGCCCCGGCAAAGCAAAGGAACGCCGTAGGGCCGCACAGTTGCGGGGCTGGTTGCGCCGCCATATGGCCTGGATCATCATCGGGGCCATCGTCGCGGTACTGGGCTCTGTCACCGTGGCCCAGTCCCCCGCGAACACAGACACGGCACCCCTCTCTGCCCGCAATCCCGCCCCGGATGGTGCCATGGCCGCGACCGAAATCCTCCGGCAGCACGGAGTCACGGTCACGGAATCCGATTCGCTCGCGACGACAACCGCGCTGCTGGCCGGGAAACCGCGCGCCACCGTCTTGTTGTATGACCGCAACGGCTATCTCGATTCCGCCCAGTTGCACAGCTTGCTGCAATCGGCCGCCCGCGTGGTGGTCGTGGCCCCCGGCCTCCGAACCCTGACCGGGCTGAGCCGCGGGATCCATAACGCCGGGGTGGTTCCCAACGGGACGTCGACGTTGGAAGCGGTGTGCGGGCAAGCGGATCCACTTGCTGCGGGGCGTGTCTCAGGCAACGGCGCATTGCTTTACACAGGAGCCGACGTGACCTGCTACCGGCCTAGCAGCAACGACGGCGGCATGTACGCGGCCAGCGCGGACGGTCGGCTGGTGGTACTCGGCAGCACAGCCCTTCTCAGCAACGATTTCCTGCAGGTGGAGGGCAACGCCGCATTGGCCTTCCGGACCCTCGGGCCAACGCCGGATCTCGTCTGGTATCTCCCGGGCCTCGGTGACGTACCAAATGACGGCGGATCGCCCACGCTGAACGAATTGGCGCCACCGTGGGTTGGCTTCCTGGGATTGTGGTTGGCGGTGATCGCGTCGCTCGCTGTGCTGTGGCGCGGCAGGCGCCTTGGTCCGCTCGTGTTTGAGCCGCTGCCAGTGGTGGTCAAGGCTGTAGAGACCGCCGAAGGCCGCGCCCGTCTCTACCAGGATTCCCGTGCTGTCAGCCGGGCAACCGATAATCTCCGGGCCGGCACGTTGACCAGGCTTGCCAGGCACTTCCGGCTCGGCCCCGAGGCGGGCGCAGATGCCGTCCTCGATGCCGTGTCCCGAAAGATCAACCGGCCGGCACCGGAGTTGCGGATGCTACTGCTGGACCACCGGCCCCGCACCGAATCAGAACTGGTCCAATGGGCACAACGCATCGAAAAACTCGAGCAGGAGGCAACAGCCCGATGAACAATCAACCACCGAGCAATCAAGCAATGAACAATCAAACAAACAGCTTCAGCGACGGCAACTATGGCTACTCGAGAGGCCCGGCGTCGCAGGGACAGCCAGCCCAGGCACCTGCTGGGTCCGACCCTGCCCGCAAAGCCTTGCTGGACGTCCGTCACGAAGTAGGCAAGGCCGTCGTCGGACAGGATGCAACGGTGACGGGCATGCTTATCGCACTGCTCTGCGGGGGCCACGTACTGCTTGAGGGTGTTCCGGGCGTTGCCAAAACCCTGCTGGTGCGTGCCTTGTCCACGGCGCTGAGCCTGGATACGAAGCGCGTCCAATTCACTCCGGACCTCATGCCGGGAGACGTCACGGGCTCGCTCGTCTACGATGCGCACACCTCGGAATTCACCTTCCGTGAAGGACCGGTGTTCACCAACATCATGCTGGCGGACGAAATCAACCGAACGCCGCCGAAGACCCAGGCTTCTCTGTTGGAAGCCATGGAGGAGCGCCAGGTATCCGTGGACGGACTCTCCCGGCCCTTGCCGTCGCCGTTCATTGTTGCCGCCACTCAGAACCCCGTCGAGTACGAGGGCACCTATCCCCTGCCCGAGGCCCAACTGGACCGCTTCCTCCTCAAGCTCTCCATGCCGCTGCCCGGACGTGCCGAAGAGATCGAAGTGATCCGCAGGCACTCGGAAGGTTTTGATCCGCGCAATTTGCTGGCTGCGGGAGTCAGGCCAGTGGCGGGCGTCGTCGAACTCCAGAATGCCCGCGACGCGGTGGCCAAAGTGACAGTGGCCCCCGAGATCCTCGGCTACATTGTGGACGTCGTGCGGGCGACGCGGGCGGCGCCGTCGTTCCAGCTGGGAGTTTCCCCGCGTGGCGCCACGGCGCTGCTGAACACCTCGCGTGCCTGGGCATGGTTGTCCGGACGCAACTTCGTCACCCCCGACGACGTCAAAGCGCTCTCCCTGCCGTGTTTGAGGCACCGAGTGGGGCTTCGACCCGAAGCCCAAATGGATGGAGTTCACGTGGATGATGTCCTCGGCAGCATCCTGGCTTCTGTTCCCGTGCCGCGCTGATTGGCCTCGCCTCATGACTTTCCACCTCATAACTATCTATGTCGGGCGGTACTGAATGGCGATCACGGGCCGCTTTGTGCTTCTGGTTTTCGCCGCATTGGCCCCCTTGCTGCTGTTTCCCGCCTGGGGTACGGTCCTCCTCACCTCCGCCGTGCTGCTTGCCCTGGCGTTGTGCGACCTCCTGCTTGCAGCGTCGCCGGCCAAGATCGCCCTGCGGCGGAAGGATCCCGGGAATGTCACCCTGCACGCGGAAACGGAATCCGTTCTGACGCTGGAAAACGGCAACCGGCGGACCTTCCGCGGGATGGTGCGTGACGCCTGGCAGCCCTCCGCGGGGACCGTCGCCCCCGTCCAGCGCGTCGAGATCCCGGCTGGTGAACGGCGGCGAATGTCAGTGCAGCTGAGGCCCACTCGGCGCGGCGACCTGACGGCACCGCACGTCACGCTGCGTTCCTTCGGCCCGCTTGGCCTGGCTGCCAGGCAACGTACCGTGGCCCTCCCCGGCCGCCTTCGCGTCCTGCCGCCGTTCCATTCCAAACGGCATTTGCCGTCCAAGCTGCGGAAACTCCGGGAGCTCGACGGAAAGGCGGCTGTGCAGATCCGCGGGGCCGGCACGGAGTTCGATTCCCTCCGCGACTACGTCCGGGGCGACGACGTCCGCTCCATCGACTGGCGGGCAACCGCGCGGCGCACTGCCGTCGTCGTCCGGACCTGGCGACCCGAACGGGACCGCCGCGTCGTGATCATGCTTGACACCTCGCGCACGGCGGCAGCCCGAATCGACGACGAGCCCCGTCTGGACACCGGGATGGAGGCGGTTCTCCTGCTGGCAGTGCTGGCTGAGCGAGGCGGAGACCGCGTGGACTTCTTCGCCTTCGACAGGCGCGTCCGCGGGCGCGTCGATTCAGCGGCAAAAGGCAATCTCCTCGGCTCCTTGGTCCAGGCCATGGCTCCCCTTGAGGCGGAACTGATCGAGATGGACTGGGCCCAGGTCCCGGCCCAGGTACGGGCCATTTCCGCGCACCGTTCCCTCGTGGTCCTGTTGACCTCGCTCGACAGCGGCGCCCCCGAAGAAGGGCTCATTCCCTTGGTGGCGCAACTCGTGCGGCAGCACGTCGTGCTGCTTGGATCGGTCCGGGACCCTTTGCTGGGACGAATGAAGGAAGAACGCACGACGGCGAGCCAGGTCTTCCGTGCCTCGGCCGCCGAACGTGCGCTGCTGGACCGTGAGGCCGTCAGCGCCCAATTGCGCCAGCTTGGCGCGGAGGTAGTCGACGCCGAGCCGTTGGAACTGCCGCCCCTCTTGGCGGACGCATACATTCGGCTGAAGGCTGCGGGCCGCCTGTAGCCTGGCCACGCGCCGAGTCCAGATATCAACAACCCGGAATCCGAGGAAAGCACATGAGCACACCCATCTACGAGTTGGCGCTGGGCCGCAAGTTCCGTCAGTTGCAGCCTGAGCTCCAGGACTATTTCTCCCTTGCTCCGGGCTCCGGATCCTACGGAATCGGCGAGGGCGTGTTCGACGTGGTTGGTTGCCGGCAGAAGTGGCTTCGTCCCCTCCTTGCCACGGTTGCAGGGGAAGAGGCCTTCTTCCCCGAGTACGGCGAGCGCGTCCCGTTCCGCATCGAAAATCACGCCCACCTTGATCCGTTCGGACGGTCCAGCCTCACGGCCCGGCGTGAAATTTTCTTTCTCGGGCACACCCGGCTGTTCCATGACACCACTGTCGCGGAGACTACCAACGACGGCGGCACCCGCCTGGTCGACTATGTGGGCCGATACCGCAGGCTTGCCACGGCATTGGATCTGGATGTCACGCCGGAGGGGCGGCTTCGCGGCGTCTCGGGTGCCTCGCGTTTGTTCCTGGGTCCGCTGAGGCTCACTTTGCCGGATTCCCTTGATGCGAAGGCCTACGCGGAGCAGTGGTGGGATGCGGCAGAAGGCAAGCATCGGATCCAGGTGAAGGTGCTTCAGCCGCACGTTGGACTGGTCCTGGTCTACGCGGGCTCCTTCGACTACCGTTTGGCGCCATCGCTGCCCGCGACGGATGGTGACGCGGCAGCGCGAACCGCCACCGCCGCCGTCGGGCTCCCCCGCTATGCCGAGCCGGACCGTTGGGAACGGCGCGTCTAGAAGGGGCCGGACGGCAGGCTAGCCGAGCGCGAGCTGGTTCAGCCCGTCCGCTATCTGGGTCAAGCGGTTCAGAACCTCTTTAGCCCCCGACGGCGAGAGTCCGGCCAGCCCGTCCGACGGCGTGACACGGACGGCCCCCAGGCTCGACGCCGGTAGGCCGAGTTGGCGCCAAGGCCGCCAAACGGTGTCCACAAGCTCGGCGGTACGTGGCAGGGTTGCCCGCGGATTGTCTATGGGCAGAGCGCCGGCCCACAGGCGTTTGCCCGCTTCCACCGCAGTGGCAATCTGTTCCCATTGGCGCGTGGTGAGTGCTTTGAGCGGAAGGGCGACGCCGTCGGCTCCGGAGGAGAGGATCTGCTGGATCGGGGCTTCTATTTCCGGAACGGAAACCACGGTCTCCGCCACTCCTGCGGCCCGCAGCGCGTCGATGACCAACCGCCATGCGCCCGTGACCTCCTCGCCCGGGATGGAGCGCAGGGTCCGGTAGCCGCTCGCCGTGGGAATGGTGCCGGCCAACACGGAAGAGATGTCCGGTTCGTCGAGCTGGACTACTATCCCGGCGCCCGGCACGGCCGCCCGGACCCGGGATACGTGCTCGGCGACGCCGGCGGCCAAGGACTCCGCAATGTCCCTGCGGGCGCCGTAGTCAAGGAGGGCGCGCTCCCCGTTGTGCAAGTAGAGGCCCGCGGCGAGGCTCAGGGGGCCGCGCAACTGAATCTTGAGTTCCTCGGCGGAGGATTCTTCCGAGCCGGCAACGTCGGCCAGGACGTTGATGTCCGTGGCGAGGGCGGACCTCGCACGCCGCAGGTCTTTCCCGGGGCGGTCAACCAGGCGCCAGCCGTGCGGCTGCACATCGATGGCCAACTCAACCAGGAGGGATGCCGTCCGGCCGAGGGCGTCTGAGCCGACGCCACGGTCCGGAAGTTCAGCCAGGAACGGCAGGTGCGGGCTGCCCAGCTCGCCGCGGATGATACGGGCTGCCTCAGCAGGATCCGTCCCGGGCCAAGGACCCAATGCCGTGGCGGTGACCTGGTTCTGCGCGGATTCGGCAGGCACGTGTTCAGGCCTGCGCGATGGAAGCCTGGTGGCCTTCGGCGATTGCCTCGTGGTGCCGGATGACCTCACTGATGATGAAATTCAGGAACTTCTCGGCGAAGGCAGGATCGAGGTTCGCTTCTTCGGCGAGCCGGCGGAGCCGCGCAATCTGGGCGGACTCCCGTCCCGGGTCACCGGCAGGAAGTTTGTGCGTCGCCTTGAGGACGCCCACTTTCTGGGTGGCCTTGAAGCGTTCCGCAAGGAGGAAGACGAGGGTGGCGTCGATGTTGTCGATGCTGGAGCGGATGGAGAGCAACTCGTCCATGACGGCCTGGTCCACGCGGCCGGCCAGGGAGCTGGCGGAAGGATCGAAGGAATCGGCGTCGGGGAGGGCGTGGTTCTGCTCGGTCATTCCTCCAGTCTAGGGTGTGCCGGCCGGCCCTTGAGGGGCAGAATGGGCATGTCCGCGCCGATGATAAGGAGAGCACGCATGAAAATCGCAGTTCTTGGCACCGGAATGGTGGGGCATGCACTGGCCAGCAAATTGGTGGCGGTAGGCCACGAGGTCATGATGGGTTCCCGGGAAGCCGGCAATCCCAAGGGGACGGAGTGGGCTGCGCAGGCAGGTCCGGGAGCAAGCTCCGGTTCCTTCGCGGAGGCCGCAGCCATGGCCGAGATCGTGGTCAACGCGACCCCGGGCACGGTCTCTCTCGCTGCGTTGAGTGAAGCCGGGGCGGCGAACCTGGCGGGCAAGGTCCTGGTGGATGTGTCCAACCCGCTGGACTTTTCCGCCGGTTTCCCGCCGTCGCTCTCCGTCTGCAATACCGACAGCATTGCCGAAACCATCCAGCGTTCCTTCCCCAAGGCCCTTGTGGTCAAGGCCCTCAACACCTTGACTGCTCCCCTGATGGTTGATCCACTCAGGCTCGCCGATGGTGCCCATGACGTCTTCGTGGCGGGGAACGACGACGAGGCGAAAGCCACCGTCGTCGCGCTCCTGCGGGAGTTCGGCTGGCTCCCGGAACACATCCACGACCTGGGCGGGCTCGACGTCGCCCGCGGCCTTGAAATGTGGATGCCGCTGTGGCTCAGGATCTTCATGCGCCAACCGAAGGACAAGCTCTTCAACATCAGCATCGTGTCCGAATAGCCGCGGCCGAACGGACATGCCCGCCCTTCGCGGAGAAGGGCGGGCATGCCTGACCTTGCGGGCCGGGGCTTGCGTGGCGGGCTAGATGCCCAGCAGCGCGCGGTTCTCTTCCCGGCGTCGGGCCTGTTCGTCAGGATCCGGCACCGGCAGCGAGGCGATGAGCCTGCGGGTGTAGTCATGCTGGGGATTGCCCATGATCTGGCTGCCGATCCCTTGCTCCACAAGCTCGCCCTTGTACAACACGCCCACCCAATGGGAGAGAATGTCCACGACGGCGAGGTCGTGGCTGATGAACAGCGCGGCAAAACCGAACTCTTCCTGGATGTCCTTGAACAGTTCCAGGACCTTTGCCTGCACGGAAACATCGAGGGCCGAGGTCGGCTCGTCGGCGATCAGGAGGCGCGGGTTGAGCGCGAGCGAACGCGCCAGCGAAGCGCGCTGGCGCTGCCCGCCGGAGAGCTCGTGCGGGAAGCGTTCAGCGTACGACGCCGGCAACTGCACCGATTCGAGCAACTGCGCCACGCGCAGGCGTGCTTGAGCCGGGCTGGGGTGGGTATGGATGAGGAGCGGTTCGGCCACGCACTCACCGATGGTCAGGTGGGGGTTGAACGAGGCGGCCGGGTCCTGGAAGACAAAGCCGATGTCCTTGCGCAGCGGCTTGAATGTGTGCTCCTTGAAGCCCAGCATTTCGTAGCCAAGGACCTTGAGGCTGCCGCCGGTTGCCCTGTTGAGGCCTGCGATGGCCCGGCCGATAGTCGACTTGCCGGAACCGGACTCGCCAACCAGGCCAAAGACCTCGTTCTCGGAGACCGTGAAGCTGACGTTGTCGACGGCCTTGAACCCCGGCTTGCCGAGGCGGCCCGGATACTCGATGGTGAGGTTCTTTGCCTCAACCAGGATTTTTCCGGTTTGGTGCAACCGTTTGGTGGCCCCTTCGGACGCTGAGTTGCGGCCGAGGTGCGGCACGGCGGCCAGCAGCTTCTTGGTGTAATCCTGCTTGGGCTCGGCGAAAAGGACCCGGGCGGTAGCCTCCTCGACGACATCGCCTTGGTACATGACAACGACGCGGTCGGCCAGATCGGCCACGACACCCATATTGTGCGTAATGAGCACAATCGAGGTGCCGTACTTGTCCCGCAAGTCCCGGAGCAACTGAAGGATCTCGGCCTGGACAGTGACGTCCAGGGCCGTCGTCGGTTCGTCCGCCACGATCAAACCCGGGTTCAAGGCGAGCGCAGCCGCGATGACTACGCGTTGCTTCTGGCCACCGGAAAGCTGGTGGGGGTAGTAGTTGACGCGGATTTCGGGATCGGGGATGCCCACTTTCCGCAAGGCTTCAGTGGCCCTTTTCTTGGCTTCCTTGGCCGAGATGCGGTGTCCGTCCGAGGCATGGGCCCGGATGCCTTCGGCGATCTGCCAGCCGACCGTGAACACCGGGTTCAGGGCCGTTGACGGTTCCTGGAAGACCATGGCCACGTCACGGCCACGGATCTTACGCAGTTTGGACGCACTGACGCTGATGACGTTGTTGCCGTTGATCAGCACGGCTCCCGAGCTGATGGCCGTTTCAGGGAGCAGGCCGAGAATGGTCTTGGCCGTGACAGTCTTGCCGGAACCCGACTCCCCTACGATCGCCAGCACTTCGCCGGCTTTGACCTCGAGGCTGACGTCCTTGACCGCGTAGACGTCGCCGCTGTCGGTGGCAAAGGTGACTTTGAGCCGTTCGATGTCCAGGACGGGCTGCCCGGATGGCAGCGGCTGGTCCGAAATGTTGCCGATATTGGTGGTCATGCCTTACCTGCTTCTGGGCTGCCTGTTTCCGGTTTGGGAGCGGTAGGGGCCCCTGTGTTCGTGCCGTCGGTTCCTGCCGCGGCCTTGGAGCGGGAGGCCTTGCCTCCAGCACGCTTGCGGCCGCGCAGGCGTGGATCGTTGAGGTCGTTGATGCTTTCGCCGACCAAGGTCAGCCCCAGCACTGTGAGGACGATCGCGATACCGGGGAAGACTCCAGTCCACCAAATGCCGGAGGACGCGTCCGCCATGGCTTTGTTGAGGTCGAAGCCCCACTCTGCGGCCGAGGACGGTTCAATGCCGAAGCCCAGGAAGCCAAGGCCGGCAAGGGTCAGGATCGCTTCGGAGGCGTTCAGGGTGAACATCAGAGGAAGCGTCCTGGTGGCATTCTTGAAGATGTGCCGGGTGATGATCCGAACGCTGGACGCGCCCAGGACCATGGCCGACTCGACGAACGGCTCGGCCTTGAGCCTGATGGTTTCGGCCCGGATCACGCGGAAATACTGCGGAACGAACACCACGGTGATCGAGAAGGCGCAGGCGAGGATGCCGCCCCAGAAGCTCGACTGGCCACGGCTGATGACGATCGACATGACGATCGCCAGGAGCAGGGAAGGAAAGGCATAAATGGCATCGGCGATGACTACCAGCACCCGGTCCAGCCACCCACCGAAGTAACCGCTGAGCAGGCCCAACGCGACGCCGAGGAAGATGGACATCACCACGGCGACGACGATCACGGTCACGGCGGTCTGTGACCCCCACAGGACGCGGGAGAGAACGTCATAGCCGCCGACTGTGGTGCCGAGCAGGTGCTTGCTGCTGGGGGCTTCCTGGGTCGGGAACGATCCGGAAGCGTCACTCAGTTGGGAATAGCCGTACGGTGCGATGAACGGCGCGAGCACGGTCGAGAGAAGGAAGATCCCGGTCAGCACAAGCCCGGTGATGAGCATGCCCCGCTGGAGGCCAACGCTCTTGTTGACGTGGGAAATGACAGGAAGTCCGGACAGGAAGGACTTCTTCCGTCCTGAAATTGTTGCAGTGCTCATGTCAGTACCTCACTCGCGGGTCGATCAGCGCGGCGACGACGTCCACGACGAAGTTGGTAAATGCGACGATAACGGCCAGCAGCACCACGATGCCCTGGACCGCCACGAAGTCCCTGGCGTTCAGGTACTGGACCAGCTGATAGCCAAGTCCCTTCCATTCGAAGGTGGTCTCGGTGAGCACGGCTCCGCCTAGCATCAGGGCGATCTGCAAGCCCATGACGGTGATGATGGGGATGAGCGCCGGCTTGTAGGCGTGCTTCGTCACGAGTCGGAACTCGCTGACGCCGCGGGAACGGCCGGCCTCGACGTAATCCTTGCCCAGCGTTCCGATCACGTTGGTCCGGACGAGGCGCAGGAAGACACCGGCGGTCAGGAGACCCAGGGCAATAGCGGGAAGCACCGCGTGCGACACGACGTCGCCGAGAGCGGTGAGATTGCCGCTGCGCAGCGCGTCGAGCCAATAAATGCCGGTGGGAGCGGCCAGTTGGCCCATGGTCAGCTCAGTGCGGGTGGACACTCGCCCGGCCACTGGGAGCCATCCGAGCCAAACCGAGAACGTCAGCTTGAGCAGGAGTCCGGAGAAGAAGACCGGAGTGGCGTAGCAGAGGATGGCAAAGCAGCGAAGGAAGGCGTCAGTCGCCTTGTCGCGCCGTTGCGCGGCGATCATGCCCAGCGGGATGCCGACCGCGAGCGCCACGACCAGAGCATTGATCGAAAGCTCAAGGGTGGCTGCACCGAAGGTCGACAGCATTTCGACGACGGGGCGCCGGTCCGTGATGGTGGTACCGAAGTTGCCGGTGACCAACTGGCCCAGGTATTCGAAGTACTGGATGATGATCGGCCGGTCGTAACCGGCGTCGTGGATTCGCTGCGCCAGGACATCCGGGGGAAGCCGGCCGCCCTGTGCTGCGGTGATGGGGTCTCCGATGACCCGCATGAGGAAGAAAACCAGAGTCACGAGGATGAAGATCGTGGGAATGATCAGGAAGAACCTGACCACGATGTACCTGCCGAGACCCCCGCCCGCTGATTTACTCTTGGGAGCGACCGCGTCCGGTTCGACGTCGGGCACCTCTATAAGTGTTGTCATTGCTACCTAAAGTTCATTGCCCGCGGATCGCGCGGGGTTTTACTCAAATGAGAGGCAATCAGCAATAAGGGGAGGCAAAGCACCTGTTGGCACCCGCCTCCCCCTACCGGCTGCTTACTTTGAAATAGTTCCCAATCGGAACTTGAAGGAAGCGTCAAGCGTCTTGTCGACGCCGTTCACGCCCTTCGCCGAGATGGCAACCTGGGCACCCTGAAGCAGCGGCAAAGTGGAAATGTCCTTTGCCAGAGCGTTCTGGGCGTCCTTGATGGTGGATTCGCGAGCCGACTTATCCGTGGTGGTCAGCTGCTTGTTGATCAGGTCCGTCACAGCCTGGTCGTTGAAGTGGTTCTTCAAGAAGCCACCGTTCGGGAAGAACGGGGTCAGGTAGTTGTCGGGGTCGCTGAAGTCAGGGAACCAACCGAACTGGAACAGCGGGTACTCGTCCGCACGGCTGGCCTTGCTGTAGGTCACCCATTCGGTGGACTGCAGGTTCACCTTGAAGAGGCCCGACTTCTCGAGCTGGTCCTTGATCATGGCATACTCGTCGCCCGAGGACTTGCCGTAGTGGTCCGGGTTGTACTGGAGGTTCAGCGTCACGACGTCCTTGACACCGGCATCGGAAAGAACCTTCTTTGCTTTGTCCAAGCTCGGCTTTCCGTTGTCGCCGTAGGCATCCTTGAACGACTCGTTGGCGCCCAGGAAGCCGCTGGGGACGTTGGAGTACAGCGGCAGGTAGGTGCCCTTGTAGACCTGGTCCGCTATTGCCTGGCGGTCAACGAGGTTGGCGATCGCCTGGCGCACGGCAAGGGCCTTGGCCGGGTCGGCACCGGCTGCCTTGGCGCCGAACGGCATCGTGTCGAAGTTGAACGTGATGTAGCGGATCTCGCCGCCGGGACCAACGTTGACCTTGACCTTCGAGTCCTTCTTGAGGTCGTCGACGTCGGTGGCGCTGAGGCTTCGGTTCGCCACGTCGATGTTGCCCTGCTGGATGTCCAGCTTCATGTTGGTCGGCTCGGCGTAGTACTTGATCGTGGCGGCGTCGTTGGCCGGCTTGCCCAGGACACCCTGGTAGTCAGGGTAGGCCTTGAGGCTGATGAGCTCGTTCTTCTTGTAGCTGTCGATCGTGTACTGGCCATAGAACGCCTTGGCCTTGATGATGTCGTCATCGGAAAGCAGTTTGTCAGCCGGGAAGACCTGGTGGTCCACAATCGGCGCGGCCGGGCTGCTGAGGATCTGCGGGAACGTCTGGTCGTTGGCGAGCTTCAGCTTGAAAACGGCCGTGTCGGCGTCAGGGGTGGTGACGCTGTCCAGGTTGGCGAGCAGGCTTGCAGGACCGGCGGGGTCGTTGATCTTGAGCTGCCGGTCGAACGAAAACTTGACGTCCGTGGAGTCCAGCGTGTGGCCATTGGCCCACTTGAGTCCGGGCTTCAGCTTGACGGTGTACTCGGTGGGCGACGTGAACGACGCCGACGCTGCCAGGTCCGGAACGGGGTCGGCACTTCCTGGCTTCGAGTTGAGGAGGAAGGAATAGACCTGGTTCATCACCATGAAGGAACCATTGTCGTACGAACCTGCGGGATCGAGTGCGGTCACCTTATCGGTGGTGCCGTATGCGATCGGACCGCTGGCAGCTGAAGAAGCCGAACTGCCGCCGCCTGCCGGGCCCGTGCAGGCCGTCAAAGCGAATACGGAGATGCCCGCGAACGCGATAGCGCTTCGCAAGGCTTTTTTGTTCAATGCCATCAGTGAACTTTCTGTTCGATGGATACGGCGAACCGCCGTCGGTAATTTCCTAGGAGCACACACTCCCAACTCCACGATTCAACCAGAAGCTTTTCTGGTGAAACGTTTGATTTTGTGAGTTGAGACACAAAATTTACTTTTGACTGTCCGTTCGGTCGGCTAGGACGACCACCGCGCGCCGGTCCGAACGTGGCGCAAGGACTTCGTTAGCGCTCACAATTTCGTGCCCGGCTTCCCGAAGAACAAATCACCGGGAATTCGCGGGCCTAGAGCTCCGCGCGCTGAAGGGACCGGGCGGCGTCGATGGTTGCCTGGCCCAGGACACGAGTGCCTTGGTACAGCACGATCGTCTGCCCGGGGGCCACGCCGCGGAGGGGATCGACAAGGGTCACCACAAGGCCTGCGCGCTCGATGCCGGCGTCGTCGATGTGCCGCTCGACAAATGCCTTGGCAGGAACGGGATCGCCATGGGCGCGGACCTGGGCATAGCAGTCGAACTCGGCGCCGGTAGCCACCTCGGCGATAGGCAGGCCGGCCCAGGATACCTTGATTCCGCGGATCTCGTCGATGGCCAGCAGGGCTTCGGGCCCGACGACCACCTTGTTTTCCTTGGGCCGGATTTCCAGCACGAAGCGCGGCTTGCCGTCAGCGGCAGGGGTGCCCAGCTTGAGGCCGCGGCGCTGGCCTACGGTAAAGGCGTTGGCCCCCGGGTGCTCCCCTACCTTGGTTCCGTCCTCGTCCACGATGTCGCCCGTGGTCATGTCGATCTTCTCGGCCAGCCAGCCAGCCGTATCGCCGTCCGGGATGAAGCAAACGTCATGACTGTCCGGCTTGTTCGCCACGGACAGGCCGCGGCGCTCCGCCTCTGCACGGACCTCGGCCTTAGAGGGAGTCTCCGCCAGCGGGAACATGGAGTGCTTGAGCTGTTCGTGGGTCAGCACACCGAGCACGTAGCTTTGGTCCTTGGCCCAATCGGCCGCGCGGTGGAGTTCGGGATTGCCATCCGCGTCCTGGATGACCTTGGCGTAGTGGCCTGTGCAGACCGCGTCGAAACCCAGGGCGATGGCCTTCTCCAACAAAGCGGCGAACTTGATCCGCTCGTTACAGCGCATGCACGGATTGGGAGTGCGGCCCGCGGCGTACTCGTCGATGAAGTCCTGGACAACGTCTTCCTTGAAGCGCTCCGAGAAGTCCCAGACATAGTAGGGAATCCCCAGCACGTCGCAGGCGCGCCAGGCATCGCGGGAGTCTTCGATGGTGCAGCAGCCGCGGCTGCCCGTGCGCAGTGTTCCGGGCATGCGGGACAGCGCCAAGTGGACGCCAACTACGTCGTGCCCTGCCTCGACGGCGCGGGCGGCGGCAACGGCGGAGTCGACTCCGCCGCTCATGGCTGCAAGAACTCGCATGCTGGCTTTCTGTTGGTGTTGGGGGAAGAATTTCGGCCAAAGAGACTAGGCGCGCCCAACTATTCTAGCGCCCGCGGGAATCCGCCCCAAAAATGCCTTGACCACCGTCCCGGACGATTCTAAAGTCAAAATTAACAGTTTTAGATTGCGGCTGCGCGCGCGTTCACGCACACGCAGTCTGACCACGCGAACCGCCCACGCCCCGCGAATCGAGTCACCATGGACACTGAACACATCCTGATTGCAGGCGGCGGGCTGGCCGGCGCGACGGCGGCCAAGACCCTGCGCTCCGAAGGCTTCCATGGCCGCATCACCGTGGTCTGCGCGGAGAATGAACAGCCCTACTTGCGGCCGCCCCTCTCCAAGGAGTTCCTCCTGGGCAAAGCCGGCGAGGATACCGTCCCGGTGCTGGCAGCCGGTTGGTACCGGGAGAACGACGTCGAACTCCTCCTTGGCGAGGCGGTTGCGGCTGCCGATCCTGTCGCCCACACGGTACAACTGGGGTCAGGAACCGAGCTTCAGTTCAGCAAGCTCCTGATCGCCACAGGGGCGCAGCCGCGCCGGATCCCGCTCCCCGGTTCCGATCTTGCCGGCGTCATGACGTTCCGGACATTCAATGATTCGCGCAGGCTCAAGGAAGAGCTGTCCGGCGGAGGCCGGAATGTAGTGATGATCGGCTCGGGTTGGATCGGCATGGAGCTTGCCGCGGCCGCGAGCAGCTACGGCAACACCGTGACCCTGCTGGGACTAGAAGACGTGCCGCTCAGCATGGCCATCGGCCCCGAACTGGGCGGCTTCTTCCGCAGCCTGCACGAAAAGCACGGCGTGCAGTTCCGGCTCCCAGCGAGCGCAGCGGAAATCAGCGGCACCGGGGGAAAGGCGAGCGCCGTTGTCACCAACTCCGCCGAGGTCCTTCCTGCCGACCTCGTGGTGGTGGCCGTCGGCGTGGTTCCGGATACGGCCCTGGCCGAAGCCGCCGGGCTGGATATCCGCAACGGAATCGTGGTGGACTCTTCGCTCCGGACCAGCAGTCCCGACGTGTTCGCGGCCGGCGATGTTGCCAACGCACTCCATCCCTTCACCGGCGATCACCACCGCAGCGAACACTGGTCCAACGCCCTCAACGGCGGGAAGGTCGCGGCCAAAGCGATGCTGGGACAGGACGCAATGCTGGACGTGGTCCCGTATTTCTATACAGACCAGTTCGACGTCTCGATGGAGTACTGGGGATATCCCACGCTCGCGGCAGGTTCCGTGCCCGTCATCCGCGGCACGTTGGAGGAAAACAGCTTCCTGGCCTTCTGGCTACGGGACGGCGCCGTCGTGGCGGGCATGAGCGTCAACCAGCAACGGGTCCAGAAGCCGGTCAAGGCACTCATTTCGGGGAGCATTCCGGTGGACGTGAACCGCCTGACTGATCCTGCCGTTCCGCTGGATCAGTTGTTGCCCGGGACCTGATCGCCTGCCGGGCCGCCTGCCGATCCACCGTAGCCCCGGGCCACCGTGGCTGCGGTCTGGATGCTGGACTCGTGACCGGCCATGCCGGCAAGCTTCGCCCGGGCATACGCGTCCGGGAGAGCCTTGAGCAGCGCGTCGACGTCGGCGTCGTTTGAAGAGTGCCCAAGGCTGAACCGCTGTGCCCCGCGCGCGGTGTCCTCGTCCAACCCCATGGCAAGCAAGACGTGCGAGGGCCTGGGGACTCCCGCTGTGCAGGCGGATCCGGTGGATGATTCGATGCCCGCGAGGTCCAGGAGGAACAGCAAGGAATCGCCTTCACAGCCCGGGAAGGTGAAATGCGCGTTGCCGGGGAGCCTGTCGTCGCCGGTCGCTCCGCGCAGCACTGCCCCGGGAATCGCGACCTTGACGCCGTCGATGAGCCGGTCCCTTAAGGTGCTGATCCGCTCGCGCTCTGCCGCCAGGTTTTGAGCGACCGACTCCGCTGCAGCGGCGAATGCCGCGATCGACGCCGTGTCCAGGGTTCCCGAGCGAACATCACGCTCCTGGCCTCCCCCGTGCTGGACCGGAGTGACCTTGGTGGAGCGCCCGAGGAAGAGGGCGCCCACGCCCACGGGTCCGCCGATTTTGTGGCTCGAGACCGACATCGCGGCGAGTCCTGAGTCGCGGAAGCTCAGCGGAATCGAGCCGAACGCCTGGACTGCGTCCGAGTGCACGGGGATGCCGTGGGCGGCGGCGATTTCCACGATTTCCTTGACGGGCTGGATACTGCCCACCTCGTTATTTGCCCACATGACGGTAACGAGGGCCACCGATCCCGGATCGCGCTCGATCTCCGCCCGCACAGCGTCCAGCCGCACGACGCCCTGGGAATCGACGGGGAGCCACACCGCTTCGGCCCCTTCGTGCCGTTCCAGCCATTCGACGGTGTCCTGCACAGCATGGTGCTCGACGGCGGAGCTAAGGACCCGCTTGCGCCGGCCGTCTTCGTCGTGGCGGGCCCAGTACATCCCCTTGACGGCAAGGTTGTCTGCTTCGGTGCCTCCGGACGTGAAGATGAGCTCGGAAGGATGCGCCCCGGCTGCTGCCGCAATCGCCTCCCGTGCCTCTTCCACGGATCGCCGGGCACGCCGTCCGGAAGCGTGCAACGATGACGGATTGCCGGTCCGTGCCAGCTCGCGGGTCATGGCGGTGAGGGCGACGGCGGCAAGGGGCGTGGTGGCGGCATGGTCCAGGTAAACAGGCACTACCCAAGTCTATCGAGGCAGGCGGATCCAGGCTTCGGTGGCGGAAGGCGCCTTCAGGGCCGCTCCACTCATCCGCGGGACGGATCACTATGCTGGACGGATCCTGGCGCAGCAATGGCCTTCGCGGTTGTCGTCGGCGATCCGCTCCTCGGCAATTCCGCACGCGGCCGCCGCTCCGCTCAGGAAGGCGCCGTTCATGGCGCAGACGACGTCCGTGTGGCTTTCGGCCAACCGGTGGAAAGGACAATTGACCAGGGAGTACCCGCCGTCGTCGTCAGCTTCCGGCCTGTAACCGTAGCTCACCAGGACATCCTCGAAATGCTGCTCCGTGCTGCCGGCCTCGCGGCCCCGGGCGTAGGCGGTTTCGAGGAGCGCTTCGCGGGGGGAACCACCCTTCGCCATCAAGTCCTGGATGGCAGAGGCCATCACTTCCCCGGCGAGGTCATAGTGGCGCTCCGGAACCGAGGCGCCGATCTCTTCGATGACAGGCGCATACAGCTTCGCAGGGCGCCCGGACCCCGGACCGACCTTGCCGCCGAGCTTGCGGAACTCAACACTCAGGAGTCCGTCACGGACCAATCGGTCCAGGTGGAAGGAGGCTGTGCTGCGGGGTAGCCCGAGGGCCGTCGCGGCGTCGTCGCGGCTGACCGCATCGCTTGCGCTGCAGACGTGCTCGTACAGGCGGCGGCGGTTGCCGTCGTCGAGGGATGCCAAAGCGGAGAGCCGACGCAGCCAGGGAAGTCCGGTCATGGATCCAGCTTAACTCTAAAATCAACACTCATTGCTTAATCCTGCCGAACTTTCTAAAATCAAATTATCTACTTTTAGAAAGAGAGCATTATGACCACCCCATCATCCCCAGCACAGGCGAAAACCGGATCGCTGTTGTCCATGGATCCCGAGCGGCAGGCATTCCTGCTCCTTCGGACCGTGTTCACCGTGGCGCCGATCATTTTCGGCCTGGACAAGTTCACCAACCTGCTCACCCACTGGACGATGTATTTGGCCCCCGTGGCCACCTCCGTGATTCCGGTCCCGGCCCAGAGCTTCATGTACATCGTGGGTGTCGTGGAGATTGTGGCCGGCATTGCGGTGGCGGTCCGCCCGCGTTTTGGCTCGCTCCTGGTGGCCGTGTGGCTTCTGGGCATCATCGTGAACTTGCTGGTGCTCGGCAACTTCTTCGACGTCGCCCTCCGCGACTTCGGACTGCTCGTCGGCGCACTCGCGCTCAATCGCCTGGCCGTCGCCTCGCGTCGCTGACCGGCCAGGTCAGGCCAATACCCGCAAGGCGTCCGGAACAACGTCGATGTCCAAGGGAAGGAGGCCGATCCGCTCACCGTCGGCGTAGGCCACCACGTTCTCGGCGGCAAGCCGCACTGAGCGCACCCGGCGGATTTCCACCGCCGGGTGCGAGATATGCCGGCCGGAGAAGACCTTCGGGAAGACCGCAAGGAGGGCCAGCCGCGACAGGGGCTTGACGATAAACAAATCCAGCAACCCGTCGTCGGGCGCGGCATTGGGGACGATGCGCATCCCGCCGCCGATCGACTGGCCGTTGGCCACCGAAATCAGCATGGCGCCTTCCTTCGATGTCGCGCCGTCGGCAGTCACGGTGTAATGGATGGCCCGGAACGATCCGAGCTCCCGGAGCATCGCGAGGGTGTAGCGGAGTGTACCGCGGGGCCACCTCCAGGAGTTTGCCCGTTCATTGACCGCAGCATCGAATCCCGCGGATACGGCTCCGGCAAACCAAATGGTCCGTCCGCCGGTGGTGATGCGGCCCGCGTCGAGTACCCGCCCGCCATCGGCGAGCGCCGAGATCACGCGGACGCACGACCCCGCGACATCCTGTAAAGGCAGTCCAAGCATCCGCGCTACGTCGTTTCCCGTACCCACAGGAACAATCCCGAGCGGCAACCCGGTCCCGGCAAGTGAGTTGACGCCCAAATGGACCATGCCGTCGCCGCCCACCACCACCAGGGCTTCGGCGCCTGCCCGAAGGGCTTCGTCTACCGCTTCCCGCAGTGCGTCCATGCTGGCGCGCCGAAGTACGACGACGTCAAGACCTGCGGCGCGGAGGCAGCGGGCGGCGTCGTCCCCGGCAACGGCGTGCCGGCCAAACGCTGCGGCCGGATTGACCGCCAGCACGATCCGTCGGCGGGGCGACCCGTTCAGCCTTTCAGGGCCGGGGCTTGCTGGGTCAAGGGGATAATCGGGGCCGGCCGGGGAGTTCACAGCATGAATCATGCCACTGGCAGGGGCTGGACCCTGGGAACTAAAGCCCGGGCCACCGTCGTTCTCATGGTGGGCTGGCTAGACTTGCCAAGATCGCCGCTCCGCACCGGGACGGCGGGAATCGTCAGAATCCAGAGAAAGGCCCGTGGTTGGCTCAGGGCAGCAGTTCCCACTATCAGATCCTCCGGGTCCCCGTCACCGCGACGGACAAGGAGATCAAAGTGGCCTACCGGAAGGCCGCGAGGAACGCCCACCCGGACCATGGCGGGGATCCGGAGGTCTTTCGACAGGTCACGCTCGCGTACGAGACCCTGATTGATCCCAAACGACGCGCGGACTACGACCGCCGCTATGCGAGCCGCGCTCCGGGCGGGGCGGACCCCTTCGCAACGCAAAGACCGGACTACAGCTCCTCCGGCACTCCCGGAGGGGAAACCCGCACCACCGCCGGGGTCCATCGGCCGAATGCCCCGCGCAACACGGCCGGCGACGCTCCCGTCTATGTGCCGCCCTTCGATGATCCGCGCGAGGTCCCCCTGCTCTCCAAAGGCGAGGCCGCGCTGCAGATCCACGGGATTCCCCGGAAGCGTGGAATCTTCGGCGCCGAAGCCCGCATTCAGCGCGAAATGCGGACAGTCCAGCTCATCAGCCGCCAGATCCTGCCTGCCATTCCCTCGGCGCGGCTCGTCAACGGGCTCCGCTCCCCTTCGGACGACAGCCACATCGATCACGCCCTGCTTGCCGGCTACCGCCTGGCGCTCATCGGTTCCATGCTGCTGCCCAAGGGCGCCTACGCCTGGGACGGGGTGGCGCTCAAGCACGGCGGGCGTTCGGTGCCACCGCCGCAGCTCGAGCCCATCGTTCGCCACATGCAGGAGATCTTTCCGGAGCTGAATGTGACCGGCTGGGTAGTTGTCCACAGCCCGGACGGTAACCCGCACGAGCCCGTCATCGACCACTACCGGCGTACGGACGGAGACTTCGGTTCGGTGCAAATCGTCAACGCCTCCGGGCTGGCCCGCGGCCTCAAGCAGTTCCTGAGTTCAGGCCCGGTGCCCAACACTGTGGTTGTCCCGGTCCTGGCCCGGCTGCTGCGCGGCATGCACTGAGCCTGCAGGAACAACCCTGTATTTTCGCTGGCTAGGATTGATACGTGTTCCGCATCCTCTTCCACACTCCTGAAATCCCGGGCAACACGGGAAACGCCATCCGGCTCGCCGCCATCACCGGCGCGGAGCTCCACCTCGTGGAGCCGTTGGGCTTCGACTTCTCCGACGCGAAGCTGCGCCGGGCGGGACTCGACTACCACGACCTCGCGGTGGTCACGGTGCACAAGGACATCGAGGCTGCGTGGGCGGCATTGCAGCCCGAGCGCGTCTTCGCCTTCACGTCCGACGGCGAATCCTCCTATGCGGATATTGCCTACCAAGAGGGCGATGTATTGCTGTTCGGTCCCGAGTCCGTCGGGCTTCCGGACTGGCTGAAACAGGACCCTCATGTCACGGCGCGCGTCCGGCTCCCCATGCTGCCGTCCCTCCGCTCGCTGAACCTTGCCAATGCCGCCTCCATCGCGGTGTACGAGGCCTGGCGCCAACACGGTTTTGCCGGGGCGAAGCTCTAGCGGGCCCAGGGCCGCCAGATATCCGCACGGTCACCTCGGCGGATCACCCATCCAAAGCCCGCCCTGCGCCGAATACCCTTTGCAGGCACCAACAGCCTGGGCAGGCATCTGGTCTGCGATACAGGGCCGGTGGGCGACGTCCGCGGAAGGGGCGCAGGTGGCTACTCTCAAGACTGGTAATTCTTCTGGTGCTGCCAAGGTCACCAGCAACCTATGCTGGACGGTGATGGATACACCGAATGTGCGAGGCCCTGAGGCCCCCGGCCTGATTGAAGGCTCGAATGCGCAGCTTGCGGACTTGCTGGGGTTGATGGCCGACGGCGACCGGGTCGCCTTCAGCGAGTTCTATCGGCTCACCGCGCGTCGGGTCTTCGGCATGGCCAAGCGCGTTTTGGTGGATGCAGGGCTGAGCGAAGATACAACCCAGGAAGTCTTCATCCAGGTCTGGCAGAACGCGGCCAAATTCGATCCCGAGGCGGGCAGCCCGCTCGCGTGGCTCATGACCATCACCCACCGGCGCGCGATCGATCGTGTCCGCTCGGCCCAGTCCGCAACGGACCGCGAAGCGAAGTATGGGGCGGCGAGCCAACTCCTTGACCACGATTCAGTCGAAGAAGAAGCCAACAGCCGGCTTGAGGCCGAGGCTGTCTCCCGTTGCCTTGGCACCCTGACGGAAACGCAATTGGAATCCGTGCGGCTCGCCTACTATGGCGGGCTCACCTACCGGGAGGTCGCCGAACAACTCGGCGCAGCGATTCCGACCATCAAGTCCCGCATCCGCGATGGACTTCTCCGACTCAAGACTTGCCTGGGGGTGAGCTGACATGACCGAACACGATGACAACAAGCAGAATGCCGGAAAGGAAGGCCTCCGCAGGATGTTCGCCAGCGAAATAGCCACCGATCTAACTGAAGGCCGCGTCCTGGAGCTTGCCGAGATCTATGCCCTCGACGCCTTGAGCGACGCCGAGCGAGCGGAAATCGACAACTACATTGCCACCGCGCCCGAACGCCCAGCGTTCCTTGAGCGAGTCAGGCAGTCACGCGAAACCCTCGCGACCTCATTCGCCGACGAGGCCGAACCGCGGCCCGGGCTGTTGGAGGACATTCTGCGGCAGCTCCCGGAACAACCACGCGCTGCACAAACCGGCACAGCGTCCGCGCCGTCGTCGGTTCCCGAAGTGTCGACTGGCCCCGCAATGGAGATAGCCCCCGACGTCGTTGACCTCGCCGTTGCCCGGGACCGGCGGGATCGCCGACGCTTCGGCGGCGTCCGTGTTTGGGTGGCAGCCGCTGCGGCGGCCGCGGTAATTGCGCTTGGCGGTGTTGGGGTAGGCGTCTACGTGGCCGGGCAGAACGATCCCGTGAACCAGGTACTGCAGGCCGGCGATGTCCGGCAAGCCACCGTCAACGTCAACGGCGGCGGCACTGCCACCGTGTCCATCTCCAGCTTGAAGAACGCTGTGGTGGTCCGTATGAACGGAGTTCCCGCTCCCCCGGCCGGCAAGGTCTATCAGATGTGGCTCATTCCCAAGGACGGCTCCGACCCTGTATCCCAGGGGCTCATGGACGCCCAGGCCTTGAGTCATCCGGCGGTTGTCTCCGGCATTTCCAGCGCGGCGGCCATCGGCATCACGGTTGAACCCGTGGGCGGCTCCAAGAAGCCGACACTCCCGACGGTGGCCGCAGCACCCCTCACGTAAAGCGACGGGCGCTGCCCGGACATAGGCACTTGGTGACGGGGGCTTGACCTTGACGTAACGTCAACTTCTACGCTGGATGCATGAAGCAGGACAAGGCAGATACCTGGACCATTTCCGAACTGGCCAAGGCGAGCAAGGTCTCCTCGCGAACCTTGCGCCACTACGACCAACTCGGACTCTTGCAGCCTGCCCGCACGGGACACAACGGCTACCGGTACTACGGCCAGCCTGAGCTGCTGCGCCTGCAGCGGATCCTTCTGCTTCGTGAACTTGGCCTTGGGCTCGAGACCATCGGCGAAGTTCTGGATGGCCAGGCCGATCCTGTGGAGGCACTTGCCGTGCACAGGAACTGGCTGCAGGCCGAGCGCGACCGGCTGGACCGTATGTCCCGGACGGTCGACGCCACGATCGCAGCACTACGTCAAGGAGAAACCATGACCGCGGAAAACATCTTCAAGGATTTCGACAACAACCCCTACGAAGCCGAGGCGCGCGAGCGCTGGGGCGATCGGGCCGTCGACGAGAGCAAAGCTCGACACTCGGCGATGACAACGGCCCAAAAACAGGCCTTCATGGCGGAGTACGCTGCGCTGAACGAGGATCTAGCCCGCTGCTTCGACGCCGCCCTTCCGGCAGACCATCCGGACGTCCAGGCAGCTGTCGGCCGGCATTACACATGGATCTGCGCCAGTTGGACGCCCAACGCTGAATCCTATCGAGGCCTGGGACAGATGTATGTGGACGACCCCCGGTTCACCGCCAATTACGACAAGGTCCGGGTAGGTCTGGCATCCTACCTGCTCGAAGGCATCAAAGTCTACGCAGCAGAAAAGCTCAGTTAGGGCATACCTCAAGAAAGCAGAACGGCGGCCCGTCCCCACTGGAAACAGAGGGGGCGGGCCGCCGTCGTACTGACTGCCAAGCAGCTCCGCTAAATGATCAGCGAGAGCACCATGATAAAGCCGAAGCCGACCACCGAGATGAGCGTCTCCATCACCGACCACGTCTTGAACGTCTGCCCCACCGTGAGGCCGAAGAGTTCCTTCACGAGCCAGAATCCGGCGTCGTTGACGTGGGACAGGAAGAGCGAGCCGGCACCGATGGCCAAAGCAAGGAGTGCGGCGTGTGTCGGGCTCAGGCTGCTCGCCAACGGAGCCACAATGCCCGCAGCCGTCACAGTGGCAACCGTCGCCGAGCCCGTGGCCAGGCGAAGCGCCACAGCCACAATGAAGCCCAGGACCAGCACGGACATATTGGCGCCCTCGGCCCATTTCTTGACCGCGTCACCGACGCCGGCGCCAATAAGGGTCTGCTTGAAGCCGCCGCCTGCGCCCACGATCAACAGGATGGCGGCAATCGGTCCGAGGCTGTCGCCGAGCTTGGCGGTGATCTTGCTACCCGTGAAGCCGACGGCGTAGCCGAAGGTCACCATGGCGGCGAGCACGGCCAGGGTCATCGCCACGAGCGGCTGGCCCACGAAGTCAAGGACCATGCGGATCATGGGGGCATGGGCCGCGTCGGGCCAGACAATGTCCGCGACGGCCTTCAGGAGCATGAGCACCACCGGGAAAATGATGGTCAACAACGTGACGAGGAAGCTGGGCTGACGCTTTACTTCGCTGAGGTCGACGGCGTGCTTGGTGTCGACGCCGCCGGCCACCGCAGGAGCGTCAACTGGAACCCAGCGCGCGGCCAAACGGGAAAACAGCGGTCCACAAATGATGACCGTGGGGACGGCCACCAGAAGCCCCAATGCCAGGGTGGTACCCAGTTCGGCCTTCACGGCGCTGATGGCGATGAGTGGCCCGGGGTGCGGCGGGACCAGGCCGTGCAGCACGGACAAACCCGCGAGCGCAGGAATGGCAATGCGCATGAGCTTCATCTGCGAGCGCTGGGTGACCAGGACGATCACCGGAAGCAGCAGGACGAGGCCGATCTCAAAGAACATCGGGAGGCCGATGATGACCGCAACCAAGGTGATCATCCAGACCACCTTGTTGCCGCTGGCTTTCTCCAGCAAGGTGTCCACCACGCGGTTTGCGCCGCCGGAATCCGCCAGGAGCTTGCCCAGCATGGCGCCGAGCGCAATCAGGATGCCGACCTCTTTAAGGACGCCTCCCACGCCGTCCTCGAAGTTGCTGACGACCTTGGCCAGTTCCACTCCGGAGGCCAGGCCAACGAAGGCCGATCCGAGTACCAGGGAAAGGAAGGGGTGGACCTTGAATTTGGCGATCAGCAGGACGATCAGCGCAATGCCGATAGCCGCGACCACAAGGAGTTGGGTATCGTGCCCGGTCCAGTTCACGCTGCGCCACCGACCGCGTGGGCGGTCTGTGCCTCAAGGCCAAGCCGTTCGATGATTTCGTCTGCTTCTTCAGCCGGAGAAGCAGAGACGCACAGCGAGATGTGGTCCTCGTCCTCCGTGGGTGCCTCAAGTGCATCGAACTGTGATTCCAGCAGCGAGGGTGGCATGAAGTGACCGTGTCGCGAAGCCAGCCGGTCGGAAATCTTGTCCTTGCTCCCCTGGAGGAAGACGAACACGACGCCCTCGCCGCGCAGGACATCCCGGTAGCGCTTCTTCAAGGCCGAGCATGTGATGATGCCCGGCTTTCCTACTGCTGTACGCTCCTTGATCCAATCAGCGATGATGTCCAGCCAGGGCCAACGGTCCTCATCACTGAGTGCGTGCCCTGCCTGCATCTTTGCCACATTCGCTTCCGGGTGCAGGTCGTCGCCTTCGGCGAGGTCCCAACCCAGCCGGCCGGCCAATACGCCAGCCACTGTCGATTTACCGGAACCGGAGACACCCATGATCACCAATACCGGCTGTTGTGCAGTCTTCGCCATCAAAGTCTGCCTTCCTCAATTAAATATGATTTAAACGAGACTAAGCATATGACACAGGTTACACATCAGCAATTTCAGAATCCGGCGATGGTTTGGGAACCGTTGACTTCCACCACATGGAACGCCTCGGCGCTGCGCCCGCCGGGCATGCCGGCGCGCGAGGCATTATGCCGGAGCATGCCTCTGACAGCCCGTTCCATACCCTCCAGGTCGGGGTGCTGGCTCGCATGGATCCGGATGGCAGCCAGCTTCGCGTCGATGTGGTCGGTGACATCCACGAAATAGTTCTCACGGGTTTCGGGACCGGCGAAGAGCCACAGCCAGGGGAGCTTGAAGGCCTCGAGGCCGGCTTCCGCAAGTTCCGGGTAGGCGAAGGGGTTCTCCACCGCCGGGTACACCGCCCGTGTCACGATCTCCCCCACTGCGAGGTGGTCGGGATGGCTCTTCTGGATCCTGTCCCAATTGCGTTCCGGATGCATGGCAAGGACGACGTCGGGGCGGATTTCGCGGATGAGCTTCACGACTTCTTTGATGACCCCATGCGTCGGTTCCAGGTAGCCATCGCGCTCATGGAGGTAGTGCACGTCCGTCACGCCGACGAGGGCAGCGGCTTGTCTCTGCTCTTCTGCGCGCATGGAAATGATCTCTTCGCGGTGGGCAGGATCGAAACCTCCGGCGTCGCCGTCGGTCATGACGCAGTAGCTGACCTCGACGCCGGCAGCGGTCCAAGCGGCGATGGTGCCGGCCGCGCCGAAGTCGATGTCATCCGGGTGGGCGGTAAAACAAAGCACCCGCTCAACGCGCTCCGTGGAGGCGTTGAACGGGCTCTTTGCTGACGTAGCGTCAGAAGACAAAGGGATCAGCCTTTCCGCTTTTTGATCTCTTCAGTGGCCTGCGGAACAACCTTGAAGAGGTCACCGATGATGCCGAAGTCCGCGATTTCGAAGATCGGCGATTCAGCATCCTTGTTGATCGCGACGATGACCTTTGAGGTCTGCATCCCGGCCTTCTGCTGGATCGCCCCGGAGATGCCCGCCGAAATGTAGAGCTGCGGGGACACGGTCTTGCCCGTCTGGCCCACCTGGTAGTCATGGCCGATCCAGCCTGCATCCGTGGCGGCACGGGAAGCCCCGAGCGCACCGCCCAGTGCGTCGGCCAGTTCTTCCAGAGGACCGAAGTCGCCGTCGACGCCGCGTCCGCCGGCAACCACGATCCGGGCTTCGGTGAGCTCCGGACGGCCGCTGACCGGCTTTTCCGCACGGCCGGTGACCCGTGCGGCATTCGCGGTGGCATCGGCCGGGACATCGACAGTGACAGCTTCGGGCGTGCTTGCCGCGGCCGGGGCCTCGACGTCGACACTGTTCGGCTTGACCGTGAGCACGGCGACGGCGGTGCGCGCCTTGGCCGTGGTGGTGTATGAGCCCGCCAGGACCGACTTGTGGGCCGTGCCGTCGGCGTCGACGCCCACAACATCGGTGATGACGCCGGCGTTGAGCTTCACGCCAAGACGGGCCGCGATTTCCTTGCCGTCGGCTGTGTTCTCCAGCAGGACGGTCTGGGCTCCGGAGGCTGCAACTGCGGCGGCTAGATATGCCGCTTTCGGCGCAACTAGGTAGTCGTCCAGGTCCGTCGCGGACGGGCGGTAAAGAACCGAGGCTCCTTGCGCACCCAGGGCGGCCGCGACGTCGTCGTGCAGTTCGCCGTTGAAGGCGACCACCGCTTCCCCGAGGGAACGTGCGATCGTCAGGAGTTCAAGGCTGCTCTTCTTGAGCGCCGTGCCCGGGTTGTCAATGAATACAAGTGCTTTTGCCATGTGTCGGAATCCTCTTAGAGCAGCTTCTGGGCGGCCAGGAACTCAACCAGCTTGATGCCGGCGTCGCCTTCGTCGGTGATGATGGTGCCGGCAGTGCGCGGTGGCCGCGCTTCAGCCGTCTCGACGGCGGTCAGCGAACCCGCGGCGCCCACCTGCGCGGCATCGACGCCGATATCGGCCAGCGTAAGTGCCGTGATTTTCTTCTTCTTGGCTGCAAGGATGCCTTTGAAGTTGGGGTATCGCGGCTCGTTGATCTGGTCCGTCACGGATATCAACGCCGGCAAGGTTGCCTCCACAGTGTCCGCGTGGGCGTCACCGTCACGGCGCGCGACAACGCGTTCGCCATTGACCTCCAGGGAGGAGGCAAAAGTGACTTGCGGGAGTCCGAGCCGTTCTGCGAGCTGGGCCGGAACCAAGGACGTTTCGCCGTCGGTCGAGGCCATGCCCGTCAGGACGAGGTCCACGGGCGAGTCGGCGCCGAGATACCGGATTGCCGCGGCGAGGGCCAGCGAGGTAGCGGCGGCGTCGGAACCGGCCAAGGCGTCGTCGCTCAAATGCGCTCCCGAGGAGGCGCCGATCTGCAAGGACTTCTTGACGGCGTTCACCGCACCGGCGGGACCCATGCTCAAGGCGATCACCTCGTTGCCGGCCTTCGCACCTCCGCGGGCTTCGCTGAGCTGCAGCGCGGCTTCGAGCGCATACTCGTCCAGTTCGGACAGAATGCTCTCGTCGCGGTCCGTGGTGTTGCCTGGGCCGGTGAGGTGTCGGTCGAACTGCGCGTCCGGGACGTGCTTGACCAGAACAACAATCTTCAATGTATCTCCCACTGTGTTCGAGGCAGCCTTCCATACTCGGGGATGGCCAGCAACTAGGGGCATGGCCAAGAGTGCCCGGCGTACGGGCTCGTCCTAGCTAAGCATATTGCGGGACAAGTCGGACAACGCCGCCGCGTTAACTCCTGTTTCGTGGATCGCATCGCTTAGGGCAGCAAGAGCACACGACGACGGCGGGCCGCACCGATGGTGCCGCCCGCCGTCGTCGACTGCTTGTTGGTTTCCGTCCTGGAATCCGCTGCGATGGCGCAGCTGTTACGGCGCAGCATCCAGGGTCACGTCGAGCTCCTGGGACTGGCCGCTGCGCTGGATGGTCACCTTGACCGTTGCGCCTGCCGGCTGCTCACGGACGGCCGCGGTGAGCTGCTCCGGATCGGTGATGTCTATGCCGGCGAACTTGGTCACGACGTCGCCCACCTTGAGCCCTGCCTTCTCGGCTGCCGAGCCCTTGGTCACGGCTGCAACCTGCGCGCCCACTGAGAACCCGGAGCTGCTTCCCGTGGCCGACTTAGGCTGCACGCTGACACCGAACTGCCCGTGGGTGGCCTTGCCGTTCTTGATGAGTTCCTGCGCAATACGCTTCGCGTTGTTGATCGGGATACTGAAGCCCACACCAATGTTGCCGCTGGAGGAAGAGGAGGAACTGCTGCTCCCGGCGGAAGCGATCGCCACGTTGACGCCAATGATCTCGCCCTTGGTGTTGACAAGCGCTCCACCGGAGTTGCCCGGGTTGATCGGCGCATCGGTCTGGATCACGTTGAGCGAAACAGTGCCCTGGCCCGCACTGCTCTGGCCCTGGCCACCGCCTGGAGGGGCGAATTGGAATCCGCCCTGGCCGCCGTTTTGCGAATTGTCGGAGCCGCCGTTGGGAACAGCCGAGGACGCCACGCTGATGGTGCGGTTGAGCGTGGACACGATACCGTCGGTGACCGTGCCGGGCAGGCCGAGCGGAGCGCCGATCGCGATCGCGTTGTCCCCGACGTTGATCTTGCTGGAATCACCCAGGGTAGCCGGCACGAGGCCGGAGGCGTTGTCCACCTTGATGATGGCAAGATCCGAAAGCGGGTCCGTACCCACTACCGTCGCCTTCAGGACGCGTCCATCGCTCAACCGCACTTCAATCGCGGCATTGGCGCTGGCTCCGTCAAGGGTCACCACATGGGTGTTGGTCAGGATGTGGCCTTGGTCGTCGAGGATGATGCCCGAACCGGTGCCGCCCTGGCTTCCGCTCGAGGCCATGATGGTCACGACGCTTGGCGACGCCTTGGCCGCGGCTGCGGTGATGGCGTTGACGTTGTCCGTGTTGTTGACAATCACGGTTCCCGTCTGGCTGCTGCCGGCCGCCGCCGGGGTCCGGCTGTTCAACAATTGATCGCTGGCGGCCACAACGCCTCCGCCCACGAGACCGGCTGCCAGAATGCAGGCCACCAAGGTCCCGACGCCGAAGACCGGCTTGCGCTTCGGGCTGGCCGCCGGACCGCCCGGGTGGACCGGGAATTGCTGCGTGGGATAGTGCTGTGCAGGGTTCGGTCCCCCGTAGAAAGGCTGGTGCTGCGGGTAGGGATGCTGCGGTCCCGCGCTGTGCTGGGGCGCTCCATTCTGGGGCGCGCCGTTCTGGGGAGCGCTGTGCTGGGCCTGGATCTGCTCGGTGGCGTTTTCGGCCGGGCCCTGGGCCCAGGGCGCAGGAGCTACCGGAGTCTGTGCTGTGTATTCGGGCCTCGCAGGGTATTCGGGCTGCGCGGGGTGTTCGGGCTTCGCAGGGTGTTCGGGCTTCGCAGTGAAATCCTGACCCGGCTGGTATGCCGGCAGCGGGGCCGTGGGCTGGGAATTGGCTTGCTTGTCCGCTTCCGCCTGGCCGGCGCCCTCAGGACCATGGTTCTCAGGGCCATCGTTCTCAGGTGCGGCGCCCTGTGCTGGGTTCTCCGTCATGGGACTTCCTTTCTTCCTCGTCCCCTTAACTATCGTCGCTCTTGCTGGATCAAGAGTCGACGTTCGCTGGGAGCTTGCTGAACGCGTCATCGGAACGGTCCTGTGCCTTCGAATGGCACCGGCTAGCCCCCTCAACGCTGGAGAAGGGAAGATTTCTCCCCGTTTCGCTGGCGGCATATTTACCGCTGTGGACGCCCCAAAAGGTGCACCATAGTATCAAGTGGAATTGCCACAGCGACCTGCCGCTTGACAACCATGCGTGGGGGCGCTGACGCATTCTGTTTCGATTGTTCCGGCCCGGACCAATCGTAGACGTGCTGAAGGGTTGCACATGCGGTCAATGTTGAAACGTGTACTCGCCGTCATCGGCCTGGCTGGAATGCTGGTCCTCCCGGCCACCGCAGCCTGGGCCGCCGACCCGGTGACCATCCCGTCCGGCCAGAACATCGTGGACAACGCGAATGTTCTGGGCAACCGCAAGGGGGAGGTCCAGGACGCCATCCAGAAGCTCCTGAAGGACCACAAATACAACTTGTACGTGGTCACGGTGAATTCCTTCGACAACCCCTCATCGCCCGAAGCCTGGGCCACGGCAGTGGCCACCAAGAAGGGCATGGGCCGGTCGGATGTCATTCTGGCCATCTCCGCGGCCGGTCAGTACTATTTCGCACCCAACTCTGCCAGTGCGATCTATTCCAAGAGGTCAACCATTTCGTCCAATGCCATCGCGGCCAACCTGGGCGCAGGCAAGCGGGACTTTGCCCAGGCAGCCATCGACACCGCAGCCGCCGTCGGAGATGCGGCCAGCGGGGGCAGCGGCACGGTTCCGAGCGGCAACTCGGGTGCAGTGGTTTTGATCGGCGCGGGCGTTGTTGCGGCGGGCGGCGTGGGAACGTACTTGTACTTCCGAAACCGTCGCAAGAAGAGCCCGGCATCAGGAGCGAGCTACGGTCCGCAAGGGGAACAGCTCGATCCCCTGGCCTCTTTGAGCATCGCGGACCTGCGGCGCAAAGCCGGCTCCCTGCTCATCGAAGCGGATGACACCATCAAGTCCAGCGAGCAGGAGCTCGGCTTCGCCCAGGCGCAATACGGAGATGCCGCCGTCGGGAACTTCACCAAAGCGTTGCTGGAAGCCAAGAACCACATGACCGAATCCTTCAAACTGCAGCAACAGCTCGATGACCACATCCCGGACACCGAAGAGCAGCAGCGCACTTGGCTCGGCGAAATCATCCGACGCTCGGAGGCCGCCCTTGAGTCGCTGCGGGAGCAGAAGGCCGATTTCGATTCCCTGCGCGAGCTGGAGAAGAACGCGCCGCAGGCCTTGGCCACTGTTGCGGCCGGTGCCAACGAAGCCGAGGCAAAGATCAGCAGCGCGGAGCAATCGCTCAACGGCCTGCGCGAGAAGTACGCAGACAGCGCACTTGGCCATGTGAGCGACAACATCACCCAGGCCAAGGACCGGCTTGCCTTCGTTCAAAATGCAACAACCACGGCACAGGAAAAGCTCGCGACTGGTGAGAGCAGCCTTGCCGCAGTCGCAGTCCGCGCTGCGGAAGAGGGCCTGCACCAGACCAACGTGCTGATCGACGCCATCTCCAAGGTGGCCGGCAGCCTCGACGAAGCCCGGAACTCGCTGGAGGGCGCCGTGGTGGAGACCAGCCAGGATCTCGCACAGGCCAAGGCGATGATCCAGTCCGGCGAACACCCGGAGCTGGCTGGGCCGGTGGCCGGAGTCGAAGCCGCACTGGCGCAAGTCAAGATTGAAATCCAGGGCGGAAGGATCGATCCCATTGCCACTTTGGACCGCGTGGAGAAGGCCCACCAGGCCTTGGACCAGTCTCTCTCGGGAATCCGTGACCAGCAGGAACAGGCAAGGCGTGCACAGGCCGCGCTCCAGCAGACCATCATGGCTGCCCAGTCCCAGATCAGCGCCACCTCGGACTACATCGCGGCTCGACGCGGAGGCGTGGGCACCGAGGCGCGTACCCGCTTGGCCGAAGCCCAACGGAATCTCGACTACGCCCTGTCCATTTCCCGCAATGACCCGGTCACCGCACTGACGTACGCCCAGCAGGCCCAGTCGCTCGCCGCACAAGCCACTCAACTCGCCCAGTCCGACGTCGATCAGTTCGGCGGATTCGCCAACCAAGGCTACGGCCGTGGCGGCATGTTCGGTGGTGGAGGCAGCGGTGGCGGCCTCGGCGGAGCGATCCTCGGCGGCATCCTCATCAACTCCATCCTGCACGGCGGCGGAGGCGGCTGGGGCGGCGGAAACAACGGCGGTGGGGGCGGCGGTTTCTTCGGCGGCGACGGCGGCGGTGGAGGTGACTTCGGCGGCGGAGGCTTCTTCGGCGGCGACGGCGGCGGCGGCGACTTCGGCGGTGGCGACTCCGGCAGCTTCTAGCACCCAAAGACTAGGTGGGGGCCGTCCCCCGCGTAGAGCGGTACAAAAACTGATCACTGGATTCAGTGGGCACCACTGAGCAGGACGAAAGGCAACACCATGGTTAAGCAGTCCATTTTCGGGCGGATCGCACAGCTCGCCAAGGCGAATATCAATGCCTTGCTCGACCAGGCTGAGGACCCGCAGAAGATGCTGGACCAGATGGTCCGCGACTACTCGAACAACATCGCCGAGGCCGAGTCCGCCGTGGCGCAGACCATCGGCAACCTCCGCATGCTGCAGGCCGACTACAACGAGGACATCAAGAACTCCCAGGACTGGGGCAACAAGGCCCTCGCGGCCTCCCGCAAGGCGGACGAGTACCGGGCGGCCGGCGACGCGGCCGACGCCGTGAAGTTCGACAACCTTGCCAAGGTGGCCATCCAGCGCCAGATGTCGGCCGAGAACGAGGCCAAGGCCGCCGAGCCCAACATCGCGTCCCAATCGGAAGTCGTGGACAAGCTCAAGAGCGGTCTCGACCAGATGAAGGGCAAGCTCAACGAACTCACGAGCAAGCGCAATGAGCTGGTTGCCCGCTCCAAGACGGTTGCTGCCCAGACTCAGGTGCACGACGCCCTCAAGAGCATCGACATCATGGACCCCACCAGCGAGGTGGGCCGCTTCGAAGAGAAGATCCGCCGCGAAGAGGCCAAGGTCCTCGGCCAGCAGGAGCTGGCAGCATCCAGCCTGGACGCGCAGTTCAACCAGCTTGAGGACCTCGGAGAGCAGACGGAAATCGAGGCGCGCCTCGCGGCGCTGAAGTCGGGCGGCTCGAAGGCTGCTATCGGCGCCGGCGCCACGGCTCCGGCAGACGACACTGTGGACGAAGCCGACTTCGACAAGCTCTAGTCCCATCAACGAAGGGCCGGCCCTCCCGTGAGGTCCGGCCCTTCGTGCTTCCTGCGTGCTTTATGCCCCTACGGCGAGCCGTCCAACGATGAGTCTCATGATTTCGTTGCTGCCTTCCAGGATCTGATGGACGCGCAGATCCCTGGCAATCTTCTCAAGGCCGTATTCCGACAAGTAGCCGTAGCCGCCATGCAGTTGGATGGCCTTGTTTGCCACGTTGAAACCAGCGTCCGTAGCGACCCGCTTGGCCATTGCGCACAATCGCACGGTGTCCGGTGCGCCACGATCCAAGGCGTCAGCGGCCCGGAGGATCAAGGTCCTGGCAGTTTCGAGTTCCGTATCCATGTCGGCAATATCAAACAGGAGGGACTGCTGGTTGATGAGCGGGCCACCAAAAGCCGAGCGTGACTTGAGGTAGGCGATCGACTTATCCAGGGCCGCCTGGCCGCCTCCCACGGAACAAGCGCCCATATTGACCCGGCCCCCGTTGAGGCCCTTCATGGCGATGCCGAATCCGCTGCCTTCCTCGCCAAGCCGGTTAGCCACCGGGACCCGTACGTCCTCGAAGATGACCTGACGGGTGGGCTGGGCATTCCATCCCATTTTCTTTTCATTCGGGCCGAAGGACAGGCCCGGCGCGTCCGCGGGCACAACGATTGCGGTGATGCCCTGGCTGCCCGTGTCCGCAGTCCGTGCCATGACCACATAGACACTGGAAGCTCCTGCACCTGAAATGAACTGTTTGGTGCCGTTAAGAACGTAACTGTCGCCGTCGAGCACTGCTTTGGTGCTCAGGGCGGCCGCGTCCGAGCCGGCTCCCGGCTCCGTGAGGCAATAGCTGCCCAGCGCCTCCATGGACGCAAGCTGCGGCACCCATTTGGCCCGCTGCTCGTCGTTGCCGAAAGCGTCGATCATCCACACCACCATGTTGTGGATCGAGATGTAGGCCGCGATGGTGGGGTCTGCCTTGGACAGCTCTTCAAAGATCAGCGCCGCATCCGTGCGGGAAAGCCCCGAGCCGCCGAACTCTTCACGGACATAGATGCCTCCCATGCCGAGGGTGCCCGCTTCGCGCAGGACATCCACGGGGAAATGCTTGGTCTCGTCCCATTCCGCGGCATGCGGCGCAATGGCCGTTGTGGCGAAATCGCGCACCATCTCCACCACGGCTTGCTGGTCTTCTGTGAGCTCAAACATTGGCACTCCTTTGCAGTTCGTCCCAGTTTTCCGGGGTGTCCGGTGTTCCCGGCTATTCGGTGCGTTTACTTGCTGACTTTGCCCATCAGCGAAGCGACGGGGCGAAGGAACAGCGGCCTCGCAAGGAACCACGCGCCCACAATGACCAGGAGGGATACGGCGAAAATGCCGAAACCAACCCAATTGATATCGTCGCTGCCGCCATACATGTGGTTCAGGTTGCGCAGCGCCCCGGTGGCGAGGACCAGGGTGACGTGCACGATGGTGAAGAGCACGAAGTACACCATCACCGGGAAATGCACTGCCCGGGCGAGTTCGATGGGATAGATCTTGTTCACCGTGCCGGCCTTCTTCGGCCATGCAGAGGACGTGCGCAGGCCTGTGATGATGGCAAGCGGGGCGGCGATGAAGACCGTGACGAAGTAGGTCAGCAGTTGCAGGGCGTTGTAGTTCACCCACCCGTCCTCAGTGGGCCAGTTCAGGGATGCGTACTGGAGGGCGGCGGAAATGGCGTTCGGGAATACATCCCAGCTCGTGGGGATGATCCGCATCCATTGCCCGGTGGCAAAGATCACGATGATGAAGACGATGCCGTTCAACACCCAGAGGGCATCCAGGGTCAGATGGAACCACAGGTCCAGGCTGATCTTGGTGGGCGCATTCTTGGTCCGGATGAATCCTTTGTTGTTGCGGGTCCATTGGGCCGGCGGCCTCTTGGCCGTGCGGACCTGCCAACCGGACCGGACGATGAGCACCATGAAGAAGACGTTCAGGAAGTGCTGCCATCCGAGCCATGCCGGGAAACCGACAGGAGCGTTCTCCGGGAGGCTGGATGCGCCTGGGAAGTCGTGCAAGAACGACTGCACACCCGACAGGCCCGTCAACCACTTGGCCAACAAGACGATGAGCAAAAGTACGAGCAGCACGCCTGGGACCACCCAGAGGGGTTGGGACCATTTGTTCTTGGCTGCTGTCGACTTTTTGGCGGGGGTGGACATCTTCTCAGACACCTCTCGGAAGAACTTTGCAATCAGGGACGCATCAAGCTAACAGGCTTTGGACCGAAGCGGCCAAAGCCTGTTACGCCGTCAGTTGGAACGGGCTTTGACGGCCTCGATGAGTTTCGGAACCACCGTGAAAATATCGCCCACGATTCCGAAGTCGGCCACCTCGAAAATGGGCGCGTCCTCGTCTTTGTTGATGGCCACAATGGTCTTGGCGGTCTGCATGCCTGCGCGGTGCTGGATGGCTCCGGATATTCCCAAAGCGATGTACAGCTGCGGGGACACGCTCACACCGGTCTGGCCCACCTGGGCCGTCTGGGCAATGTACCCGGCGTCGACGGCGGCGCGTGACGCACCGATCGCCGCGCCCAAGGTGTCGGCGAGCTGCTCGACCAGGACAAAGTTCTCGGACGAGCCCAAACCCCGTCCGCCGGAAACCACCGTCGCTGCAGTCCGAAGCTCGGGCCGGACGGAGACTGCGGCATCGTCGTTGAACTGGTCAATGATGGCGGCGCCTTCTTCTCTGGCTTCGAGGGACACCGTCTGCAGGTCTGCCGAGGCTGCCGGAGCCTGGCCTTCGATCGCCCCCTGCCGGATGGTCAGGATGGGCAGCCCGCCTTCCACCACCGACTCGACGGTGTAGGCCCCGCCAAACACCGAATGCTGGGCAACAACGGTTCCGTTGTCGCTGCGCACCTGCACGACGTCGGCGAGCACGCTCCCGCCGAGCCGCACAGCAAGCCGGGCGGCTGCTTCACGGCCGTCCACCGAGTTCGCGGTGAGGACGGCAGCCGGCCCATAGGCGTCGACGGCCCCGCTCAAGGCATCCACGGCGGGTACCACCAAAACAGTGCCGGCGGCATCTGTCACAGCCGAGTAGATCCTTGCCGCGCCTAGCTCACCCAGGCGCGCGACGTCGTCGTCCGTCAAGGGGGCAGACGATACGACGACGGCGACCGGCGAGCCCAGCGTGGCCGCGGCAGCCAGCAGCCCGCGGGCGGACGCGGCAATCTCGCCGCGGTGGGAAACTTCAATGAGTGCCAAGACGTTCGACATTTCTTTTCCTCCCTCAGACCAGGCGGTTCGCAACGAGGAACTCGGCCAGCTCTTCGGCCGCGGTCCCATCATCGATGAGTTTTCGTCCGGCCGCGCGCGGCGGGCGCTCAACGGTGGAGACCACCACGGTTCGGCTGGCGCCCGTCCGGACGCCGAGCCCGGCGACGGACAACGTGGTGACGGGTTTGCGCTTGGCCGTCATGATGCCCTTGAAGTTGGGAAACCGGGCCTCGGCGAAACGTTCGGTCACGGTGATGATCGCGGGCAGTCCGGCACGGACGTCGAGGGTTCCACCCTCGCCCTGGCGAACGCCGCGTACGCCGTCGTCGGAGATTTCCGCGGAGATCAATGATCCCAACAGTGGCAGCTGGAGGTGTTCGGCAACCATGGCGGGCACGACGCCGGCGCGGCCATCCGTCGATTCGTTGCCGGCCATCACCACGTCGAAACCCGTAGACGTCAACGCAGCTGCCAAACTTGCGGCCGTTCGGCCGGTGTCGGCGCCGTCCAGGGAATCATCCACGATGTGCACCCCTGAATCGGCTCCCATGGAAAGGGCCTTGCGCAAGGACTGGGTGGCGTCATCAGGACCCATGGTCATTGCCACTACTTCGGTGCTTTTGTCGGCATCCTTGATGCGCAATGCGGCTTCGAGGGCGCGCTCGTTGATTTCATCGACCACGGAGTCGGCGCCCTCACGGTCCAGCTGGCCGGTTGCCAGGTCGAGCTTCCGTTCCTCGGCCGTATCCGGCACTTGTTTGACGAGCACGACGATCTTCATTCAACAGCTCCCTCGATGCAAATGGCTGACGCTTGGAATCGAGAATACTAGGAACTCCTAGTATTTACCATGGAGCGAAGGAAGGAATGCTCGGAACCCCTACCGATTCTTCCGGGAGGCGGGACTTGCCACACCGCGCAGGGCGACCCGGCCCGGCGGCGGGTATCGGGCTTTCGAAGCGATCGATCTAGCCTTGGCGAATGCCGAGGGTGTTCCCATCGGGATCACGGAACCAAGCGCCGCGGGCGGGGCCGAGCTGTGCGATGTGCCCTGTTGTGGCGAGGGGGCCCTCCGTGTAGTCGAGGAACTCCACGCCCTTGGCGGCCAAGTCTTGGACCGCGGCCTCGATGTCCTCGACTTCGAAGTGGGCAAGGGTGTGCTCGGTAGCGGTAGGCGGACGTTTGAAGACCGAGATCTCGCTGACGGATCCGCACCGGTACCGGACGCCTACCGGAGTTTCCCAGAGGAAGGTCAGCCCCAGGATGCCGCCGTAGAATTCCTTCGCCCGCTCCAGATCCGTGACCGGAATTGTCGCCACGACCATCGTTGCATTGATCAAAGGGGCCTCCTCAGGCCGGCCCATTCCGTCAGGATGAACGGGCCATTCGGCCCAAGTGTCATCCTCCAGGAGCTGGACTGTCAACGCTTGCAGCGTTCGGATCGGTGCGGGTCGGGTGGCGGACCTTGCCTCAGAGCCACGCGGAGCATACGCCCATCGCCGTCGTCGCGAAGGAGCGTCGATTAGTTGCGTCCTGAGAGCCCAGGGGACGCATTGTTGCTTCGCACGGCCATCACCACGCTGACAAGCACCGACAACGCTGTGACCACGACGATTCCGGCGAAGTTCGGCTGGAATTCCAAGGCCAGTGCCCCGTTTTCGGTTCCGGCAGTCGCCGTGAACAGACCTGGCAGGGTCGCCGGGGAGCCCGTCGAAATGGCGATCACGCTAGTGGCCACGCACAGAATGAACGCCAGGGCCAATCCCCCGGCCATTCCGCCCAGGGCCGCACCAATAATTTTCGATGTCTTGTTCATCGAAGCTCCTCCTCATGTCTGTCGACGCCGAGCGCAGCCTGTAATCCAGTGATGAAGCTTTGTTCCCCCGCCCAAGAAACTAGCGCGATATTTCGCTTCTCGGTGGTCGAAGCGGCAAAAATCCGTGCTAATTTGCCCAAAATCAGTGTGTTTTTCGGCAATCTCAGTGTGGATCTCGGCAGTTCTAAGTGTGGAGAAACGTTTCACCCGGAGATGCCAGCATGGCCGTCTAAGACCGTGTTCAAGACCTCCCTCGGGGAAGTAGGAGCGGATGTCTCCAGTGCGCCTACTTCACGATCGGCAAGGCGGCGAAAATAGGGGGGTAAACGAAGGGTTATAGGACAAAACGTGTGTATGGGAGGGGCTTGCTTCCCAGTGTTGGCGGGTGAATTTCGGGTAAACGACGGGAGTTCGACGATCTATGGACACCGTCGGATTCTGCTGGATCATTCTCTTGGCCGAAGTTGCCGGTCCCGTGATTCCGCGGGACCGGAATTTGTGCATTCGAATCGGACATCCGAGCGAGGACGATCCCGGGCCGGACATGACGCGCCCGGGATTTACACACGTTTTGTCCTACAACCCCTGCTTCACGATCGCCCAAGGCCGCAAAATAGGGGGGGTTAAACGAACGAGTCCGCCCAGACGGGCGGACTCGTTCGTTTATTTGGTTGCGGGGACAGGATTTGAACCTGTGACCTCTGGGTTATGAGCCCAGCGAGCTACCGAACTGCTCCACCCCGCGTCGCAGAATCAACTCTACCGCACATTCAGGGGCGCCCCTGACCACTCGGGTGTGGGCTGCAGCACTATGGGAACTGAGGCCTCAAAGGGAGCCCTCGAGCTGAAAGTAACAGCCCTTGAGTGGCGGGGGCAATTCTCGCCCGTGCTCGGCGCCGTCTTGACCTTCTTTGTTTTAGGAAAGCGGTTGCGACACGACGAGTCGCGACATTTGGGAAGCCCAACTTGTCGCTGCAGACATCAGACAGCCGGCAAGTCTTGGCACGGTAGACGCAGCCCTTCGCAAAAGATTGAAGTTAGGCGATCAGCTTCAGGCTATTTGGCGGGAACCTGCGGTCTACGTAGTAGGCGGAGAACACAAGGGCCACCAGTCCAAGGAGAGCTGCACCGTAGTAGAACAGGAGGCCAGGAATGCCCAAGTGAACGGTAAACATGCCGCTAAGGAGCAGCTGAACGCCAATGCAAAGCACCAAAAACACGGCGGCGACGTACCCGATCCGTGTGCCCCTGGAGATGCTGGTCCCGCGTGGGGTACTAGCCACAAAATCGGCAACGCTGAATCGATCACCTGCTGTCCGGCGTTGTTCCATCGCTTCGTCGAGCAGACGCGGTATCTCGGTTTCTGCTACGCCCTTTTTCCTGAGGGCGTACACAATATCCTGCTTGAGGTTTGATTCCATTGTTTCACTCCGTTGTCAAGATCATGCGATTAAACTACATCCCGCGTTCGATTGCGCCAGACACCGATGACGCACGGCACGATGATCCAAATCGCTGCCGAGGAAATCGCTGCGATGGCGTTTCCTCCTTCAGTCAGAACGTTCGAAAGAGTGGCCGACTGCAGAAACGGTGTAGCGTTCCCCGCGAAAAGCCCGATCAGCGAGTCGAACACGAAGGATTGGAACAGGACACGCCGTTGACTTCAACATTCCCCTGACTCGCTTCAAGCAAACCAGTCAGGATGTAAAGGGTGGTTGATTTTCCGGACCCGTTCGGGCCGAGGAGTCCGAAGACTTCTCCGGGTACCAGCACGAACGAGATGTCCCGCACCGCTTGTACCGTTCCATAGTCCTTTCCGAGCTCCACGACCCTGCAGGTGAAATCCACAGATTTCAATGGTTCATTCACTGTTGGGCAATAGCGTTGAGAGTTTTTGCATCGATTTCCTCCTATTTTCTTGAACTGGCTGAGGGGAAATCCAGTGATGGATGTTTGTTCCCCCGCCCAAGAAACTAGCGCGGTATTTCGCCTCTCAGTGGTCGAAGTCGCCAAACTCCGTGCAGATTTGCCAAAAATCAGTGTGTTTTTCGGCAATCTCAGTGTGGATCCCGGCGCTTCTGCGTGTGAAAAAACGTTTCACCCGGATCGGCCCAGATAGCCGTCTAAGACCGTGTCCAAGACCTCCCAGGGAAAGTGGGGGCGGCCGTCTCCGCTGCGCCTACCTCAGGATCGAGAGCGCGTGAAAATGGGGGTTAAACGGGCTCACCGTCGGATTCTGCTGGATCATTCTCTTCGCCTAAGTTGCCGGTCCCGAGATTCCGCGGGCCGCAATTTGTCCATTCGAATCCGACATCCGAGCGAAGCCGATCCCGGGCCGGACATGACGCGCCCGGGATTTACACACGTTTTGTCCTATAACCCGCAAATCGGTTGCAAACAAAAAAAGATCCGGCACAGTGTTTCCACTGTGCCGGATCTTTTCACCAGTTGCGGGGACAGGATTTGAACCTGTGACCTCTGGGTTATGAGCCCAGCGAGCTACCGAACTGCTCCACCCCGCGTCGCAAGAACTACTTTACCTGCAGGTGAATGTCAGGCCAAATCGAAACGACGTGACCTCCGTCTCCCCTATCCGCTGGCCCCCTGCACGGGCTGCCATATCACAAGAAAGACCGGCCCAGCCCTGGTCAGGGCTGGGCCGGTCTTCCGAAACCCCAGCTAAGCCGAAATCAGCCAGCTGGAGAATTGCCTACTTGCTCGGCGAAGGCGAGGGCGTCGGCAACGGGCTCGCTGACGGGCTGGCACTTGCCGACGGGGCCGGGGTGACACCCAACCGGGACTCGGCGTCGAGCGCCTTTTGTATTGCCGCGGACAGGAGGCTCTGCTGGGCACCGTATCCGGCGAAGTCACCCTTGGCCAGCGCAGCCTGGCCATCCTGGATGGCCTTGTTGGCCTGATCCAGCGCAGCCTTCAGCTGGGCCTGCGCATCCGCTGCGGCGGGTGGCGTAGTAGTCCCCGGCGGAGTGGGGGTCTGGCCGTTGTTGGCCGAGTCTCCTGCCGAGGCCCCAGAGTCGCCCCCGAAGAGGATCTTCAACGCACCGTCAAGCGTGGGCGCGAAACCGACCTTGTCGCCAAAGGCCACGAGCACGCGCTGAAGCGTCGGATAAGACGTCTCACCGGTGGACTTCAGATAGACCGGTTGGACATACAGCAGGCCTCCGCCCACAGGCAATGTCAAAAGGTTGCCGTTGAGCACATCGGATGCTCCCTGCCTGAGCAGGTTGAGTTCCCGCGACACTTCAGGATCGGAGTTGAACTTGTTCTGGGCCTGACCGGGGCCAGGAACCTGCGTATCCGTTGGCAACTGGAGTAATCGCAACTGGCCATACGTGTCAGCCTTCACCCCCTTCTGGCTACCGGCGTCGGAATCGGCGGCGAGGAAGCCGTACAGGATGTTCCGGGCGGCGCCGTTGACCACCTGTGGAATGAAGGACGACGTCAGCTGGAAGGCCGGCTTGGTCTGGTCGGGCATCTGCAGGGACATGTAGAACGGAGGCTGCCGGACGGGATCCGTGACCGTTGGGTCGTTCGGAACGCTCCACGCGTCGTTGTTCTGGTAGAAGCTGTCCGCATTGGTCACGTGGTAACGCCCAAGCAACTCACGCTGGACCTTGAACAGGTCCTCCGGGTAGCGGACGTGGCTCATCAGCTGTCCGGACATCTCCGAGTACGGCTTGACGGTAGTCGGGAAAATCTTCTCCCACGATTTCAGGATGGGGTCCTGGTCATCCCACGCGTACAGCGTGACCGAGCCGTCATAGGCGTCAACAGTGGCCTTGACCGAATTCCTGATGTAGTTGACGGTGCTGTTCGGCAGGGCAGCCGTGCGCCCGGAAGTCGTCTGCGAATCGGCGGTAGCGTTTCCCAGTTGCTGCTGCTGGGAATAGGGGAAGTACTGGCTGGTGGTGTAGCCGTCCACGATCCACTTCACACGACCATCGACCACTGCGGGATAGGCGCTTCCGTCCACTGTCAGGTAGGGAGCAACCTTTTCCACGCGCTCACGCGGAGTGCGGTCATAGAGGATCTGGGACTTCTCGTTGACGCCGTCGGACAGCAGCAGGTCCGAGGACTGGAACTTGATGGAGTACAGGAGGCGGTTGAACCAGTTGCCCACGTTGGGGCCACCGTTGCCGGTAAAGGTGTACTGCGTTTCAGTAGAAGTGTCCTTGCCGGCCGGTCGGTCCTGTTCACGGTGCGGAGCGCCATCCGGGGCGCCGACCACCGAGTAGTCCGGCGAATCTTCACCGAAGTAAATGCGGGGCTGGTAACTCGCATCGCTGCCAAGGGTACCCATTGATGGAATTCCGGACAGCAGGAAATCCGGCTTGCCATCAACGGTGAAGGTATTGCCCTTGGCGGCCACGACGCCATAACCGTGGGTGTAGACGATATGCCGGTTGACCCAGGTCTGCTGGCTGGCGTTCAGCCCGTCCTGGTTCAATTCGCGGACAGCGATCACGGTGTCCTGGGTCTTGCCGTCCACGGTGTAACGGTCGACGTTAAGAGCCTTGGGGAACTGGTAGTACGGACGGTACTGCTCCAGCTGGGAGAACGCCGAGGAAACCAGGTTCGGGTCCAACAGCCGGATGTTGGCGGCCGTCTGGGCATCCTTGGCAAGAGCGCCGGTCTTGGCATCCGTGGTGGCGTTGTAGGGAGAAACCTTGATCTTGTCCAAACCGTAGGCGGACCGGGTCATGGCAATGTTGCGGTCAATGTACTTGTTTTCCAGCGTCTGCTCCGAGGGCCGGACTTGGAACTGCTGGATGACCCAGGGATAGACCCCGCCCGCGAGGATGGACGTGATGATCAGCATGGCCGTGCCGATCACGGGCAAGCGCCAACGGCCAATCACGGCGGCCACAATGAAGAGGATAGCCACCAGACCCGCAGCAACGGCCAGGATGGTCTTCGTCGGGATAACGGCGTTGACGTCGGTGTAGAGGGCGCCTGCCCAGTGTCCGCCGTTGTTCTGGACGGTGCTGTAGACGTCAAGCCAGAAGTTGGCTCCGAGCAGGAGCAGGAAAACGGCCCCGGTCACGGCCAGGTGGATTTGGGCGGCACGGCTGGTGAAGATGCCGCGTTCCATGAGCCGGATACTGCCATAGAGGTAGTGGGTAAGGATTCCCGCGATTCCGGCAATCACCACAACGCTCATAAGGAAACCCGTGACAAAACCAAGGAACGGCAAAGTCATGAGATAGAAGCTGATGTCCAGGCCAAACTGGGGATCGGCCTGGCCGAACGGCACCTGGTTGAAGAACAAAAGCACCGCTTGCCACTGGCTCGCGGCCGCGCTGCCGGCGAAGAGGCCGAACAGCACAGGGATGCCGATCATGACCACGCGTCGTACGGGTTCAAGTTGGGCCTGGTAACGGTTCAGGTTGTCCCTGGCCTCGGAGTCCGGAGCGTAGACGGGCCGTGCATGGTAGGCGACGCGGATTGCGTAGAAGACCGGCGCGAACATCAGGACGAAGCCCGCGAGGAAGATCAGGATCCGGGCAAGGTTCTCCCTGAAATAGACTTCGAAGAAGCCCAATTGCTGATACCAGAGGACGTCTGTCCACACATTGGCGAAGAAAATAAATCCCACCACGGCGACGGCGACGATGATCAAAGTTGGAGTGAGTGCACCCCGTCTCCGCTGCGGTCTTCCGGGCGGGCTGGTGCTGGCTGGACGGGACAAACTCGATACCTCATCGCTGGTCGTCAGTTAACGGTCATCAGTGCGTGTGTTCGTCGGCCCCGGTGCCGGGTGCTAATGGCGGAGGCCGTCATTAGTGCCACGAGTGGCAGTGGAGCTAAGTTCCATCATCAGTCTAGTTGTTGGAGCATGTCGGGAGGCGGGACATGTCCTGGCCCGAGGCGAGTCGCTCCACGGCTGATTTTGCGTCCGCCAGAGTGTCCACTTTGACTACCTGCAGCCCGTCCGGAACGTGCCCTATGACCTCATCGCAATTGGCGGCAGGCGCGAGGAAAAGCGTGGCGCCGCCGCTGCGGGCTCCGCGCATTTTCTGGGCGATTCCACCAATGGGTCCTACGGTGCCGTCCGGCGAGATGGTGCCGGTACCGGCCACATGCTTGCCCCCCGTGAGGTCGCCGGGGGTGATGCTGTCGATGATGCCCAATGCGAACATCATGCCGGCGCTCGGTCCGCCCACCTGGTCCAGTGAGATCTTGACGTCGAACGGGAACGTGAACTTGTACTGCAGCAGTATGCCCAGGATGTACTTGCCGTTTGAGCCCTTGCCCGGGGTAATGCTCACCGTCACGGGCTTGCCGCTCCGATCGACGACGACGGCGGCAGGCGCGCCCGCGCCGTCGGCCAGTGCGGTTTGGACGACGTTCAGGGACGTGACCGCCTTGCCGTTGATCGACGTAAAGACATCCCCTGTCTGGAGTTTGCCTGCGGAGGCCGAGCCGTCGGACAACCCTGCGACTGCAAGCTTCTGACCGTACGGAATGTTCTCTTCCTGGAGGGCCGAGGCAACAGCATTCTCCTGGGAGGTAGTCATGGCAAGCGCGCTTTCCTGTTCGGATTGCTGCTTGGTGACGCCCTTGGGATAGAGAAGTTCTTCGGGGTATACGGCCTTGGAACCGTCCAGCCAGGCTTGGAAGGCCTCGAAAATGTTGACTGGTCCGTTGGGGCCGCCGTTGATGTAGACGGTGGTCAGGTCCAGGTTTCCTTTGGCTGGATACGTCGCATGCCCAGTGATGCTAATGACCGGTTTGTTGTGGTCCGTGCCCAGGGTGTTGAACGTCGGACCGGGGGATTCCACGACGTAGGGAACAGGGAGAACAGCCGCGGCGATTCCCAGCACAATGGTCAGGGCGCCGGAGACCAGCATCGCGACGTATCGTCCGTCGCGGCGCCGTGCCGGTTGGGGCGCCCCGGGCGGTTCCTGCCCTGGTTCCTGCGTTTGCGCGGAGTCCCGGGCCGGGGAATGGCCTTGCGACGTCGGGACGTCCTGGGAGTTGGAGGGGCCGAGAGGCTGACCGGGTTCCCCGGCAGCTCCGGGGCTCGGCAAACTAGTCAATGAAAGACCTCTCCGCGCCGGGAACTGCGTGCCCAACGCTACCGTTTCGACCCCCCTCAGGGTGGAGGCCGGTAAACATACCAACGATCCACCCTACTTGTTGTGCCCGGGAGACGTGCTTTGCCTAGAGCGAACGACGCGTTCTTGAGGCAGACAGCCCCCGGGCATCGCGGTACCTTGAAAGTGATCACCAGTCACACCGACGATCGGCGGCACCATGACCTCCAACCCCAATACCCCCTCCAATGGAGACGATTCACCCGTGGATCCCTTGGCAGAAATGCTGAAGAACCTGATGGGCGGGCAAGGCATGGGCAACATTGACCCCGCCGAATTGGCAAAGGCCGCGGGGCTGCCGAACGACCCCAACATGCTGCAGCAAATGTTCGCCCAAGTGCAGGCCATGATGAGCTCCACTTCCGAAGGCCCTGTCAATTGGCAGCTCGCCCACGAGAATGCCCGCCGTGTTGCCGCTGCGGGTACGGATCCGTCGGTGAATGCCGTGCAGGCCCGCGAAGTCGACGAGGCGCTCCGGCTAGCGGAACTCTGGTTGGATCCGGTCACCGATCTCCAGGCAACAGGCCTCATCGGCCGCGCCTGGTCCCGCGCTGAATGGGTGGAAGCCACCCTCGCTACGTGGAAACGACTCACGGAGCCGGTGGCCAACAGCATCGCCAATGCCCTATCGGACGCCCTGACCCAGCAGATGCCGGAAGAAATGAAGGCCATGATGGGTGGCACCTCGTCCATGTTGCAGAACATGGGCGGGGCAATCTTCGGCATGCAACTGGGCCAGGCCATCGGGGCCCTGTCCGCAGAGGTGGTCAGCTCTACCGACATCGGCGTTCCACTCGCTGATCTCGAGATGGCATTGCTGCCGGCCAATGTGGCGAAGTTCGGCGAAGGCCTGAGCGTCCCCGAGAATGACGTACGGTTGTTCCTCGCAGTCCGCGAAGCCGCGCATGCCCGGCTCTTCGTGCAGGTTCCATGGCTGCGGGGCCATCTCCTCGGTGCGATCGAAGCTTATGCCCGCGGCATCCACATCGATCTGTCCCGCGTCGAGGACCTCGCCCGGGACCTGGATCCCGGCAACCCTGAGGGCATTCAAGAAGCCCTCTCCCAAGGGGTGTTCACGCCCGAGCGCACTCCCGAACAATCGGCTGCCCTGGAGAAACTCGAAACAGCCCTCGCGCTGGTTGAGGGCTGGGTGGACGAACTCACGGCTGCAGCCACCGAGAATGTGCTGCCATCCGCCGTCGCACTCCGCGAGACGGTGCGGAGGCGTCGCGCCACAGGAGGACCCGCTGAACACGCGTTCTCCTCGCTGGTGGGACTCGAGCTGCGCCCGCGGCGCCTGCGCGAAGCCGCCGCGCTGTGGGCGGCGCTGAAGGACGAACGTGGAATCGCCGGCCGCGATGCCATTTGGCAGCACCCCGATTTGCTCCCCACGGCGCATGACCTCGACGACCCTGCGGGCTTCACCGAACGGCGCCGCCTGGCTGAAGCCAGCGACACCGAAGTGGACGATGCACTGCAGAAGCTCCTTGAAGGTGGCTACGACACTCCGAAGGATGAGGAGAACACAGACGGCACCCCGGAGGCTCCGAAACCTGAAGACGGAGACTCGCCTGACAACACGGAACCAGGGGAGCCCAAGGCCTAGCGCTCCTGAAACGCCTAGTCGGCGTCGGCGTCCCAGCCTCCTGCTGGTGCGTCGGCGCCTTCTTCATTCGGTCCAAGCCCCCGCGACGTCGCAAAAGCGACGCCCTCCAGGAACGCCTTGGCCCGCTGCGTTTCGGGGTACGCCTCCAGCAAGCGCCAAAACGCGGCGTTGTGCCCGGCCACCAGCAGATGCGCGAGTTCGTGGAGCAATACGTAGTCGATCACCCACTGCGGCATCGTTTGGAGCTTGTCCGAAAGCCGGATGGTCCCGTCCGCCGGGGTTGCCGACCCCCACCGGGACTTCTGGTTGCTGACCCAGCGGACCGACGTCGGGGTAGCACGCCCGCCCAGATACCTTGAGGAAAGTTCCGCGGCATGTCCGGCAAGGGCTGCATCGCTCGCGGGTCTCCGCCTGCCGGCGCCCTGGGCACCTCTCTCCCCTTGACGCTTGAGCTTGTCCAGCATCCGCCGGACCCATTCGCTCTCCTGCGCCTTCGTGAAGTGGGCAGGGATCGCCACAACGGCGTTCCCGTCCTCCCAGAAAGCGGCCACAGTACGACGGCGGCGGGCCGAGCGACGAACGACGACGGGCGCGCCGTCGTCGGTGGTCAGCGGCAAAGCGGGCTGTCCCGCGATCCGCGGCACTAGGCAGACCCGTTCTCGACCAGAACTGCCAGCACGGCTTCGCCGTACTTTTCCAGCTTGGAAGGCCCGACACCAGCGAGTTGCGCCAGTTCCTCAAGGGACGCCGGCCGGGCCTCCGCGATGGCCGTCAACGTCGCGTCCGTGAAGACCACATAGGCGGGAACATCGTTGCTCAGGGCCTCTTCCTTGCGCCATTGCCGCAAAGCCTCAAAGGTCTGTTCCTCGTAGGTGGGCGGGCACTGGCTGCAGCGACCCACTTTGCGCTCGGCGCCAGTGGCAAGCATCGTGCCGCAGACCCTGCACGACGCCGGTGCTGCCGCCTTGCGCCGTGGCGTGGCGCGGCTGCGCGCGCTGGCGCCGAGCACGGAATCGGGGCGGAGCCCGTCGAGGAAGCGCGAAGGCTTGCGGTTCGCGCGGCCACCCGGCGTGCGGGCCGTGGACCAGGACAGGTTCAGGTGCTCGCGTGCCCGCGTGATCCCGACGTAGAGCAGGCGGCGTTCCTCGTCCACGCTCTCGGGGGTGTCGGCGAAGGAAATGGGCATGAGGCCCTCGCTCAAGCCCACCAGGAACACGGCGTCCCATTCCAGGCCCTTCGCGGCGTGCAGCGATGCGAGGGTAACGCCTTGGACTGTCGGGGCGTGCTGGGCCACCGAACGCTCCTGGAGTTCGTTGACGAATTCCATCAACGTGAATTCCGGCCCGCGGCTAATGGCGAGTTCGTCCGCGAGGGCCACGAGCGCGGCCAGGGACTCCCAGCGTTCGCGGAGGGCACCGCCGCTGTGCGGGGCGGCATCCGTGTAACCGAGCGAAGCCACGATGTCCCGGACCAGTTGGCCCAGTGGCTCCTTGGCGGAATCCTCGGCTATTGCACGTGTGGCGGCGCGCAGCTGCAGGATGGCGTCCCGTACTTCCTTGCGCGCGAAGAACCGCTCACCACCTCGGAGCTGGTAGCCGATGCCAGCCGAGGCAAGGGCTTGTTCGTACGCTTCCGATTGGCCGTTGGTGCGGAAGAGCACAGCGATCTCGCTCGCTTTGGTGCCGGCGTCGATCAATTCCCGGGTCCGGCCCGCGACGACCGCCGCTTCCGCCTCGTCGTCCGGGCATTCCATGAACCGCGGTTCCGGTCCGGCCGGGCGCTGGGCCACCAACTGCAGGGGTTTGGCCCAGGCGGCGTCGGCAACCGTTCCACCACTGCGGCGGGACCCGAGGAGATCGTTGGCGAGCTTCACCACTTGGGGCGTGGAACGGTAGTCACGAACCAGTTTGACGACCGTCGCCGACGGGTAACGGCCCTTGAATCCCAGGAGATGCCTGGGAGAGGCTCCCGTGAACGAGTAGATGGTCTGGCTGGAGTCGCCCACGACGCAGAGTTCGTCGCGGCCGCCAAGCCAAAGTTCAAGAAGCCGCTGCTGCAACGGAGAAACGTCCTGGTACTCGTCCACCACAAAGTGCCGGTACTGCTCGCGGACCGTAGCTGCCACTTTCGGGTCTTCCTGAAGGATGCCCACTGTGATCAACAAGACGTCCTCGAAGTCGATCACGTTGCGGTCCGTCTTCACGTCCTCGTAAGACTGGAAAACCCGCGCGACCGCGGTGAGGTCGAAGCCGCCCGGAGTGCCGCGGTCCTGGGCGTTCTCAAGGTAGTTGGCCGGCGTCAGCATGGAAACCTTGGCCCACTCGATCTCCGCCGCAAGGTCACGGATGGAAGCGCGATCGGTACTCAGCCGGAGCCGCCGCGCGGCTTCAGCAATCATGTTCGCCTTGTGGTCCAGCAGGTTCGGCAGGACGCCGCCCACCGCCTGCGGCCAGAAGAACTGCAGTTGCCTGAGCGCAGCTGCGTGAAAGGTGCGTGCCTGGACGTTTCCGACGCCGAGATCCCGCAGCCGGCTGCGCATCTCGGCGGCGGCCCGGGACGTGAAGGTAACGGCCAGAAGGCGCTGCGGGCTGTAGACACCGGAGTGCACACCGTAGGCAATGCGGTGCGTAATGGCACGGGTTTTTCCCGTACCCGCTCCGGCGAGGACGCACATGGGACCGGTAAGGTTGCTGGCGACTTCCCGCTGCTCGGCGTCCAGGCCGCCGAGAATCCGGTCCTCGAGTGAAACGGTGTCGCTGAAAATACCGTCTGTCACTGCTGGAGGTCCTCGATGACGCCGCCATACCAGTGCTCGATCAGGGAACGCGCAATCGAGAGCCTCGTGGAGATCGTGATCTCGCCGCTGAGCACTGCTGCCTGGAGTTCCGCACGGCTGAACCAGCGGGCCCGGGTGACTTCGACGCCGTCGGGCCTGGCCTCGACGTCGTCCGTTGTTGCGGTGAACCCGAGCATAAGCGAGGCCGGAAACGGCCACGACTGCGAGCCAAGGTACTGGCAAGCGGTGACCCGCACACCGACTTCTTCCCCGATTTCGCGAACCACGGCCTGTTCAAGCGATTCCCCGGGCTCAACGAAGCCGGCCAGCGTGGAGTAGTTCTTGGCGTCAAGCGGCCCTCCTCCACCCAGGAGCAGCCTGCCGTCGGAACCGACCACGGTGACGATGATGGCCGGATCGGTCCTCGGATAGTGCTCCGATTTGTCCCGCGGGCACCGCCGAATCCAGCCGCCGGCTTCGATTTCCGTGGGAGTTCCACACTGCGGGCAGTGGGTATGGGTGGCATGCCAATTGGAAATGGCGCTGGCCTCGACAAACAGGGCTGTGTCCATGGCACCGAGGCGGGCGGCGACCTCCCGGAATCCCGCCCAGGAGCCGTCGGCCGGAAGGCCCGCGCCTCCAGGCGAAACCGGCTCGGTGGGCACAAAGAGGACGATTGGTGTTTGCTCCGGGACAGAGGAAGCAGCAAGGGTCCGGCCGAGATAAATGGCAGTGAGCGGTCCACCGGCGGCCTGAAGGGTTTCGAAGAGCGGCGCGGCGTCGCCCAGCCACAGCTTGTCCCCCACTACGAGGGCTTGGCGCTGCGACAACACGATTGCCTTGGCCGAACCTGAGGAGATCACTTCGCCAAGCATGCCCGGCTTCAGGCGTTCGGCAGATCCGCGGTCAACCATGGCAGGGCGCACCGGAAGAACGGTATCGATAAGGTGGTTTGCCGGCGCCTGGAACTCGGTGAAACTCATGTACCTACCGTACTGACTCGCACCGACAATTGACATTTGGATCTTTCAGCAATGCACGCCCCTGGATGCTGTTTTCCGGCGGATCTCAAGACTCGCCGCACTGCATCGCTGCCAGAGGCGCTTGTCAATCTACCGTGGAAGACGTGAGAAGAACACCGTTCGAACTGGCCGCTGTAGCTACTGCGGCGGTGCCCGGCCTGACGCCGATGGCTGCCGCCTCCGCCCCGGACGATGCTGCCGATTTCGATTCGGCGCTTCTGCTGGATTCGGAGGGCAAGCGATGGCGCGTCCGTTCGCCGCGCCATCCGGAAGCCAGCGCCCGGCTGGAGACCGAATTCATGATTCTGCGGGCTTTCGCGCCGGCGATCCGGGCCGAGCTGCCTTTTCTGATGCCCACTGTGGCCGGAACGGTGCGCCAAGGCGCGCTGAGCACGTTTGTCTACGCCCACTTGGCCGGGGCCACGCGGAGCATCGAAGAGTTGTCGAGCTGCAGTGATGCCTTGGCCAAGGAGATCGGTGTGGCGCTGGCCGCCGTCCACGACCTTCCCCAATCCCTCGTCAATAACGCCGATCTTCCCAGCTACACGGCCAACGAATTCCGCCAGCGCAAGTTGAACGAGCTGGACCAGGCTGCCACCACGGGCAAGATTCCGCCCGCCTTGCTGCGTCGCTGGGAGCACGCACTGGAGGACGTGGCGCTGTGGCGCTTCAACCCGTGCGTAGTCCACGGCGATCTCCATGAAGACAATTTGCTGATCGACGGCGACAGCGTGACGGCAGTGACGGGGTGGACCGATCTGCGCATCGGCGATCCCGCCGATGACTTCGCCTGGCTCGTGGCGTCAAACGAGCAGCGCTTCGTGGAGTCCGTACTGCGGCACTACACGGAAGCCCGGCGGGATACGCCTGACGGCCATCTGCTGCGACGCTCGGCACTTCTTGCCGAGTTCGCCCTTGCGCAGTATCTCGTCAAGGCCTTGGCGGCCGGTCACAGTGACATGACGGCAGAAGCCGAGGCGATGCTCAAATCCCTCGCTGACGACATCGAGGAGCAAAACGCGTTGGCAGCCGAGGAGGCCGAGGCCGCCGCGGCGGAGCTTGCCACTTCAGAGCTTGCCGCTGCAGAGCGTGCCGCTGCGGACGGGCTGGCAGCACCGGCAGTTGTCATGGCTTCGGAAGCCAAGGCCTCAGAGGGCGACTCAGCAAAGCCCACGGTGAGTGTTACGGCCATCCCGGAGTCTGCGGGAGATTCGGCGAACGGGACCGCCTCCACGCCGGAGGCGCCGTCCGAAGCAGACGACACCTCGACGACGGCCCTCCAGATAGTGGAGCCGGCACCGCTCCAGGACGCCAAGGACCATTAGTCCGTCCCGGCGTAGCTACCGTGGTTTCGGCTGCCTAGCGGTTTCGCCTGCCTAGTGCGGAAGCGATGATGTTCTCCAGATCATCGGCCGCGCCGAGGTCGTGGGGCCTCACGACGGCGTCATCGGCAACGTAGTAGAACGCTGCACTGACCTGCTCCAACGGCACACCCTTGAGGCGCGCCCATGCCAGCCGGTAGACGGCCAGTTGCACGGCGCGGGTCTTGAGTTGCCTGCCGGCCGGGCGCTTGCCCGTCTTCCAGTCCACCAGTTCCCATGTGCCGTCCGTGCCGCGGAAGACTGCGTCAATCCGTCCGCGCACTACGACGTCCCCGATCCTTGTTTCCACGGGAACTTCGACGAAGGCCGGGGACCGGTGCGCCCATTCTGAATTGCTGAACGTCGCCACCATGTCGTCAAGTCCGTAGGCTTCGTCGATGTGGGAGTCAGAGCCGGGGGCTTCGTCGAGATCCAGCATGCCGGTGGTTCCGTAGTATTCCTCGACCCAGGAATGGAAGGCGGTGCCCTTGCGTGCAGAGATCCCGGGTTGGCGGGGCACCGGGCGCCGGAGCTGGGCCAGGACCGCCGTGGGGTCGTCTCCCAGGTCGACGAACATCGATGCAGAGATGTGTCCGGGCAAATGGACGTCCTGGACGGATTTCCGCCGCAGCTGCCGTTCCAACAACAGCTCCGCTTCGGCGGCCCAGCCGGCTGCCGCCCCGCGGAGGGAGGTCGGCGAAGCATCGATGACGAGCGGCGAATCCATCCGCAGTGCCTCGACGGCGTCCCTGACCCGGGTTGCTGCCGCCTCCATGGCGGCCCGCCGCCCCGGTACCAAGCGGAGCCGTTCCCCGGTACGAGGGTCGCTGGGACCTTCGAGCGGATCATAGGGGAAGGTCGCCACCTCCGTGCCGACGGTCAGGGGGCTCTCAGTGGGGAGCGCGTCTTCGCTGAGGGACTGAGGATGAATGGCAGCGGCCGATGCTCCGCCGGCATCGTTGCCCGCCTCGCCAGCAAGGCCTTCCAGCTCAGCAAGGAAAGGTGACGTCTCGGCAATGCCCGCCCGGGAACCATTCCACGCGGCGCTCGATGCCCACAGGACGAACTTTGCCCGGGTATAGGCAACGTAGGCGAGCCGCCGCTCTTCAGCCTCGCCGTGGTGCTGGACATCGGATTTGAAGTCCTTTTCGGCGTCCAGCCAGCCCTTTTGGTCCGGCTGGTCCAGATCCCATTGAGGGAGATCCGCCCGGTCGCCGCGGAGGGGCCATGGCAGGGCCGCGGTACCGCTGCTCCACCGGGAGTCCCGGCTGCTCGGGAAGGCCCCGGCGTTGAGACCGGGGACGAAGACAACGTCCCATTCCAAGCCTTTGGAGGCGTGGACTGTCAGTAGTTGCACGGCCTCGTGGTTCACCTCGGCGTCGGCCATGTCCAGTCCGCCTTCCTCCGATGCGGCCGCTTCAAGCCATCCCAGGAAAGCCAAAAGATCCACGCGCTGCGAAGTCTGCAGGAAACCCGCCGCGGCATCATGGAATGCGTCCAGATTCCGGCGGGCCTGGTGGATGCTCGTCCCGGGCTTGGCAGCGACCTCAATATCCAGCAGCATGGCACGTTCCACCTCGCCGATCAGCGTGGTCAGATCGTCTCCGATGAACCCCCGCAGGTTCCGGAGCTCTGCAGACAGCCGGCCCAGACGGTCCAGGGCCGTCGTGCTGAGGGAGCGTCCGTGGCCGGAAGTCCACCCTGGGCGTGGCAGGAAGTCCAGCGCTTCCACGAGGCTGGCCGCATCGGTGATGTCGCTCTCCACGACGGTCTCCATCGGGCTTTCGTCCGCGCTTGACGCATCGTCTCCCGCGCCGCTGGTTCCCGCACCGCTATCTCCCGCACCGCCGTGGGATCGCCGCCGGGCCAGGAACTGGGACCAGTCGCGGAATGCCATCAGATCAGCGGTTCCGATCCGCCACCGGGCGCCTGCCAGAACACGCATCAGGGCATCGGAACGGCCAGGATCGGCGAGGACCCGGAGCGCAGCCACGAGATCCACTACTTCGGGTGTGTCGAGGAGCCCGCCAAGGCCGACTATTTCGTACGGGATCCCTTGGACCTCGAATTCACGCCGCAAGCACTCCATCTGTGCCCGACGGCGGCAAAGCACTGCCATGGTGGGAGAAACCGGAGTACCGTCGGCCGCGGTTTCAAAGACTGTGCGCCGGTAGCGGCGGACGTCCCGCCCGATCGCTGCGGCTTCGTCCTCGTCGGTGGCAAATCGTCCGAGAACGACGTTGCCGTCCACAGCTGCGGGGCTCGGCTGCAGCGGAGGTACTGCCACAGAACTGTCTTCGGCCCTGGAGCCCGGGGCTCCGTCATTCGCGGCGGCCTTGTTAAGCGGCGCGGAAATGACGTTGGCGGCGGCCAGGATGTTGCGCCCGTTCCGCCAGGCAGTGGTCAGGTACGAGGTGGGTGCGGTGGCTAGGGATGCCGTTCCAAAGTTGTCTTCGACCCGGACGGGAAATTCCTGGACAAAGTGGAATAGTTGGCCGGCCGAAGCACCCCTGAACCCATAGATGGATTGGTTGGGATCCCCCACCGCCGTCACGGCGTGCCCGCCCCCGAACAGGCGGGAGAACAGCACCAGTTGCGCGTGTGAGGTGTCCTGGAATTCATCCAACAGTACGACTTTGTAGCGGGCCCGCTCGGTGGCAGCCGCCAAGGGAATGTCCTGGGCAATCTTCGCGGCGAGCGCAACGAGGTCGCCGAAGTCGAGGACGCCGCGATTCCTCTTGGCCTCCTGGTAACGCCCCACCAGGTCCGCGACGCTGGCCCTGGTCCGCAACATGGCGCCGAGATCGCCGGCGGCTTGGGTCGGGTTCTTTTTCGCGGCGGACATATAGGGCAATTGCGCGAATTCGGACACTCGGTCCATCAACCAGTGTTGAACCTCGGCGGGTTCGCGCGAGTGTTCGGCGCACTCGCCGGCCAACTGCATCACGGCGTTGACCAACGTGGACTTTGCAGCGGTGAAGTGCTCGTAGTCGCCGTCGTACGCTTCGACCACTTCGCTCGCAAGCTGCCAGGCCTGGGCGCCGCCGAGCAGCACCACATCGCGCTCGATACCCAGGCGCAGGCCGTAGTCGGACACGATCCCGCTGGCGTAGGAGTGGTAGGTGGACACTTTGGGTTCAAGCTCGTCGGAGCCTGCAACGCCCTCCGGGAAGCCGTACTGCCCGTTGTCCGAGGACGCGATGCGCTGCAGGGTGGCCAATTTGGCGCGGATACGGCTGGCCAGCTCCCCGGCCGCTTTACGGGTGAAGGTGACGCCAAGGACCTCTTCGGGGCGGACCCATCCGTTCGCCACGAGCCACACCACACGGTCCGCCATGGTTGCCGTTTTCCCGGATCCGGCGCCGGCGATGACCAGCCGGGGGGTCAACGGTGACGCGATAATGGCGGATTGCTCGTCCGTGGGGCGGTTCCGTTCGCCGAGGATATCGGCCAATTCGCCGGGCGAGAATCGAGGTTCCGGCAATACCGCAGCAGCTTTGGCGGAGTCTCCGGCCTCGATTCCGGCGAGTGTCTGGACGGTCATTCTGTGACCTGCTTTCCCCGGGCGCACAATGGGCAGATATCGGGCAGTCGGCAGCCGTGGCCTCCATGGCTGCCTTGGGAGGGATCGTGACGTGCTTCGAAGCTTGCTCCGGCCATGAGCATGGCGGCCCCGCTGACAAGGTCCTGTGCCCAGTTATCCCCCGGGTCCAGGGGCTCCTGCACTTGGACCGCCGGCGTCTTTGTCTTGGTCCCCAGCTGTGCCAGCACGGCACCGCCTGGAACAAGCCCCGGAACAGGCAGCTGCTGGAATGCCCCGTGCAGTACCGCCGCCTGATACGCACCGAGCTGGGGGTGCCTGGCGAGTTCGGCTTTGCCCGGCTGGCGTTTGCCCGTCTTGAGGTCGACAATCACCAGCCTGCCCTCTGCGTCTATTTCCAAACGGTCCACTTGTCCCCGAAGCACGGCGTTGCGGACAGGATCGGAATCCTCGGCAACGTGGCCCAGGCGAACCTCCGGAAGGGGAACCTCGAAGTCCGCTTCGACCCCGGCCAGGCTTCGGCCTTCGCTCCGCATGACAAGGACGTATTGGGCGAGTTTCCTGACCATCTGCTCTGCTCGTTGGAAGTCCAGCCTGCCCTCCCAGTTGTCTTTCATGCCCAGCGTCGGCCAGCGACGTACGAGCTCGGCGACATACTCGGCCCCGGAAGCATCGGGCAACTCCTGGGCAATCGCATGGACCAAGGTGCCCAGGCTGCGGGCAAAGTCGGTCGCGGCTTCTCCCCCGGCAGCCTGGACGAACCAGTCCAACGGCGATTTGTGCACCGTTTCCACTTTTGAAGGCGAAACGAACACGGTGCCTTGCTCCGGGACAACCGGTGCCTCGCTGCTGAGCGGCGCCAATCCCCACCAGGAATCCGGATGCGCGCCCGGCACTGCGGGCTCTGCGGTGGCGAGGTGTGCCAGCACGCGAGCGGCTTCGGCGGCATCCTCGGCCACGCCCGGGCGGGCAAGCGCGGCGTCGTCCGGCTGGACGCGCTGCCTCAGCTCGGCCACCAAGGCACGTAGGGTCATGGGCCGGCCGACCGGTGTGTACTCACGTTGGTACTGTCCCGGTTCCAAAGGCGCCACGTAGTCGAGAAAGGCCGACTGCTGCTCGTCCTCGGAAGAAACCGCCGTGCAGATGAGGACTTCCCGGGCACGCGAAACGGCCGTAGAGAAGCTCCGCAGTTCGTCGTAGCGGATATCCCGCAGCCTGCTGAGGGGCCCGCGCTGCAAAGCGTGTGCAACTCCGTGCTCCACGGCATCGGCAAACAAAGTACTGCCGAGGAGTTCACCCCGGAGCCTGGTGTTGGGCCAGACGCCTTCCTGCAGGCCCGCGACAATGACCACGGCCCACTCCCGCCCGGCAGCGCTGGCCGGCGTCATGAGCTCCACCGCTTCCTCCAACTGGGCCCTGGCGGCAAGGGTGTCCATGGGGAGTTCCTGGCTGAGCAGATACTCCAGGAACTGTTCGGGACCGGAGCCAGGGAGCTGGTCGACGTAGCGCTCGGCTGTGTGGAACAGGGCCATCATGGCGTCAAGGTCCCGGTCTGCCCGGGCGCCGGCCGCGCCGCCGTCGAGCGCCATTTCCGTCCAGCGCGAAGCCAGCCCGGTGGCTTGCCACAAAGCCCACAACACCGTCTCCGCGTTGGCTCCGGGTTCGGCGGCCGCCGAACGTCCTGCCGCGATCATGCGGGCCAAGCGCCGCGCCGAGCTACCTTCGATACCCAAAGAACCCAGCGCGCCCGGCTCCAGCAACGCTTCAACCAGCAACGCATCGCTGGACCGTCCGCCACCGCCCAACAGTTCCTCCCTGCGCAGGGATTGCCGCAGGCGGCGCAACTCGATGGCTGTAGCCCCGCCGATCCTCGACGTGAGAAGCGAGACCGCAGACTCAGGCGTCAGTCTGGCGGCGTCCAGCACCACTCCGTACACCTCAAGCAGGGGACGAACAGCCACTTCGTCGCGGACGGCGGAATCTGCGACGGGGACTCGGACCGGGATTTCTTGACCGCTCAAATAGCGCTGCAGTTGAGCCAATTGCCCACCGTTGCGCACAATTACTGCAATGTCGCCGAACTCATGGTTCTCGCGCAGCTGCGCTTCGAGGATGCGTTGTGCCACGTAGCGCAATTCGTGGACGGTGGAGGGAAAGACATGTGCTTCCACCCGGCCCGCGGCCTGACTACCTCCGGAACGAGCCTCCTCCGCCGATGCAGGAAGTGGGTCAAGACGCCGGGCCAATTGGCCTCCCGCACGCTGCGAGATTCGCGCAGCCACGCCCGTCCACGCTTTTGCGACGTCGGGGAGGTGCCGGTGGGTGTGCCATAGAGGGAGCTCCCGCACGGTCCCCGCAAGGCCTCCGAGAAGCCGCGGCAGTTCGGCGACGAGGTCGGGCCGGGCACCGCGGAACCCTTGGACCACGGTGTCCGGGGAGGACGCTACCAAAACGTCCTTTCCTTCTCCGATGTCTGCGAGCAGTTCAAACACGGCGGGGTTTGCCTCTTGGACGTCGTCCACCAGGATCAACTGCAGCCGCTCGCGCTCTGCCGCCAGGAACCCGGGAGAGTCCTGGAAGATCTGGCGCGCCGCAGTAATGATTCCGGCCGGGTCAAAGGCCTCCGGCATGCGCAGGTCCAGGACGTCGCGGTATTCCGAATAGAGGTCCGCGGCAGCAATCCAGTCCGGTCTGCCGCATTCATAAGCAAGCGCCGTGAGATCTTCCGCAGTGCGCCCGGATTCGATGATCCGGTCGAAGAGCTGCCGGATCTCCTGCCGGAACCCCCGTGTGGGCAATGCCGCAGACAAGTCCTGCGGCCACGGAAGTTCAAAACCGGGCCGGCCGTGCCCCTCCAGCAGTTCCTTGATGATGAGGTCCTGTTCCGGCCCCGAGAGCAACTTGGGTGGCCGCTGCAGCGGCAGCACGCCCTCGGCTTTGGCTCGCCGGATCAGATCGAAAGCGTATGACGCCCAGGTGCGCGCCGGCGTCGTACTCAAGCTACGGTCCAACCGCCCCGTAAAGGTGTCCCGCAATGCCGACGCTGCATGCCGGCCGGGTGCGAGAATCAGGATCCGTTCCGGATCCACGCCATCACGCTGAACCCGCCGGACGGCGGTTTCCACCAATACAGTGGACTTCCCGGTGCCGGGCGCCCCCGGTACCAGGACCGGCCCGGATCCGTGCGGGAGCCCGACGACGGCGGACTGGTCGGCGGACAACTCCGGGGCTGCGTAGTGGACCTCGCGCGGAGGAAGCAGGCGCAACCGGGCGGGCGCTTGCCGCGGCTGTGCCTGTCGCGGCTGTTCCTGCCGCGGTGCCGGTGTTGCTTCCTGCGTTGTTGCTTGAGGTGTCGGTGTTGGACTCACACGGTCATTTCATCATCGGGTACCGACAATTTATGGAGCTGACGCTCGAGTTGCTCCGAGATCGCATCGATACTGTCGAAGTCGCGGTCCGTCGGAGCCCACCGGGCCAGGGCCAGGTCAACCCGCCAGCGGCCCTCGCCAGTCCGCAGGTACTCTGCGTAGGCGCCGTGCAGCGGCGTTCCTTCATCCAAGTAGTGGTGCAGCGCTTCCGATTCAAGGCCTAGGGGAGCTTCGCCGCTTGCACGGAGTACGCGCCACCAAGCCACCGTGCTCCCGTGATGGCTCATGACCGATCCGATCTGCCGGGGACCGCCCGAGCCCAGAAGCTCGGCAACATCCCCGTAGGACACGGCAACGCCGGGCGGCATGAGATCCACGACGGCCAGCACCGCCGTCACAAACTCCATCCGCATGCCACCAGCCTATCGGCATGGACCGCCGGATCGGCGCAGAAGGAGTGTCGGTCCGGTTCTTGTCGTAGGGCGCCGGTAGCGTTGAAGCATGAGCTCCTGGAACACCCTCCCCCGCGCCGCGTTCGACCTTGAGACCACCGGACGGAACTCCCGTTCCGCGAGGATCGTCACCGCTTCCGTCACGGTAGTCGACGACGACGGCGGCATCATCAAGGAACTCGAATGGTTGGCGGATCCCGGGGTGGAGATCCCCTTGGAGGCCAGCGAGATCCACGGCATCACCACGGAAAAGGCGCGGGCCGAGGGCCGTCCGGCCGCAGACGTGACGCGCGAAGTCGCGGCAGCGCTCCAGGAACTGTTCGACGACGGCGTGCCGGTCATTGCGTTCAATGCCAGCTATGACTTCACGGTGCTGGCCGCCGAATCCGCCCGATACGGCGTGCCGCAATTGAGCCGTTTTCCGGTGCTTGACCCCTACGTCATGAATAAGCAGGTCGACCGGTACCGCAAAGGCAAGCGGACCCTGACCGCACTCTGCGAGGAGTACGGCGTGAACCTCGATAACGCCCACACCTCCGCCGCAGACGCCCTCGCCACCCTGCGCGTCCTGGATGCCATGGCCGGCAAATTCCCGAAGCTGCAGATGCCCGCTTCCAAGCTGCACCACCTCCAGGTTGATTGGGCGGCTGCACAGGCCGCCGATTTCCAGAGCTACCTGCGCAAGACCAAACCAACGGCCGTCATCGAAGGCAATTGGCCGGTTCTTCCCCCGGAAGATGCCAGCCGCGGAGACTTCTAAGCGTCGGGACTTTTAGGGCGCCCGTCCACGGACCGGACGCTTTTCCAGTGTCCGGAGGATGGGATGCACGTCACATGACAGATGCTGCCTGAAAGCCGGCTGGACGTCAGTCATGAATTCCCCTCGACGCCGTAGGGCGCGGCATTTCAGGGACAGTTTCCCCTCAATGCTGAATTTGATTCGGAGTTTTCGGGAATTTCACGTCTTATCGCCGTCGATTTATCGTCGATTGGGCGGATGACATAATTAAGTTTGGCGGGTCGAGTTCTGATATTGCGGCCCAAACCAGCTTTGGCTGCGTTCCCCGCCCGTCTCGATACGAACGCGTGTTCCCCGATGAAAGTGATTTGCTTGATGAAAATCAAAGCCCTGAAGTGGTTCTCTGCTGTCCCCGTGGCCGCAGTTCTCGCCGTGTCCCTGGCCGCCTGCGGTGGCGGAGCGGGCAGCACCGGCAGCGCCTCGCCGACCGACGCCCTCCAGGGCAGTGACCAGAAGACGCTCGACAAATACACCACCAAGGACGTCACTCCGGTGGACAAGATCGACAAGTCCAAGCTGGGCCTCATCACTGACGGCACCCTGCGCGTCGGCACCCTCTCGGACGCCCCGCCGAACATCTTCATCGATCCCTCGGGCAAGTTCACCGGCTATGACAACGAGCTCCTGCGTGCCGTTGGCGCCAAGCTGGGCCTCAAGGTCGAGTTCGCCTCCACTGACTTCTCCGCGTTGCTCTCGCAGGTCAAGAACAAGCAGTTCGACGTCGGATCCTCCTCGATCTCCACCACGGACAAGCGCCGCGAGACGGTCGGCTTCACCAATGGCTACGACTTCGGCTACATGGCCGTCGTGACCAAGACCGACTCCAAGGTCAAGGGCTTCGCGGACCTGAAGTCCGACGTCCGCATCGGCGTCGTCCAGGGCACTGTCCAGGACGACTACGTCACCAACACGCTCAAGCTGGAACCCGTCCGCTTCCCGGACTACAACACGGTCTACGCCAACGTGAAGAGCGGCCAGGTTGACGCTTGGGTCGCCCCGTCGCAGCAGGCAACCGGTCAGGTCAAGGACGGCGACAACACCAAGATCGCCGAAAAGGTCGTCAACACCCAGAACTTCACTGCCTGGGCCGTGAACAAGGACAACCAGCCCCTGATCGACGCCCTCAACTCCGGCCTCGACGCCGTGATCGCAGACGGCACCTGGACCAAGCTGACGGCCGAGTGGTACAAGGACCGCCCGACCACCGCGGAGCAGACCCCGCAGGGCTGGAAGCCGGGCAGCAAGGCCGTCCAGATCCCGGCCAAGTAACCCGGGCGTTCCATGGATCTCCAGGAAATCCTCAAGCAACTCGGTGAAACCTTCCTCGATTGGAAGGCGATAGGCGAAGTCATACCCAAGATGTTCGCGGTCGGCTTGCCGAACACCATTGTCTTGGCCGTCACCTCCGGCGTGATCGGAACTGTGCTCGGCATGGCGCTCGCCTTGATGGGGATCTCCCGGAACCCCGTGGCCCGGTGGATAGCCCGCGTATACACCGATATCCTTCGTGGGCTGCCGCCCGTCCTCACCATCCTCGTGATCGGCCTCGGCTTCGGCCCGATCATCCGCCAGCTGAGCGGCTCCACGAGCCCGTATCCGTTGGCCGTCGCGGCGCTGTCCCTGATGTCGGCGGCGTACATCGGCGAAATCTTCCGTTCCGGTATCCAGAGTGTTGACAAGGGTCAGCTTGAAGCAACACGTGCCCTGGGGTTCGGCTACGGCCCTGCCATGCGGCTTGTGGTGGTTCCCCAGGGCGTCCGGCGGGTCCTGCCGGCGCTGGTGAACCAATTCATTGCGTTGATCAAGGAGTCGTCGCTGGTCTTCCTCCTTGGCTTGCTGGCCTCGGAGCGCGAGATCTTCCAGATCGGCAAGGATGCGGCCTCCACGAGCGGAAACCTGTCGCCCTATGTAGCGGCGGCAATCTTCTACCTGGCGCTGACCATCCCGTTGACGCATTTCGTGAACTGGATTGACCGCCGCCTGAGGACAGGCCGACCTGAAAAGAAAGAGCCGGACGAGGCAGCCGCCGTCGTCGGGAAGGGAGCCCAGGCATGAGCGAGTTCGCTTCAGGAACACTGACGGCTAAAAACATCCACTTGTCCTTCGGGTCGAACCATGTACTGCGCGGCATCGACCTGCACGTCGAGAAGGGCACCACGGCTTCAGTGATCGGCCCCTCCGGCTCGGGAAAATCCACGTTGCTCAGGGTCATGAACCGGCTGATCGAACCCGCCCAGGGCGACATCCTGCTGGACGGCCGTTCGGTGCTTAAGGACAACCCGGATGAACTGCGACGGCGAATCGGCATGGTTTTCCAGCAGTTCAACCTGTTCCCGCACAAGACGGTGGCGGAAAACGTCTCCCTCGCCCTGCGGAAGCTCCGTGGCATGTCCAAGGAGCAAGCACGGGAAGATGCCTTGGCCCAACTGGACCTCGTAGGACTCAAGCACAAGGCCGACGCCCGGCCGGCCAACCTCTCCGGCGGGCAACAGCAGCGAGTGGCCATCGCCCGCGCGCTTGCCATGAAGCCCGAAGTGATGTTCTTCGACGAGGCAACATCGGCTTTGGACCCTGAACTGGTCAAGGGCGTTCTCGCGCTCATGACCGATCTGGCCAAGGGCGGCATGACCATGGTGGTGGTAACCCACGAAATGGGCTTCTCAAGGAACGTGTCCGACACAGTGACGTTCATGGACGCAGGCGTCGTCGTGGAGACCGGATCGCCGGAACAACTCTTCACCGAGCCGCGGACCGATCGCCTTAAGGGTTTCCTTTCGGACGTTCTCTAGGCCTGAGCAACGAGGATCCCCGGTCTCCGGACGAAACACCCACAGTGGTGAATCGTCCGGAACCCGGGGGATTTTCCGCGTCGGCTTTACTTCCCTGCCTTCACTTGAAGGACAGTCAAGGCCGCGGCATCCACCGATTTGCGGAATTCAGGATCGGTCTGCGCACGTTGCAGGACCTGGGCGTACATTGCGGGAATTGAAGCAGTGTCTGCACACAGAACCATGGTGCCGCCCGCGCCGATGAAATTCGTTGCCCTGTCCCCCATGCTCCAAGGCGACAGCTGAACGGCGTTGCACAGATCATCGGACACGATGATGCCGGTGAACCCCGCGTCCGTCCGCAACATGGTGCGCATGATCACCGATGAAAACGGCGCCACATGGTCGGGATCGATCTTGTCGTAGTAGGCGTTCGAAATCATGACCCACCGGAGTCCGCCGTCGATCGCGGCTTTGAACGGCATCAAGTACGGATCCGTCCGGGTGGTTTCGGCGTCGTGGACGTTCGCGCTCACGTCAGTGTTCAGGCTGACGCGCCCCATTCCCGGGAAATGCTTGACCACCGGCGCCACGCCTGCGTCCCGCAGTCCGGCCGCCATCGCGTTCCCGTGCTCGGACACCGCAGCCGGGGTGAAGCCGTATTCACGCTTGAACGCCCCAATGGGCTTGTTCGAGGGCGCAAATTCGGGGCTGGGAACCGTGTCCAGTACGGGCGCCAAATCAACATTCACTCCGGCCTGCAAGAGTTCGGATCCCCAGTTCCGGGCATCAGCGCGTAGTTGTTCGGGACTCGAATTGCCCTGGTCCAAGGCTGCGGGAATAGGCAGGAATCCAGGCCCCCTGAGGACTTGAACGGAGCCGCCTTCCTGGTCCGTCGCGACGGACAGAGGCAACCCTCCGCTTGAGGCCGGCGAAACGGCCGCCGTCAGCTTTTCCACAACCGACGCCGTCGCCGCAACGCCAGCCTGGCTGCGTCCGGCCAAATAGATGTTGCCCACGTGGTTGTTCAGGAGACCAGCCACTGCGCCCGCATCGCTTCCGTCGGCCTTGGCGGCCACCATGAACAACTGCCCCACCCTTTGTTCCAGGGTCAAGCCCGCAAGCCGCTGTTCCGGCGTCGGGCGCGGAGGCGGCGGCGGATCAGCAGGCCGGGTTGGCGTTGCAGAAGCACTCGGCGATGCCCCGGACGGAAAGTTGGAAAACCGAGGGGCTGGGGCGGCCTGTGGAGTGCCTGGCGCCAGGGGCGGGTCCCCGGCGGCCGTGACCCCGCGGTCAGGGGCGTCGGCATGCGCAATACCGGCAAATGCCCCGGCCATCAGGGCGAAAAGCACGAGCAGTGAAATTCTGGACGGCTTGAGCAGATAAATCATCGCCTTGTCGATTCGATCGTTGCGCACAGCCTGCTCCCGGCCCGGCGGTGCGTGCAAGGAGCAGGCTGCAAAACATCGGAAAAGACCCGCTACAACGCGGTGGCCTCCGCTGCCGCCTTGGCTGCTGCTGGGAGCGCATCGAAGATCCGGTTCATGGCGGCGTCGTCGTGGGCAGCCGACAGGAACCATGCCTCAAAGACCGACGGCGGCAGGTAGACGCCGGAGTCCAGCATGGAATGGAAGAACGGTGCGTAGCGGAAGACGTCTTGGGCCTGGGCGTCCGCGTAGTTGTGGACTCCGTTGGCCGAAGTACCGAAGGCCACAGAGAAGAGGTTCCCTGCGCGCTGGATCGAGTGGTCCACGCCGGCGGTGTCCAGCGCCGATGAGAGCGCCGCCGAGAGTTCAAGCGAGCGGGCATCCACGAAGCTGTAGACCTCCGGGGTCGCGTGCGTCAGGGTGGCGACGCCGGCGGCCATTGCCACCGGGTTCCCGGACAAGGTTCCTGCCTGGTACACCGGGCCAAGGGGCGCAAGGTAATCCATGACGTCGGCACGCCCGCCGAGCGCCGCCGTCGGCATGCCGCCGCCGATGACTTTGCCGAAGGTCAGCAGGTCCGGCGTCCAGCCTTCCTGGCGGCCCGTGAGGCCCCAGTAGCCTGCGTAGCCGGTGCGAAAGCCGGTGAGCACCTCGTCCAGGATCAACAATGCGCCGTGTTCGCGGGTGATGCGGGACAGTCCTGCGTTGAAGCCTTCGTTCGGCGTGACGACGCCCATGTTGGCGGGAGCGGCTTCGGTGATGACGGCAGCGATATTGGTGCCGTGCGCAGCGAACGCGGCTTCCACCGCGCCGAGGTCGTTGTACGGGAGGACAAGGGTCTCAGCGGCGGCCGCTTCAGTGACACCGGCGGAACCGGGCAACGCCATGGTCGCAAGGCCCGAGCCAGCCGCGGCGAGCAGACCATCGAGGTGGCCGTGGTAGCAGCCGGCGAACTTCACGATGAGGTTACGGCCAGTGAACCCGCGGGCCAAGCGTACGGCGGTCATGGTGGCCTCGGTGCCCGTGGACACCATGCGGATGCGTTCGACGGCGGACACGCGTTCCTTGACGATCGCGGCGAGGTTTGCCTCATCGGGCGTGGAGGCGCCGAAGGACAAGCCGCGGTCGACGGCGGCGTGAACGGCGTCGAGGACGGCCGGGTGCGCGTGACCCAGCAGCGCCGGGCCCCATGAGCACACGAGGTCGACGTATTCGCGGCCGTCCGCATCAGTCAAGTACGGACCCTGTGCCGAAACCATGAACTTCGGGGTGCCGCCGACGGAACCGAAGGCGCGCACCGGAGAGTTGACGCCGCCGGGCATCAGGGAACGGGCGCGGTCGAACAGCTGGTCGGAGACAGGGGTGTTTGAAGTCATGGTGTCCATTCTTTCAGGGATTCAGGGAGGTTCAGGCGCCGGCAAAGGCGGGTCAGGAGCGTTCAGGCGCCGGCAAGCTGCTCGGCCACGAGTGGGGCCACCACGGTGCCGAAGAGTTCGATGCAGCGCATCATGGATTCGTGGGGCAGGGTTCCGTTGCTGTATTTGAGGTCGAAACGGTCAACGCCAAGGTTCTGCTTCAGCAGGATGATTTTCCGGGCAACCGTTTCCGGGGAGCCGACGTAGAGGGCTCCCTCAGGTCCGCACATGGCGTCGAACTCGCCCCTGCTCGCCGGTCCCCAGCCGCGTTCGGCGCCGATGCGGTTGCGCTGGGCCAGCCAATGCGGGAACAGTTCCTCCCGGGCCTGCTCGTCCGTGGGAGCGACATAGCCGGGCGAGTGGGTGGCAATCTGCTGCATGGGGTGGCCGTATTTCCCCATTGCCTCGCGGTAGAGCTCCACGAGCGGTGCAAAGCGGCGCGGTTCGCCGCCGATGATGGCGAAAATGATCGGGTAGCCGTATTGGGCGCAGCGCAGCACCGACTCAGGGGTACCGCCCACACCGATCCACGTTGGCAGCAAGTGGTGTTCCAGCGGCGGAAAGACGCTCATTCCGTTCACGTTCGGCCTGGTGCGGCCTTCCCAATGCACGGGCTTCTGGGCCCGGACCTTGTCGAAGAGTTCCAGCTTCTCCTCGAACAGGACTTCGTAGTCTGCCAGGTCCAGGCCGAACAGCGGGAACGATTCCACGAAGGAGCCGCGGCCCAGCATCACTTCCGCCCGACCGTTGGAGAGCGCGTCAACCGTGGAGAAACGCTGGAAGACCCTGATGGGGTCGTCGGAGCTGAGCACAGTGACGGCGGAGCCGAGTTTGATCTGCGATGTCCGGGCGGCTGCGGCCGCGAGGAACACTTCGGGCGCCGAGACGGCGAAGTCGCGCCGGTGGTGCTCCCCCACGCCAAACGCATGAAGCCCGACGGCGTCCGCCAGTTCCGCTTCCGCCAGCAGCTCCCGCAAAACCCGGGCATGCGGTTTCGGGTTGCCGTCGGCGTCCACCCCGGCGTCGCCGAAAGTATTCAGCCCGAGGAGGATTTCCGTAGCTCCGACGGGGGCCGTGGGTGTGGAAGCGGTATCGGTCATCAGGACTCCTTCAGCCAGCCGGCAAGCTCAGAGGCCCAGTACGTCAGCACCATGTCGGCGCCGGCCCGCTTGATGCCGAGCACGGATTCTGTGATGGCGCCGCGGCGATCGATCCAGCCGTTCGCGGCAGCCGCTTCGATCATGGCGTATTCACCGGAGATTTGGTAGGCCGCCACGGGAACCGGGCTCATGGCGGCGACGTCGGCGAGGATGTCAAGGTAGCTCATGGCCGGCTTGACCATCACCATGTCAGCGCCCTCTTCGAGGTCGAGTTCCACCTCGATGATTGCTTCCCGGCGGTTGGCGGCATCCATCTGGTACGTCCGGCGATCACCCTTGAGCTGCGAGTCCACTGCTTCGCGGAAAGGGCCGTAGAAGGCGGAGGCGTACTTCGCCGCGTAGGCCAGGAGCGCGGTGTTCTGGTGTCCGGCCTCTTCAAGGGCCTGGCGAATCACGGCGATCTGGCCATCCATCATCCCGGACGGCCCCAGGACGTGGGCACCGGCGTCGGCCTGCGCCACTGCCATTTGAGCGTAGATTTCGAGGGTGGCGTCGTTGTCCACGTAGCCGTTGGCGTCCAGGACACCGCAGTGGCCGTGGTCGGTGAATTCGTCCAGGCACACGTCGCCCATGACTACCAGGTCGTCGCCCACTTCTGCGCGGACGTCGCGGATGGCCTTGTTCAGCACGCCGTCCGGGTCTAGGGAGGCGGTGCCGCGGGCATCGCGGACTGCGGGAACACCGAACAGCATGATGCCGCTGACACCCAGTTCCACGGCTTCGGCAGCGGCGCGCTTGAGCGAGTCCGTGGTGTGCTGCACGACGCCGGGCATGGAGCTGATCGGAGCCGGTTCGCTGAGTCCTTCGCGAATAAAGGCCGGCAGGATGAGGTCCGCGGGAGCCAGCCGGTGTTCGGCGGTCATCCGGCGCATGGCGGGGGTGGTGCGGAGCCGGCGGGGCCGGTGGTTTGGAAAGCTCAACTTTCGTTCCCTTCGGTGGCGAATACGGTGCGTAGGGCGGCCACGATGCCGGCGGGTGTGGGTTCTTTGGCGGTTGCCGCGACCGGAATGCCGAGAGCGGAAGCCTCTGCCGCCGTCGAGCGCCCGATCGCAATGAAGCGGCAATCCCGCAGCGGCCCCAGCGAGGCGTGGATGCGGCGTGCCGCACTGGGTGAAGCGGCGACGACGGCGTGGAGCCGGCTGCTGGAAAGTTCGGCCTTAGCGGCTTCGGGAGTGAGCTCCGGCGCCCCGGATCCCGCCCCCGCCTTCCATCCGTTCGCCGCCGCCAAGGCAGCAGTCAGCCTGCGTTCGGGGGCAGCCGGGTAGTCCACCGTGTGGTAGGCCGTGACGGCTTGGACCACAGCTCCCTTGGCTTCGATCCCCGCCGCCAGCACGGCGTCGGCAATGTCCGCTTGGGGCAACAGCACATTGGCCGGGCCCGTCGGCCAGACGGAGGCAAGTCCTGCGGCCGACTGGACGTCTTCCGGCGCGAGGTCCACGGGAATGCCCTCGGCTTCGAGGACCCTCCGACTCGAAGGGCCAATCGTCGCGATCCGGACGGAGTCCGGAATCAGGTCCTTCAACTCCAAGCGACGCTCGGCTGCTTTTTCCTTCAGGGCGCGCACCGTGGTGATGCTGCTGACCACCAACCAGCCGTATGCTCCAGCGCGGAGGGCGTCCAAGGCGACCTCGAGGGAATGCTGGTCGCGGGCACGCTCAAAGTCGATCAAGGGCAACAGCAGCGGCTCCGCGCCGGCTTCGCGCAGGGCGCTGACGAGCGGGGCGGCACGATCCGGGCTGCGCGTCACGAGAACCCGGGCGCCTTCAAGGACCCGGGCCTCCCCCGACTTCACTGCGCTGTGCCGTCCCATGGTCTCCTGTTGGCTCCGGTTATCGGGAGGCTGCAAGATCTGTGATGTCCGCAGCACCCGCGGCAAGCAGGAGCTCGGCGACTTCGATGCCCAGCAGCGTGGCGCCCACCTCAGTGAGCCCGTCCGTGGCTTTCTTCTCGCGTACGGACTTGCTCCCGTCCACGGCGCAGACAACGGCTTCCAGGTACAGCATGCTGCCCTTACGAAAAGCGTAGGCGCCCACGGGCGCTGCACAGCCGGCTTCGAGGCGGGCCAGGACGGCCCGCTCCGCGGTGACGGCCAGCCGGGTGTCGTCATCATTGAGCGCGGCCAGGGCCTGGGCTAGAGCGCCGTCGGAACCTTCGGCCGAGCCGGACTGCCCGGGAGCGTCGACGGTGCGGCACTCGATAGCAAGTGAGCCCTGTCCGGGGGCAGGAAGCATGACGTCGGTCTCGAAGAACTCCGTCACGACGTCGAGCCTGCTGATGCGTTCCAGTCCCGCCGCGGCGAGGACGACGGCGTCGAGGTCGCCGGGTGAATCTTCTGCGTTGCCGGCGAGCCCGGGAACGCGGCCCAGCCGGGTGTCCACGTTGCCGCGGATGTCCACGACGTCGAGATCCGGGCGGGCGGCGCGCAGCTGGGCAGCGCGGCGCGGCGATCCGGTACCGACCCGTGCGCCTGCCGGAAGATCCGCCAGCTTGAGCCCGTCACGGGCGCACAAGGCGTCCCGGACGTCGACGCGTTTGGGCGTTGCGGCAATGGTGAGTCCCGGTGCCGCACCTGTCGGGAGATCCTTCAGGGAGTGCACCGCGACGTCGCATACGTTCGCCAACAGCGCGTCGCGAAGGGCGGCGACGAACACTCCGGTGCCGCCCATCTGGGACAGGGAGCCCGTCCGGACATCGCCTTCGGTCTTGATGCGCACCAGTTCAACGGGAAAGCCACCGACGGCGGCCAGCTGGTCCGCTGCCTGCTGGCTCTGGGTGAGCGCGAGTTTGCTCGCGCGGGTACCGATCCGAACGGTCATTTCGCGCTTTCTCCTACGGGGTAGGCATCGTGTCCGGTGCCGACGGTGGTGTCCGCACCCGCAATCGTGGGCAACTCTGCGCGGAAGTTGGCGCAGCAGCCCGGGCGGCAGATGTCGTACCACGGCCCCAGCCCGGTCATGGCGGGGCGATCGGCGACGTTGTTGGCTACGGTCCGCTCGCAAATGAGGTCCACCAAGCCGGAAACGAATTTGCGGTGGGTTCCCGGGGTGGGGACGCGGGTCGCGGCGAGTCCGAGGTTCTTGCACGTTTCCAAGGCCTCGGTGTCCAGGTCCCAAGCCACTTCCATGTGGTCGGAGACGAAGCCGAGGGGAACGATCACGACGCCTTTGATTCCCTGGCCGGCCAGTTCCTCGATGGCATCGTTGATGTCCGGCTCAAGCCATGGAACACTCGGTGCGCCCGAACGGGACTGGTACACCAAGGACCAGGGCGCGGTGAGCCCGGACTCGGCTTCAACCCGCCGAACCACCTCGGCGCCGGCGGCCAGGTGTTGGGCCACATAAGCCGAGTCCTGCTCGAACTCGCGAGGCTCGGCGTCCGAACGCCCGGCGGCCTCGGCGTCGCGGGTTGGAATGGAGTGCGTTGCAAACAGGATGTGGACCGGAGCGTCCTGGAGACCGGCTGCGGCCAGTTTCTCCTTGACCTCCGCAAGTCCCGCGGCCGTTCCTTCGACGAAGGGCTCGACGAAGCCGGGGTGGTCGAAGTACTGGCGGACCTTGTCCACCTCGAGTTTGCCGTCAAGGCCGCTCTCCGTCAGCGCGATGCCGATGTCCTCACGGTATTGGCGGCAGCTGGAGTAACAGGAGTAAGCGCTTGTGGTGACCATCAGCAGCTTGCGGTGGCCGGCGTCGTAGGCTTCCTGGAGCGTCTGCGGGATGTAGGGATCCCAGTTGCGGTTGCCCCACAGCACAGGCAGGCTGATGCCCCGCGATGCGAGCTCCGTTTCAAGGGCCGCCTTGAGGTTCCTGTTTTGCTGGTTGATCGGGCTGATGCCGCCAAACGCGCGGTAGTGGTGGGACACCTCTTCCAGACGCTCATCCGGGATGCCGCGGCCCCGGGTCACATTGCGCAGGAAGGGAATGACGTCGTCCTGGCCTTCCGGGCCGCCGAAAGAGGCGAGGAGGACGGCGTCGTACTCCTTGGGAGCCATGCGTCCGGCCTCGGTGACGTCATTGACCTCGGTGAGGCTGGCCGGGCCCGTGGAGTGGCGACCGCTCACGCGAGGACCTCGGCGATCTCCACTGCGGTGATGCGGCGGCCGGTGTAGAACGGGATTTCCTCGCGGACGTGGTTGCGGGCGTCGGTGGCCCGCAGGTGGCGCATGAGGTCGACCAGGTCAACGAGTTCGGGTGCTTCCAGGCCGAGGATCCACTCCCAGTCGCCCAAGGCGAAGGAGGAAACGGTGTTGGAGATGACCTGGGGGAAGTCGCGGCCCAGCATGCCGTGATCGCGCAGCATCTTTCCACGCTCTTCGGCCGGCAGGATGTACCACTCGTAGGAGCGGACGAACGGGTAGACGCACAGCCAGGTGCTGGGCTCGACGCCGCGGGCGTAGGCCGGAACGTGGTTCTTGGCGAATTCGGCTTCGCGGTGGACGCCCATGGCGGACCAGACGATCTCGGTGCCGGCGAACAGGGCGCTGCGGCGGATGTCACGGACTGCCTGCTGCAGGGCCTCGGGCTTGGCGCCGTGGAGCCACACCATGATGTCGGCGTCGGAACGCATGGCGGAGACGTCGTAGCTTCCGCGGAGGACCACGCCGTCCTCGGCGAGCTTGGCAGCCAGCTGCTCGAAATCCTGGACAGCGTCGGCGCTGCGCAGGACATCGCCCGACCGCTTGAACACGGTCCACAGCGTAAAGAACTGCTCTTCGGATTCGGCAGTTTTAGTGACAGATTCGGCAGAAGTGTGGCTCATGGTACAAGTCTGCCCCGTGGATGCCGCTAAGTCGAAATGCGCCTCTTCTACAAGACGTAGAAGTGATGCATTTCACAAAATTGCGTCGATCTGCGCAGAAGTGTCCGCAACCACCGCGGCCAAGCCGTTTCCGGCGAGCCAGCCGCCCACAACGGACACGCCGTCGGCTTCCGAGCAGATGCGGCGCACCTCGGCAACGCGCTGTTTGTGACCGACGGCGGCGAACGGCAAGGCGCCCGCCCAGCGGACGACGTCCCAATCGAGCACGTCTTCGCGGACGATTGGGACGGTCAACAAGGCCGAGGCATCGCGGAGCGCAGCCTCAAACAGGGCATTGTCATCCAGCGCGGCCGCCGATTCAAGGGCGTCCGCCCCCTCGCCCCGCCCATAGGACAGGCGCAGCACGTGCGTGCCGGGTCCGGCTTCTTCCGCCAGCCAGTCCCACTTTGCCGTGGCATGCGTGAGCGCTTTCGCCTCGATCCCTTCGGTTTGCGGAGCGACGAGAATGCCGGTGCCGCGGGGACGGCGGTCCAGTTCGGGCACGTCCACCACCAGGGTTACCAGGCTCACCAAGGGGCCCGCGGCGGGACGCAGCGTGGACAGCGCCGGAAGCGCCCCCTCCAGCAGCCCGACGGCGGCCGGACCGTCGAGCGCCACCACGAGCCGCCCGGCGTCGTACGCTTTGCCGGCAGCGATGGCCTGCCAACCGCTTTCAGTGCGGGAAACCAAATCCACCCGGGCACCGGAAACGAGGGCGACACCCTGCGATCGCAGCTCCGTCACGAGGGCGGAGACCAGGGTGTTCATTCCGCCTTTCAAGCCGCCGACGGCGGATCCGGCCTTCGCCGTCCCGCTTCCGTTTCCGCCCGAAGCAGCCCGCCCCGAAGCGGCCTTGCGCTGGCTGGCCACAGCCTCGGCCAGCGAACCATGCTTGCGCAATGCTGCACGTAGTCCGGGGGCCACCATGTCGACGTCGAGCAGTCCGGGATCGGCAGAGTGCACTCCCCCGACGACGGGTGCCACGAGCCGTTCGAGCACCCGCTTGCCCATCCGTGCCCGGACCAGCGAGGAGACACTCGTGACCTCGGCGGAGGTGCCCATCGATGCGGGTAAGTAGCGGTCAAGCGAAGCCCGCAAGGAGCCTGCGAAGCCCAAGGACCGGCGGACCTCGGGGTCCCAGGGATTCGCTGGAATTCCGAGCACTCCGGTCTTGGGCAGTTCCTGCGGGCCGTCGGGCAACTGCACCCAGGCACCGCCAGGATGGGGTGCCACGATGTTGCCGCCGAGCCCGAGATCGCGGGCGAGATCGGCCACGGCGGTTGAGCGCGTGGCGAAGGACTCTGCTCCACTGTCCAGCCCAAGGCCGCCAACAGTGTGGCTTCCTACGCAACCGCCCCATGCGTCGGCCGCTTCGAGCACGGTGACAGCGATCCCGCCCTTGGCCAGTCCGCGGGCGGCGAGCAGGCCGGAAATGCCGCCGCCCACGACGACGGCCGTCAACCTAGCTGCTGAATTCTCGGGAAGTGCGTGTTCGGGCTGTGCACGTGTCCCGCGCATGCCCGCTACCCTGCCGGGATCGAGTGGATGAGTTCCACCACACGGGTCAGGACCGCGGGGTCCGTCTCCGGAGGCACGCCGTGGCCGAGGTTCAGGACGTGGCCCGGGGCTGCGGAACCGGCGGCGATCACCTCGCGGACATGGGCTTCCAGGACCTCCCATGGAGCGGAAAGCAGCGCGGGGTCAATGTTGCCCTGCAAGGGCACAGTGCCACCCAGTCGCCGGTTTGCCTCGTCAAGCGGCAGCCGGTAGTCCACCCCTACGACATCCACGCCGACGTCGCGCATCGCGACGAGCAACTCGGACGTTCCCGTACCGAAGTGGACCAGCGGCGCGCCGAGGTGGCGGACGTGGTCAAGGGCGCGGGTCGAGGCGGGAGCAACGTACTTGGCGTAGTCGGCCAAGCCAAGGGAACCGGCCCAGGAGTCGAACAGTTGCCCTGCAGAGGCGCCTGCTTCCAGTTGCGCCCGCAGGAACATGCCGGAGGCGTCGGCTGCCCACTTGGCCAGAGCGGTCCAGGTTTCCGGATCGGCGTGCATCATGGTGCGCGGACCTAGGTGGTCGCGGGAGGGCTTGCCTTCGACCATGTACGCGGCGAGCGTGAACGGCGCACCGGCGAAGCCGATCAGGGGTGTGGTGCCGAGCTCCGCCACCGTCAGGCGTACGGCCTCGCGGATCGGCTCGAGGGCTTCCCACGTCAGCTGCGGAAGCGCGGCCACGTCAGCAGCGGTGCGGACGGGCTTGTCCAGGACGGGCCCGACGCCGGGGACGATGTCCACGCCGACACCTGCCAGCTTGAGGGGAATGACGATATCCGAGAAGAAGATGGCTGCATCAACGTCGTGGCGGCGGACCGGCTGCAAAGTGATCTCGGAGGCGAGCTCGGGACGCAGGCAGGAGTCCAGCATCGCCACGCCTTCGCGGACTTTGAGGTATTCCGGCAACGATCGGCCGGCCTGTCGCATGAACCACACCGGACGGCGGGACGGTTTGCCTCCGCGGTACGCCTGGATCAGCGGCGAGTCTGCGGTGCGGCCATCCATGAGCGGGTGGCTTGCATCAAGGCTTGGGGCGGCGGAGCCGGAAATGCCGCTGGCCGACACAGAATGAGGCAGTGCGGAACTGGAAGTCATGCCTTCGATTGTGCCGAAGATCGGGGTCAAAAGATAACGACAGCCTGTCCCGCACTATCCAAGGTGACGGGCGTCACTCCCGGCAGTGCGGAGAACCACTGACCCGCGTTGTTCTACATGGCACCGAAAAAGCTATGATTGCTTTGCTGTGGTTCTTTTCTCATTGGTGGCTACACACGCCGACATCGATCTTGAGACCGTCGCTCAGTTGAGCAACGGTTCATCCGAGGTTGCCTCGTCCGCCTTGGCCGATTCCCAACTTGTGTCCGGCGCCGTGGTCCTGGCTACCTGCAACCGCTACGAAATCTACGGCGAAACGCCCCATGTCGAGAACCTTGAAGCCGCCCGCTCGGCGCTCGTCACGCAGATCAGTGGCCTGAGTGGACTCAACGAGCAACTCGTCTCGCGCGCCTTCAGCACCCGTACCGGCCCCGAGGTCAGCAGACACCTGTTCGCCGTCAGCGCCGGACTGGACTCCGCCGTCGTCGGCGAACGCGAGATCGCCGGCCAAGTGCGCCGCGCCCTCATCACTGCCCAGCACGAAGGAACCGCGAGTTCCGGGCTGGTCCGCTTGTTCCAGGCCGCTTCCAAGACGGCCAAGGACGTCGGGGCCCAGACCGCCCTCGGTTCGCGGGGCCTCTCCATCGTTTCGGTTGCCCTGGACCTCGCCACGGACCTCTCCGAGAATGCCGACTGGAGCACCAAGAAGGTAGTTGTCTTCGGGACCGGGGCCTATGCCGGGGCCACTATGTCCCTGCTTCGCGATCGCGGCTGCACCGACGTCTCGGTCTACTCGTCTTCCGGCCGGGCCGAGGCTTTCGTGGCGACCCGCGGCGGAACCGCGCTCGACGCCGAAACCCTTCCTGCCGCCGTCGCTGCCGCCGATGTCATGATCGGTTGCAGCGGCTCGGACACCCGCGTTGAGGCCGCAGAGCTTGCCAAGGTCCGCACTTTGTCCACCCAGACGCTCATCGCGATCGACCTCGCGCTCACCCACGATTTCGACCCCGCAGTGGGCGAGCTCGACGGCGTCGAGCTCCTGACGCTCGAATCCGTGCGGCTCGCGGCGCCGCAGGAACAAGCGGAGTCGCTGGCGCAAGCGAGCACTATTGTTTCCGGTGCCGCAGAGGCCTTCGAGCAAGAGCGCGAAGCCCGGTCCGTGGATTCGGCCATTGTGGCGCTGCGCCGCCACACCATGAACGTGCTCGACGCAGAGATGGAGAAAGTCCGGGCCCGGCACGGCTGCACCGCTGCGGCAGAAGAGGTCGAGTTCGCGCTCCGCCGCATGGTCAAGCAATTGCTCCACATCCCCACGGTCCGCGCACGCGAACTTGCCGCCAACGGCCAGCAAGACGATTACGTGGCAGCGCTCGAGGCCTTGTATGGCATCCAGGTGGAGCAGCCGGCCGCGTCACCCGCAGCCGCGTGCCCTGTCAACCACCAACAGGCGTCCCAGCAGGCTGAAAGCGCCTAGCCCACGCGACCCTGCCCTCCCCCGGTGGCGGTGCTCGCACGCCCCAGTGGCGTTGTCCACGCTCCACTCAGAGCATGCCCTCCCCTGATCACTAAGACTGGACAAAATAGGATTATGTCCAGTCCTAATAACCAAGAGTGAGCATGTCCCCTGGTGGTGTCTCGCGAATCCTATGCCCAGGCGTTGACGCCCGTCATTTCTGCAGACACAGCCCACAGCCTTCTTGCAGCTTCCGGATCCACTGCGTGCGCATCCACTCCCTGGTACCGGGCGAGCGGCGAGGCCGGGTCCGTGGGCTTGGCGATGTCGCAGTCTTCGCAATACACCCCGCCCATGCCTGCCAGGGCCGGGGACGTGGCTGCCCATGTGGACGTGGCGGCTCCCTGCTCCGGAGTCTTGAAACCCTCCCGGACGTTTCCCGCGTCGTCCATCCAGCCCGCCGCGACCATCTCTTCGCGGGGCAGGTAGCGCTGGAGCTCGGTCATGATGCCGCCGGGATGGACGGCGAAGGCCCGCACCCCGGAGGAGCGGCCCAGGCGGTCCAGCTCTACGGCGAACAGCGCGTTGGCGGTCTTTGCCTGGCCGTAGGCCTTCCACTTGTCGTAGCCGTTCCCGAAATTGATGTCCTCGAAACGGATGGGCGAGAGTTTGTGTCCGGTGGAGGACAAGGACACGACGCGGGCCGAACCAGCAGCCGCCAGCGCGGGCCACAACGTGTTGAGAAGCGTGAAGTGGCCCAAGTGGTTGGTGGCGAACTGGGATTCCCACCCCGGGCCCACGCGTTGTTCCGGGCTGGCCATGATGGCCGCGTTGTTGATCAGGATGTCCAGCGCAGGGTTCGACGCCAGGAAGCGCGCGGCGAAATCCTTCACAGCTTCCTGGTCGGCCAGATCCAACGCTTCCACGGTCACTTGCTCCGGTGCCAGGCCGGCTGCGGCGAGGACTTCCTTGGCGTGTTCGGGTCGCCGGGCGGGAACCGTGACCATGGCTCCGGCGGAAGACAAGGCCCTCACCGTTTCCAGGCCGAGCCCGGAATAGCCACCCGTGACAATTGCCGTCTTGCCGCGGAGGTCCACTCCCGCCACAACGTCCGATGCCGTGGAGCCGTGACCGAAACCCGATCCGATGGGGTGTTGCGGTGTGGCCATGGATTCCTCGCTCATATCGGGACCTTTCGTATTCAACGGCACGGTTTCAACGGCACGGTGCGTTCACCAGCGTCTGGGTTCAGTAGACCGGTTTGCCCGGCTCGACGTCGCGCACCCACGCCAGGATCCCGCCGTCGAGGTGGCTGACCCGGGTGTAACCGGCGCGCTGTGCAGCGGCGAGCACCGCAGCGGAACGGGTGCCGCCCTTGCAGTGGAACACGATCTCTTTGTCCTGCGGCAGTTCCGTCCAGGCCTCTCCCGCCAGGATTCGTCCCTGCGGGATGAGCACCGAACCGTCGATGTTCACAATCTCGTGTTCACCGATCTCGCGGACATCCACCAGCTCAAAGTCGCGTTCCCCCGCCGCGCGGGCCTCGAGCATCCCGGAAAGTTCGGTGGCCGTGACGGTCGGCACCGAGTCCCCTGCGGGCGCCGGGGTGATGCCACAGAAAGCTTCGTAATCGGTCAATTCGGTGATCGGCTCGGCCTCAGGGTCTTTCGAGACCTTGATTTCGCGCCAGCTGCCGCCGAGCGCGTCGAAAAGCGCCACGCGTCCCAGCATGGAGCGCCCGACGCCGGTGATCAGCTTGACTGCCTCCGTCACCATGAGCGAGCCGACAGCGGCGCACAGCATGCCGAACACGCCGCCCTCGCCGCAGGACGGGACCGAGCCGGCAGGTGGAGCCTCGGGATAGAGATCGCGGTAGCTGGGGCCATGCTTCTCCCAGAACACGCTGACCTGGCCGTCGAAGCGGAAAATAGATCCCCAGACATACGGTTTGCCGAGAATCGCGGCAGCATCGTTGACCAGGTATCGGGTGGCGAAATTGTCTGCGCCATCCAGGATGAGGTCATAACCGGAGAAAATCTCCAAAGCGTTGGAGGAGTCCAGTCGGACGTTGTGCAGTTGCACGTTGACCAGCGGATTGAGTTCCTTGATGGCGTCACGTGCCGATTCGATCTTCGGCCGTCCGACATCGCCCACGCCGTGGATGATCTGGCGTTGCAGGTTGCTGAGGTCGACGTCGTCGTCGTCCACAATTCCGAGCGTCCCCACTCCGGCGGCGGCCAGGTACAGCAGGGCGGGAGAGCCCAGTCCGCCGGCCCCGATCACGAGGACTTTCGCATTCTTGAGCCGGCGCTGACCGGCCGCTCCGATTTCGGGAATAATGAGGTGGCGCGAGTACCGTTCGACCTCTTCGGTGGTCAGTTCCGCGGCCGGTTCCACGAGTGGCGGCAGCGCTGAAGAAGGAGAAGACGGCAACGTTTGGGCAGCAAAAATAGTGGCCATACTCCAAAGTATGCCTGCCGCTGCCGCCCGGTCATATTACTGCGCAGTATTGTGGTCATAACTGCAAAGGAAAGGCGGCAGACAAGTGGCTGAGAGTGCACGTATCAAACAGGAGGCGCAGGTCAGGCAAGATCGGACCGGTTCCCCACGCTCGGCGAGGCTGCCACGCGATGAGCGCCGGGCCCAGCTCCTGAACGCCGCCTTGGAAGTCTTCGTTGCCAACGGCTTCCATGGTGCAGCGATGGACGAAATCGCCGAGACCGCCCATGTCAGCAAGCCGGTGCTGTACCAACATTTCCCGTCCAAGCGGGAGCTTTACATGGCCCTCCTCGACAGCCACCTGGCCATGCTCACGGACCAGATGCTCACGGCGCTGAATTCGACGTCGGACAACAAGGAACGCGTCCAGGCCGTCATGCGTGCCTACTACCGTTTTATCGCGGGCGATGACCAAGCCCACCGGCTCGTCTTCGAATCCGATCTCATCAATGACCCGGACGTCAGCTCCCGACTGGAGACTTTCAACCGCACCTTCGCCGACGCCGTCGCCAAGGTCATCGCCGAAGACACCAAGCTGCCCCCGCTGGAGGCCCAGCTGCTGGGCCGCGGCCTGGCCGGAATGGCGCAGGTCAGCGCCCGGTATTGGCTCGAAACCGACGGCGATTTGGACCTCGATGTTGCCAGCGACCTGATCTACCGTTTAGCTTGGCGCGGAATCAGTCGCTTCCCGAAAGAGTCCTAGACTACAAATAGAGGACTGAGTAATTTCTTGATTGGCTGGGAGGCCCCGCTGTGGAAGTAAAGATCGGCATTCAGAATGTTGGCCGTGAGATCGCGCTTGAGTCCGCTCTCGATGCCGAGGCTGTTGCCAAGATCGTGAGCGAGGCCATCGCCAAGGGCACGGACCTGCGACTGACCGACGAAAAAGGCCGCCAGGTCATCGTTCCCGGCAACGTCCTCGGATACGTGGAGATCGGCGCCGAGGAAGTGCGCCGGGTCGGCTTCGGCGCCCTCTAAGCAATACGCAAGAACACCAGCGAGCCAGGAGTCCGCATGCTCTCACTTGTCATCGTGGCGCTAGCCACCATCGCCTCAGGCTTCATCGTCTGGGGAACTGACAAACACCGTGGCACGTACGGAATCACCCTGCCCGCCGGCGTTTCGGTGGCCGTCGCCATGCTGAGTTGGATGATCTTCATCCAACTCGGCTTTGGCTACCAGCCTGGCGTGACGTGGATCCCGTGGGTCCTGCCCATCATTCTGGGTACCGTGGCTGCCGCGGTGGCCTCCTATTTCCTGGGCCGCCATCGGACCCGGCACGACACCGCCCAGCTGACCGCGGCCCTGCGACTCTAGGTAGCGACTTCAGCCGTCCGATAGAGCCGGTTCGGACACTGCCCCGGCTTCCGCGGCTGCTTCGCTGGCGCTCGTGGCCGCCCGGATGTCTCGTTGGGTCACTTCGCTCCCTGCGTCATGGGAGGTGTAGCGGACGAACACCCGGTTGTACCGCCAGTCCAGGTCCGGGTGGTGGTTCTGCTGCTCGGCGATGCGCCCGACGGCGGCGATCAGCTCCAGTGCGGCAGCCGACGTCGGGCATTTGTAGACGGTGACGAGGCCGCCCTGGCGGTAGCGCCAGTCCGGCAGCTCCGCCAGCGCGTCGTCGATCGCGGACCTGGTGAGGAGGTCATCTTTGCCGGCCATGGGGTGCTCCTTCGCTGACGTGGAATTCGCAGGAATCCCCGGAGCTGCCAGCATTGGCCGCTAGAGGAACTCGGCCCGGCCGTCCATCGCCGAGGAGGCAAGTGCGTGTTCCCGGCGCGGGATGCGGCCTGCCTGCTTCGCCAGCCTACCGGCGATGACAGCGTGTTTGAAGGCCTCGCCCATCTGCACGGGGTTCTGCGCACGGGTCACCGCGGTGGCCAGAAGCACGGCGTCGCAGCCGAGCTCCATGGCGAGTGCGGCGTCGGACGCGGTGCCGATGCCGGCGTCGAGCACTACCGGCACCGAAGCGCGGGACACAATCAGCTCGATGTTGTGCGGATTCAGGATGCCCAGGCCGGTGCCGATAGGCGCACCCAAGGGCATCACCGCTGTGGCTCCGAGGTTTTCCAGGCGAAGCGCCAGCACGGGGTCGTCGTTGGTGTAGGCGAAAACCTTGAAGCCGCGGTCGACGAGTTTCTCCGTTGCGTCCACCAACTCCACGGCGTCAGGCAGCAGCGTCTGTTCGTCGGCGATGACCTCGAGCTTCACCCAATCCGTTTCCAAGGCCTCCCGGGCAAGCTCGGCTGTCATGACAGCGTCCTTGGCAGTGAAACAGCCGGCGGTGTTGGGCAGGACACGGATGCCATGGTCCACGAGCAACTGGAACAGCGAACCTGTTTCCGTCGGCGAGTACCTCCGCATCGCAACAGTGGTGAGTTCGGTGCCGGAAGCCAGAAGCGCTGCCCCCAGGCCGTCCAGGCTCGGGGCTCCGCCGGTCCCCATGATGAGGCGCGAGCCGAACTCGACACCGTCGATCACCAGCGCGTCGGTTCGGGTGCTTGCTGCTTGAGTGCTTGCCGTGGTCATGGTTCAGCCTCCCTGTACTGCGGTCACGATTTCGAGTTCGTCGCCCTCTGCGAGCGCGGTGGCAGCCCACTGGCTGCGCGGCACTACTTCGGAATTGCGTGCGACGGCGACGCCGATCTTACGTCCGTCGGCCGCCTGGCCGCTGGAGTCCACCACCCGTCCGGTGATGTGGCTGACGAGGGTGGTGACCGACGCGTCGTCGCCTAGCGTGTGGTCTGCGCCGTTCAATTTGATGTTCATGCGTGGTCCTTCGGAAGGGGATTTGAGGTATCGGCAGATGGGCCGCCTGTTGAGGCCTTCGCTGCTGAAAGCGGGCGGGAGAAGCGGTCCGGGCGGAATCTGTTCCACCGGGGATCGACGGTGCCATCCATGAGTCCGACGCAGATTTTCGCCGCTGCCGGGGTGAGGAGCACGCCGTGGCGGAAGAAGCCGCTGGCCACGACGAGGCCCCGCACGGTTCCTTCGGAACCTTGTACGTTTTCGTCACCTTTCACACGGCCCAACAGCGGTGCATTGTCCGGAGTGCCTGGACGCGCGCGCGCAGTCGCTTCCAAGAGTTCCAGTTCGGCCACAGCCGGAACCAGTACCTGGGCGTCGCGGAGCAACTGGTACACCCCGCCCGCTGACACCGGGTTGGCCGCTCCCCCGGACGCCGACAAGCCGTCTTCACGTTGCGTCGCGCCGATCACCACGGTCCCGTCGTCGCGGGGGACGATGTAGACGGGCACTCCGCGCACCATTCCACGGACCGTGGCCGTGACCAGGGGTTGCAGGTGCTCCGGGACGCGCAGCCGCAGTATGTCGCCGTACACCGGACGCAACGGGAGCGATAATCCATCCGGCAGGCCCTTCAAGCGGGGGGCATCCAGTCCGTTGGCAACCACTGTTTCGGTGGCGAACACTTCGATGCCTGAGTCCAGCAGAACCCCGACGACGCGCCCGTCCTCCCACAGGAGGCCTGCCGCGGTATCCTGGACCGCAAAACCGCCCCCGGCCCCCGCAATCCAGCTGGAATCGCCGGGCTGGTGGTCTGCAAGCGCGCCTAGAATCGCAGCCGAAAGCCGGCGCGGATCCACTTGGTGGTCGCCCGGGATGTCGAAGGCACAGGAAATCTGCGGGCTCAACAGCGGCTCACGCTCCCGGGCCTCGCGCAAAGGCACGGATTCCACCACCAGGCCGTTGGCCAGCTGGACATCCCGGAGGTCGGCGAGCGCCCGGCGGTCCGCAGCGTCCGCGCCGACGGCGAGGGTCGGCGTCGTGCGGTAACCCGTGCTGCGTCCGGTGCTTGAGCCGGTCACATTGCGTTCGAAGTCCGGCCACAATGCCGACGATTCGAGCATGAGCTCCAGGAGGTCCTCTTCCTGGTAATGCAGTTCACTGACGGGCGCCAGCATGCCCGCCGCCGCGAAGGTGGCGCCGCTGGCCGGTGCGGGATCGATCAGGGCAACCGAGCGGCCGGACCTGCGGGCTTCCCACGCGATGCCGAGGCCAATGACACCGCCTCCGATCACCGCCACATCTGCGTTCAGGGGTCCGGGCTGGGTGTTTGCTTCGTCCATGGAGTCCTTCCCTACGCCGGTACTAGCCGGATCAGGTCAAGCGGTCGGCGCTGAAGCCCTCTCAGCCGCGCGGCGATTGTGACTGCCGCCGCGGCTCCCGCGGTACCAGCCCAGTTTAGAGGAACTACTCTGTTTCCATGACCCCGCACGATGTCCACACCACCGCCCGCCTGTACCTCTGCACCGACGCCCGGAAGCAACACGGTGATTTTGAGCAGTTTGTCGATGCCGCATTCGAGGGCGGCGTGGACATCATCCAGCTGCGCGACAAGACGATTGAAGCCGCCGAGGAACTGGAACTCCTGGAGGTCCTGCAATCCGTGGCGCACCGTCATGGCCGTCTCTGGGCAGTCAACGACCGCGCGGACGTGGCGTCCCTCTCCAGCGCACCGGTGTTCCATATCGGCCAAAAGGACATTCCGCTGCGCTCGGCCCGGAAGCTGCTCCACGACCGCACCATCATCGGCCTCTCCACGCACACGCCGGATCAGGTTGACGCAGCCATCGCCGCGTCGCCTGGCCGCAGCGGCCTGGACTACTTCTGCGTCGGGCCCGTGTGGGCTACGCCCACCAAGCCGGGACGTTCCGCCGTCGGGCTCGATCTGGTGAAGTACGCCGCCAACGCGGTGAAGCAGGCAGACGAAGAGACCGTCGGCGGGGTTGTGCTCCCCTGGTTTGCGATCGGCGGCATCGATCTCAGCAACGTGGAAGCGGTAGTGCAGGCCGGCGCCAGCCGCATCGTGGTGGTCCGCGCCATCACTGAGGCGGAGGACCCGACGGCGGCAGCCCGGGCACTCCTGGCCGCCTTGGACGCAGCGGCGGCCTAGCGAGACGCCGGAAGATTTTGGAGTTACCCTGACTTTCGTGTCACATCAGCGGTTAGCCCCGAATGTCAGTGAAACGTCGAACCAGCTCGCGGAAGCGCTGGCGGCGCTTCGGACCGAACTCGAGCTGCCCGCAGGTTATCCCGCTGAAGCGCTGCGCGACGCTGAAGCCGCGGTTTCCGGACACACCCTGCCGGCGCAGGATCTCACGGACGTTCCTTTCATCACGATCGACCCGGCCTCTTCCACGGATCTCGACCAGGCCCTCTTCATTGACCGGTCCGGCGATGGTTACAGGGTTCTCTACGCCATCTCCGATGTGCCCTCCTTTGTGCCGCCGGGAGGCGCGCTCGACGCCGAGACCCGCCACCGCGGGCAAACGTACTATGCCCCGGACGGCCGCATCCCGCTGCACCCCGAGATCATCAGCGAGCATGCCGGGAGCTTGCTGGCCGGCCAGACGTGCGGCGCGTTCGTGTGGGACTTCGAACTCGATGCCGAGGCGGAGTTCCGCACCGTCTCCGTGCGTCGGGCAAGCGTACGGAGCCGCGCCAAGCTCAACTACAGGGGCGTCCAGTCGGAGATCGATTCCGGAACGGCTGATCCCGTCCTGCAGCTGCTCAAGGAAGTCGGGCTCAAGCGGGTGGAACTCGAACGCCGCCGCGGCGGGGCTAGCCTGAACATGCCTGAGCAGGAAATCGTCCAACTGCCCGACGGCGGGGGGTACAGGATCGTCGCAGCTCCCTCGCTGCCGGTGGAGGATTGGAACGCCCAGATTTCGCTCATGACCGGGATGGCCGCCGCCCAGTTGATGCTCGATGGCAAAGTGGGGATCCTGCGCACCATGCCCGCCCCCGACGAGCGCTCACTGCTCCATTTCAAGCGGCAAACGGGGGCACTCGGCAAGCCCTGGACCGAGGGGACCAGTTATGGAGCGTACCTGCGGACCCTCGACGCGAAGGACCCCCGGCAACTCGCCATCCTCCATTCCGCTGGGCTGCTTTTCCGCGGTGCCGGGTACACGCCTTTCGACGGCGAGGTACCGGGCAGCGTCATGCAGTCAGCCATCGGGGCACCATATGCCCACACCACCGCGCCGCTGCGCCGGCTTGTCGATCGTTTTGTGCTGGTCATCTGCGAAGCACTGAGCAATGGAACAGAGATCCCGTCATGGGCCCGGCATGCTTTGCCGAGCCTGCCCGAGATCATGGCGTCATCCGACCAGCTTGCCGCCAAAATGGAGCGCCTGGCCTTGGACACCGTGGAGGCAGCACTCCTTGTCAACCACATCGGACAGGAATTCGACGCCGTAGTGATTTCCGGATCGAAGCCCGCCAAAAACAACGGAAACGGCAACGGGAACAGCACCAACGGCAACAACGGTAATGGCAATGGGAACGGAGCCCCGCACGGCCCCTACGGCATCGTCCAGATCGCCGAGCCCGCGGTCACCGCTCGCTGCGACGGCGAAATGGAGTCCGGCACGAAGGTCCGCGTGAAACTGCTCGATGCGGAGATCGCCACCCGCCAAATCACCTTCGAACTCCTCCCGTAGCGCGCTCCGTCCGCAAGGCCGGGGCCGCGATCCGGGGATTATCGCCCCCAGACGCTAGACTGGGTGAGTAGTAATGGATGCCCGGTCGTTGATTCAGTTAATTTTTGACATCAACAAGCCCGCCCCTACGCGATCTTGAGATACACCAGCTGGTCCCCAGTGCCAGTATTTAGATAGCCCGCGATCGGCTTCCACTGGATTTGCTTGCGCCCATCCGTGCTCCGGAACGGCCCTGCCACAACCGTTGAGCACGCAGCGCAGCCCAAATGAATAAGGAAAACTCCACTGTGAGTGAATTGCACACCCATGAAGTTCTGACAGACGGAACCGAAACGATCGAACCCGAGGAAACCATTTCCTCGGACGAAACACCCCACGAGATCGCAGAAAAAACCTTCGCCGACTACAACGTCCGCGCCGACATCGTTGAATCCCTCTCCGACGCCGGAATCACCCACCCGTTCCCCATCCAGGCCATGACCCTCCCGGTCGCCCTGGGCGGTCACGACATCATCGGCCAGGCCAAGACCGGTACCGGAAAGACCCTCGGTTTCGGCATTCCGGCGCTGCAGCGCGTCGTCGGACCGGACGACGCCGGCCACGACAAGCTCGCTGTCCCGGGTGCACCCCAGGCCCTCGTGATTGTTCCTACCCGCGAACTCGCCGTTCAGGTTGCCAACGACCTGCAGACGGCGTCCCGGAAGCGCAACGCCCGCATCGCCACCATCTATGGCGGCCGCGCCTACGAGCCCCAGATCGAAGCCCTGCAAAAGGGCGTCGAGGTTGTTGTCGGCACGCCCGGCCGTTTGATCGACCTCTACAAGCAGAAGCACCTGAACCTCAAGAACGTTCGCATGGTGATTCTCGACGAAGCAGACGAGATGCTTGACCTCGGCTTCCTTCCGGACGTCGAGACCCTGATTGCCGGCACACCCGCCGTCCGCCAGACCTTGCTCTTCTCCGCCACCATGCCTGGCCCGGTCATCGCCATGGCGCGCCGTTACATGACGCAGCCCACGCACATCCGTGCCGCCGACCCGGACGACGAAGGCCTGACCAAGCGAGACATCCGGCAGCTCATCTACCGTGCCCACAGCATGGACAAGGTCGAGGTCGTCGCCCGCATTCTGCAGGCCCGCGGCCGCGGCCGGACCATCATCTTCACCAAGACCAAGCGCACCGCAGCCAAGGTTGCCGAGGAACTCGTGGACCGCGGCTTCGCGGCCGCCGCCATCCACGGTGACCTGGGCCAGGGCGCCCGCGAGCAGGCACTCCGTGCCTTCCGCAACAACAAGGTGGACGTCCTCGTGGCCACCGACGTCGCCGCCCGCGGCATCGACGTCGATGACGTCACGCACGTGATCAACTACCAGTGCGTCGAAGACGAAAAGATCTATTTGCACCGCGTTGGCCGCACCGGCCGCGCAGGCAACAAGGGCACGGCCGTGACGTTCGTCGATTGGGACGACATGCCGCGCTGGGGCCTGATCAACAAGGCGCTGGGCCTGAGCTACCCGGAGCCCGTGGAAACCTACTCCTCGTCGCCGCACCTTTTCGAGGAACTGGACATCCCCGCGGGCACCAAGGGCCGCCTGCCCCGCGACAAGCGCACCCTTGCCGGCGTCGACGCTGAGGTCCTGGAAGACCTGGGCGAGACCGGTAAGAAGAACTCCCGTTCCGGCGGCGATTCCGGGCGTGGACGCACGGGCCGGGACGGCGGGCGTGATGGTGGCCGTGAAGGTGCACGCCGCGGTCCCAAGTCAGGCGACGCTCCGTCGCGCGAAGGAGACGGTGAGGGCGGACGCAACCGCACCCGCCGCCGTCGTACTTCCGAAGGCGACGCAGCCCCCGCCGGAGGTTCAGTTCAGTCTGCCGAGCCCCAATCCGGGCAGGCACAGTCCGGCGAGGGCGCGGACAAGCCGTCCCGCGCACGCCGTTCCCGCACCCGCCGCCGCAACGGCGAAGTGGTGTCCGCTTCCGGTGCATCCGGCGAGAGCACCGAGGCTTAACGGCCTCAATGACTGACACTGTTTGGGCGCCGGACGGCAGCAACTTGGTGGTTCACGCGGACAACGCGGAATTCCTCCCGACGCTGCCGGACGGCGCCTTCACACTGATTTACGTGGACCCGCCCTTCAATACGGGCCGCGTCCAGAGCCGCCAGGAAACGCGCATGGTCCGCAACGCCGACGGCGACGGCGACCGCGTCGGCTTCAAGGGACGCTCGTACGACACCATCAAGGGCGCGCTGCACCGCTACGACGACGCCTTCAGCGACTACTGGTCCTTCCTGGAACCCCGGCTCGTGGAGGCCTGGCGCCTGCTTGCCGACGACGGCACCCTGTACCTGCATCTGGACTACCGCGAGGTGCACTACGCCAAGGTCATGCTGGACTCGATCTTCGGCCGGGAGTGTTTCCTGAACGAGATCATCTGGGCCTACGACTACGGCGCACGTGCCAAGAACCGCTGGCCCACCAAGCACGACAACATCCTCGTGTACGTCAAGAACCCCGCCAAATACCACTTCGACAACGCCGAGGTTGACCGTGAGCCGTACATGGCGCCGGGCCTCGTGACGCCCGCCAAACGCGAACTCGGGAAGCTCCCCACGGACGTTTGGTGGCACACCATCGTTTCCCCGACCGGGAAGGAAAAAACCGGCTATCCGACGCAGAAGCCGGAAGGCCTGGTCCGGCGGATCGTCACTGCATCGAGCCGGCCAGGAGACTGGTGCCTCGATTTCTTCGCAGGCTCGGGCACGCTCGGTTCAGTCGCGGCGAAACTCGAGCGCAGGTTCGTGTGCGTGGACCAGAACGCCCCGGCCATCGAAGTGATGCGGAAGCGCCTCGACGGGAAGGCCACTTTCTACCCCGACTAACGGACCACCGAACTCCCCGTGCCCAGCTCCTCGATGCGGGCCAGGACATCGGGGGACGTCAGGTTCTCCCCGAGAAGATTGGGCTTGCCGGTTCCGTGGTAGTCGGACGAACCGGTCATGAACAACCCGTGTTCGGCGGCCAGGCGGCGCAGGAACACGCGGCCTTCCTCGGGATTGTCGCGGTGCTCCACTTCCAGCCCCAAGAGGCCGGCGTCGATCATTTCCCGGTAAGTCCGTTCCCCGACCACCCGGCCGCGGGCCGAGGCCACCGGATGGGCGAAGACGGGGACACCGCCCGCCGACCGGACGAGCTCGACGGCGAGCGCCGGGTCCGGTGCGTAGTGCTGCACGAAATAGCGCGAGTGCGATGTCAGGATGGCGGTGAACGCCTCGGAGCGGCTCGCCACCGCACCGGCCGCCACGAGGGCGTCGGCGATGTGGGGCCGACCCACAGTTGCACCGGGAGCCACATGATGGATGACATCGTCCCAGCTCAGTGGGTAATCCTCTGCCAGGAGCGTGACCATGCGTTTGGCGCGGGTGAGCCTCGCGTCTTTCGCTTTGGTGATTTCCTCAAGCAGGCCGGGGTGTCCGGGATCGTGGAGGTAGCTCAGGAGATGGACGCTGATCCCTTCCCGGGTGCGGCACGAGATCTCTATCCCCGGCACGAAAGCCACCCCGAATTCGAGGGCGGCGACGGAGGCCTGCTCCCATCCGTCAGTGGAGTCGTGGTCGGTCAAGGCCACCACATCCAGACCCGCAGCTGATGCGGAAGCGATCACTCCCGCGGGAGCCTCGGTCCCGTCGGAAACATTGGAGTGCGCGTGCAGGTCGATCTTCACTTTCCAAGCGTATTTGATAAGGGACGGCTTGGACCGTTGCGCCGCTGGCCTAGTATCGGCCTTGATGGGACTATTGGACGGTGAACGATGCAGATAACACCCAAAACGGTGAAACCACAGCCTCCCAGCCCCTGGAGGAGCGCGTCAACAACCGCTCCCAGCGGCCCACATCCGATGCCTTCAAGGCGTTCATGGCCAGCAATTGGGCGCCAGCGCCGCAGGTGACCCCTGCGCGTGACGCCGTCGCAGACCATGCCGCCACGCGTCGTCGGGCCATCTCCGACAAGTTCGCGGGCCTACGCCTCGTCCTACCGGCCGGCCCGCTCAAGGTCCGCTCGAACGATTGCGACTACCGCTTCCGCCCCCACTCCGGCTTTGCCCACCTCACGGGCTTGGGCCTGGACCACGAGCCCGATGCCGTGCTGGTCCTGGAACCTGTCGAGGAGGGAACCGGCGACGACGGCGGCAACCACCTCGCGACGCTCTACTTCCGTCCGCTCGCTGGCCGGGACACGGAACAGTTCTACGCCGACTCGCGTTCCGGTGAGTTCTGGATCGGCGCGCGCCCGACGCTCGCCGAATTCGAAGCGCGCCTTGGGCTCAGGACGGCGCACCTCGACGAACTCGAGATGGCCATCACCAAGAACGTGGGTGCCCCGGAAATCGGCGGCATCTCGATCCGCCTGGTGCGCAAGGTCGACGAGAACATCGATGCCCTCGTGGACACCGCCCGCTACAACACAGCCAAGGATCCGGAGAACCTGGACCTCGGCGAACTCGATGCCCTGGACGAACTGCTCAGCGAGGCGCTCTCCGAGTTGCGCTTGCTCAAGGACGCCTGGGAAATCGAGCAAATGAAGATCGCCGTGTCCGCGACCGTGGAGGGTTTCGCCGACGTCGTCCGCGCCCTCCCCCGCGCCATGACCCACCACCGCGGCGAACGCGTCATCGAAGGCGCTTTCTTCGCGCGTGCCCGTGAAGAAGGGAACGAGCTCGGCTACGACACCATCGCGGCCGCCGGAAACAACGCCACGGTGCTCCACTGGACCCGGAACACGGGCAAGGTCAACGCCGGGGAACTCGTGCTCCTCGACGCCGGTGTGGAGGCAGATTCGCTCTACACCGCCGACGTCACGCGTACCATTCCCGCCAACGGAAAGTTCTCGGACGTCCAGCGCAAGGTCTATGAAGCCGTTCTCGACGCCGCCGACGCCGGATTCGCCGCAGCCCAGCCGGGCGTGAAGTTCCGCGACATCCACACCGCCGCCACCACGGTCCTCGCCGAACGCCTCGCCGAGTGGGGCCTGCTGCCGGTGTCCGTGGAGGAAGCCATCAGCGCCGAAGGCCAGCAGCACCGCCGTTGGATGCCGCACGGTACCAGCCACCACCTTGGCCTGGATGTCCACGACTGCGCCCAGGCCAAGCGTGACCTTTACCTGGACGGCGTCCTCACCGAGGGCATGGTCTTCACCATCGAACCCGGGCTCTACTTCAAGAACGAGGACCTTGCCATTCCGGAGGAATATCGTGGAATCGGCGTCCGGATCGAGGACGACATCCTGATGACGGCAGACGGTCCTGTCAACCTCAGCGCCGCTCTCCCCCGCAAGACCGACGACGTCGAATCCTGGATGGCTGGCATTTACCAGGACGCCGAAGCGTAACCACTGACGCAAAACGCAAGAGGAGGGCTACCGGATATTTCCGGTAGCCCTCCTCTTTTTGCTTTGGGGGCGGCCGAGCCGTCCTAGTAGTGGTGGCGGGCTGCGACGGGCAGGGGCTCTTGTGCCACGTCCTGTTGGAGGTCAAACACGTAGACGCCGGCTGCCTCCACTTAATTTCGGGTTTTTTACACTGAGATTTGCCGTTTTGACCACTGAGATTGACGAAATCCACACGGAGACGCCCCTCGGCACTTGTACCCTCCTCCTAGGCGCAGCACCAATAGACCAGCCCCTTTTTGGTGCTGTTGCCATGCCCTGAAGTGGCATTTCTCCATCTTCGAATCGGTCAAAGCAAGGAGGTGAACACACATGGAGATGATCTCGGAAGATGTGCTGGAGGCGGGAGCCACCCTGGCCTGTAACAGCGGGTGCATGTGTACCTGATCTAGCGCTCGGTTCGTTGGTGGCGAGGCTTGTGCTCCGCCACCAACGAACCAGGTGAGATAGCAAGGATACGAACAACAGTGAATTTGGGGGGACAGCGTGCGCTTGCCACTGTTCAATATTTTCGACTTTCCGAAGCACAAGAATTTCTATGAGGCGATCCATGCTGCGGGGCCAGTTGGCGCGTGGAACCTTATGAAGGAGCTAGACGCCCTCGATCGGCCCATCTACCGGGCAAGGCAACCGAACGTAGACAATTTCGAGGTCTTGAAGGCCCGGGCCCTGGATTTCATGAATGCGGTCCCTGGGCTTGATGGCTTTGACAAGGAATTGCACGCCACGAGCTTTGCTGAGTACGGACCGAAGCTTCAGTTTGAATCGACTTTCATCAATCTGTGGATGAAAGACCCTGAGACCCTGTTTCGGGACGTTGTGGCCGTCGATGGACGCGAGTACCTTCACGAGGCGGCATCCAGTGGCCGAGGGGTAATCGCGCTCCCGCTGCATCTGGGACCCTCATATGCTGCCATTCCCATGCTCGCCTATGAAATGCCGACGACGACGCTCTACAATCGAATGAATTTTGACGAGATCCACACAGCCTCCTTTCCTGACTTGGACTTCCGCGGGATCAAGCTCGGGAGCACATCGGCGATACGCTCTGGCCTTACGGCCTTGCGCGAGGGCCGGATCTTTTCCATGTTCCCTGAACTGGACCCTCGTGGAGTGGACGAGCACCATGCCCGAATTCCATTCTTGGGGACGACCATCATGGTTCCCACCGGTCCGATTATCCTGAGCCATGTTTCCGGTGCCCCTATGGTCCCTCTCACACTCGGTGCCATCGGCAACGGCCGCTTTCGACTCAAATACCATCCTGCTATACCACCGCCGGCGTCTCCCGATAAACGTCGCCGCTCCCTGCTGGCCGTCTGGGATGTCATTGAGTCGGAGCTTCTCGCCGGGGACGTCGGGGAATGGGAAATGTGGTTTGAATTTGACCGGATGCTCCCCCAGGTCTGGGCCATCGAGACATGACCGGCAACCTTCCCGCCATTTCCCTCAAAAGCGTCCGTCGCCACTATGACGACGGTGCCGGAAACGAGAAAGCCGCACTAGACATTGTTGAACTGGAGATCCGACCAGGTGAACTTGTTGCCGTCATTGGCCCATCTGGATCCGGCAAGTCAACCCTGCTCCAATTGGTCGGTGGAATCGATTCGCCGACTGCAGGAAGTATCGACGTAGCAGGACTCCGGGTCTCCGGGATGGACGAAAAACAGAAGACAATCTTCCGGCGGGAGAATGTTGGATTCATTTTCCAGGCATTTCATCTTGTTCCAAGCATGACGGTGGTGGAGAACGTCGCGTTGTCATCGATCGTTTCCGGTCAAAAAGGCTTTCGTTGGCGAGCAGATGCTCTGGTGCTGCTCGATCAGCTGGGACTGTTTGAATATGCCGATAGATTTCCCGATCAGTTGTCAGGCGGGCAACGTCAGCGGGTCGCCGTAGCTCGGGCGCTATTCGGGACTCCCAGTATCGTCCTCGCCGATGAACCGACGGGAAGCCTCGACTCGAGGAATAGGGATATTGTTCTCCGTCTGATTCGCGACGCGATTGGCGACGATCGTCGTACAAGCGGGCTGATGGTCACCCATGATCCACATGCTGCGAGTTATGCCGACCGGATCATTGCGCTGCGGGACGGGAAGATCATTGATCAACTTGACCTCAACGCACCACATCAGGAGGGAGATTCTCATGACGAGCGCGTTCGCTCGTGGTTTGCGGCAACTTCGCTTTGATTTTCCCCGATATGGAATCGCAGCCGTTGCGCTTGTGTTCGGCGTTGCGCTCATTTTCGGCACTCTACTCACATCGAAAAGCATCAACGACCAGCTCTCGCAAGGGGTTGGTTCGTTATCAGGCATAGGCGACATCGCGGTAGTGCCTGCTATTCCCGGAACCACGGCTCCCGAGAGCGCAGTGAGGGCAATAGCGGATCTCCCTGGGGTTGCGACGCCGATCCCGACTCTGGCACGGAATTCGAGCGTCCGGCCATCGGGAACCCGTGGCACGGGCCATCCGCTGACGGTTACGGGTTACCCCACCACGTTCAACACAGAGCTTCAACGCATGAGGCTCGAGATTAGGGGCGGGCTCCCTGCCGTAAACAAGCCCGAGGCACTGGTTCCGGCTGACGTCGCTTCGCGCTTAGGCGTGGACGTAGACGATTCGCTGGTGGTCGCGTCGAGCGACGGGGCAACGCAACTACGCGTCGTAGGCGTGTTCAATGGCAAGATTCTTGGTCCGTTGGCATACGACAACATTTTTGTCGATTTGTCCTACGCCCAGATGATATTCAACCAGCAGGGCCAAGTATCAAGAGTTGACATCCAGCTGGCGGCAGGACACTCCGCGGAACGCTGGCAGAGCGAATATTCGTCCGGCCTGCCTCCTCAGTTCAAAGTGCAGGACACTTCTGCCCTCAATTCGACCCTCGGTCCCCTCATCACCGTTGTTTCACTCATCTTGATGATCGCCTCCTGCACCGTTCTGGGCATCTCGATCCTCCTATCAGCGACGGCCTTCCAATCCGTCGTGAATGCCCGCCGGCTGACTTACGGAGTCATGAGAGCCGTCGGCGCCCGCGGTTCCTGGCTGGCAGGCGCCGTCTTGTGTGAGGCACTGATGCTTGCGTTCGCGTGCTCGGTGGTCGGGTTAGGGCTCGGGTTTGGCGTCAGCTGGATCCTCAACCAAGGCCTATCATCGATCGGCAACATACCTCCAGCAACGGTGGCGGTCGAACTTTGGCAGGTACTGCTTGCCATCCTGAGCGGGGTCGCTGCGGGCTGCGCCGGGGCGGCTCGGGCCATAGTGAAAGTGCTACGCCAGGCCCCTCTTACGGCCATCTCGGCTGAAATCGCAGAGCGCAGGTCTGGGCAGAGACTCCGTGCCGCCGTCGGCATCACGCTCCTCGTATTCGGAGTCGGCAGCTACTGGCTTGACGTCGCCGTCGTGAAGCTCGTTGGCTTCGTCCTATCGCTGGCCGCCGTGGGATTCCTTGCTCCGCTAATTCTCGAAGCCACCGCCAGGCTACAGATCTTCAAGGGGTGGACAGGCAAGGCTGCGGCCCAGCGTCTGCGCAAACACGCATCGCTCGACTCCACGACGGCCATCATGGGCGTTGTCGTCTGTCTGGGTGCCGCCCTTGTGATCGGAGTCGGCTCGGTAAGGAGCGCGATGATGGAGCAGATTGCTCGCCAATTCGGAGCGGACATTCAAATATCCTCCACGACGCCTATCACTGAAAAATTAGACGAGCGCCTGGGGTCCATTGAAATGATCAACAGGGTTTCAGACACCGTTTGGGACCGCGGAGCATTGCAGTTCCAGGGGACCTCGAGCCAGATTGCAATCCTTGCTGTCGATCCAAACAGCTATTTCGCCACAGCTCAGCTTCCATGGCGCCGGGGAAGTGACGGGACTGCGCCCCTTGCCCTGGAAAAGGGAGGCGCGGTCATCATTCCTGAAGCTCTCGCCGTGAGCCGCGATATTTCCTTAGGCGACACCGTCAGATTAGATCGGGCAGGCAAGACCCTCTCGCTTCGCCTTGTCGGGACGTTTGCGTCCTTGGCAACAGGGAACCAAGTGGTGATGAGTCGTGACGCGGCTGCCGAGCTGGGAATCACTGGATCCAACGGCTGGAATGTAGAAGCGAAGCCGGGTGTCGACGTCACAGCGCTCCGGGACCAGATCGCTGATTCAGTTGCCGACATCCCTGGGGTCTCGGTGATCACGGCCGCCAAAATGAAGGAGCGCGCAGAATCAGAGCTCGGTTCATACGCCGGAGCTGCCTTCGGCATCGTGGTGCTTGCACTCAGTCTCGGCGCGGTCGGCGCCGCCGGCCTGTTCTCAGTCGGCGTCGCTCGTCGGGAGAAAGAGTTCGGGATGCTGCGCGCGATTGGTGCCACCCGGGCGGACATAACGAGGCTAGTTGCCGTTGATGCGATTTTGCTCGGAATTGCGGCGTTGGCAGGGGGTCTTCTCGTTGGTCAGTTGGCTGGGCGGGTCCTGACCCAGCTTGTCGCCGGGGCACTCGGCGTGACGCTAAGCCCTACTTTTACCGTCCTGGCATTCAGTGGAATCGCAATTGTCACCTTGACGGCGCTATGCCTTGCGGCGATAGGACCGAGCCGCAGGGCGGCTCGAATAGAGCCCGCAGCTGCCCTGAGGGCTGAGTAATGGCCGATAGCGGAGGAGCGAAGAGGGGTTTCCGCCCCTTGAGATTGCGGGACAGCGTGCTGGTATTCAACCGCGATTGTCGAATGCAGTTCATTTGCACCATGGAACTCAGGGTCCTTGAATTCGATGTATCCCCGTTTGTGATCGAATTGATCCCCTTGCTTGACGGGTCGAATTCCGTCGAAAGGATCGAATCGATCCTCGAAGGAAGTGCCGGGTTTACTCGCACGTCGCTTGAAAACGTCCTGGCAATCATGGAAGCCGAGCGCCTCCTTGATCTTTACCCGCAGCCGGAGCACTCAGGAGAAGACCGATTCGAACGCCAAGAAAGGCTGTTTCAAGAGTTCGCATCCACGTTTGCTCTTGCTAACTCACCATCTCAACTGCAGGAGAAACTCCGTACTTCAAAAGTGGTGGTCGTGGGAGTCGGCGGAACCGGGACATGGCTTTTGCAATCTCTCGTCGCCGCAGGTGTCGGCAGAATTGAGATTTTCGATCCGGACATTGTTGAACTCACAAACTTGAACCGGCAGGTCCTATATCAGCCCGGCGATCTAGGCCTGGCTAAAGTTGATGCCGCTGCCGACCGATTCAAGTCGATCGACGAGAACCTCCAGATCATCACGAACCGTCGTCGAGTAGTTGCCGCGGCTGATCTCGAATCGGCGTTGCGAGACGCGAGCCTCGTGGTCGGATGCGCGGATGAGCCGGACGTCGTCGTCATCTCAGATGTCATCGCTGAAGCCGCGACGGAAGCGCGCGTTCCCCACATCGTTGGTGGCGCGTATGGCGGAAACCTGGGCGTGCCAGGCACCAGCATCATCCCTGGACAGACAGTTTGCTGGCAATGTATTCGTTCACAGACCATGAACGATCACAACCGCTCCGATTTCCTTCCGCTCAAGGGAAGAGCGAGGAGCGGGGGAAGCACCGCAGCCATTTCGGGCTTGGTGGCGAATCTGACAGCGTGGGAGGCCATGCGGATCCTGCTCGGGTTGCCCCTTGCCTTGTCCGGGCAGGTACGGGAACTCGAGCTATTCACCTTGGACTGGCGCGTCCGAAAGCTCGCACGCCTTCCAGATTGCAGCTGTGAGGCCTTGCAATAACTACTGCTTGGCCTGATCCTCACCGTTGCCGGACTGCTCGCCGTTTCCTGGTTCGTTCACCCGCACACCGTACTGCGGACGGCCGTCGGGAAGGTCCGGGTAGCGAACGCCGGCGGTCGGCTGCGCGGCCTCGGCTGGGGCTGGGGCCGGGACATCCGCAACAGGCTGGGCGGGCTCGCCGGCCGCTCCCTGTCCGGCTTCGGGTCCACGCTGGCCATAGGGGTCCTGCCAGGACGCTGGACGTTCCGGGGCCGGACCCTGTGGTGCACTTGGATGGACCGGCGGGTTCCGGTAGTCCTGCGGCGTGTATGCCTGCGGCGGCCGGCCGAAGGCTGCCTCGGAAGGATTCATGGGCAACTGGTGAAGGAGACGGCGGGCTTCGTGGGATGCCTCAAGCGCGACAATGACGTCATAGTTCGTCGCCACTACCTGGCTGGTGGAGGTGAAGTCCCGCTTCCCGCGCTGAGCAGCGTAGGTGACGATCCCGAAGAGCATGAAGAATGCCGCACCCATGAGGACCGACGTCACAATCGAGAAGGGGCCACCGGCCGGGGTGAAGAACGAAAGCATGACGCCCACGAACAGGCCGAACCACATACCGCTCAGGGCACCGGACAACGCGACCCGAGGGTAACTGAGCCGTCCCGTTACCCTCTCCACCATTTTGAGGTCGTTTCCCACAATGGAGACATGCTGGACGGGGAACTGCTGGTCGGCAAGATAATCCACCGCCTTCTGGGCATCGAGATAGGAAGTGTAAGAGCCCACGGTGTCGCCCTTGGGGACGCTGCGGGATTCCTCCGTGGCCTTAGGGGCACCGAAAATGTTCGCCATACCCCCATTCTGTCCCATACACATGTGAACCGGCTGAAATTCAGCTAAAAGAGAGCAGACTCGGTAGCCTGTAAGGGTGAGCACAAATCCTTCACGCATCTTTGTCGCGCGCTTGCTCGGCCTCGACGTTTTCGACCCCCTGGGCGATCGCCTGGGCCGGCTGCGCGACGTCGTGGTGCTCTCCCGCGGCTTGCGCGGGGCCCCGCACGCAGTGGGTATCGTCGTCGAAGTTCCGGGCAAGAAGCGCGTCTTCGTTCCCATGACGAGGCTGACGTCCATGGACCAGAGCCAGATCATCTGTACCGGCCTGGTCAATCTGCGCCGCTTCCAGCAACGCGGTGCCGAGCAGCTGGTGGTCGGCGAGCTCTTTGACCGCAAGGTGACCCTCAAGGACGGCAGCGGCGACGCCATCATCGAAGACATCGCCATGGACCAGCAGCGCAACGGTGACTGGCTGGTCTCCAAGCTTTTCATTCGACGCGGCACGTCTACCTCCAGGCTTCGGGGGCTGCGCCGCGGTCACACCCTGCTGGTGGACTGGGCGGAGACGCTGCAGGGCTCCGAGAACGATCCCCAGGGTGCCAGCCACTTCGTTGCCACGCACGAGGACCTCAAACCTGCCGACTTTGCGGACGCACTCCAGGAGATGTCGGACAAGCGACGGATCGAAGTGGCCAGCGAGCTCCAGGACGAACGCCTCGCCGACGTGCTCCAGGAATTGCCGGAAGAGGACCAGGTAACCCTCCTGTCCGCCTTGGACAACGAACGCGCAGCCGACGTACTGGAAGAGATGGACCCGGACGACGCCGCAGACCTGTTGGCAGACCTGCCTTCCGCGAAGGCCGAGGAACTGCTGCTCCTGATGGAGCCCGACGAGGCTGACGACGTTCGCAGGCTTCTGCAGTATGACGAAGACACTGCCGGCGGCCTGATGACCCCGGTTCCCGTCATCCTGCCCCCGGAAGCCACGGTCGCGGAAGCGCTTGCCCATGTGCGCAGCGAGGAGCTCTCCCCCGCCCTGGCCTCGGCCATCTTTATCTGCCGCCCGCCGCTGGAGACCCCCACGGGACGTTTCCTCGGCGTCGTGCACATCCAGCAATTGCTACGCAGCGCCCCGCCCGAACAGCTGGGCAGCATCGTGGACAAGAACCTGGAGCCGGTTTCCGATCACGCCAGCGTCAGCGAGGTCAGCCACACCATGGCCTCCTATAACCTCAACTCCCTCCCGGTCGTGAATAGCGCCGGTCGCCTCGTCGGGGCGGTGACTGTTGATGACCTCTTAGACCATTTGCTCCCGGACGACTGGCGAACCCACGAAGACGGAGCCCCGATCAGGAAACTAGGAGGCCGAATTGGCTGAGAAGCCCACCAGCGGAGGGCTGGACACCCCGCTGGAGCTGCGTTCCCGCATGCTGCCGAATTTCGGCAGCGATCCCGATGCCTTCGGCCGGTTCGCCGAGCGCTTCGCCCGGTACATGGGTACGGCGAATTTCCTGTTCTATATGACGATCTTCGTGATCGTCTGGATCGCGTTCAATGTTGTTGGCTTGTTCGGCTTCCAATGGGATCCCTACCCGTTCATCCTCCTCAATCTTTTCTTCTCCACGCAGGCCTCCTACGCTGCACCCCTGATCCTGTTGGCCCAGAACCGCCAGGATGACAGGGACCGCGTGACAATCGAGCAGGACCGCGCCCGTGACGAGCGCAACCTGGCGGACACCGAATACCTGACGCGTGAGGTCGCGGCTCTTCGTATCGCCCTGCGCGAGGTCGCTACCAGGGACTACGTGCGTGCCGAACTCCGCTCGCTGCTGTCGGATCTGCTCGAAGCTCAGGAAGAGATGGGCCCGAACAATCGCGATGGCTCGAACAATGGCGAGAAAGCCAAAGACAAAGCCAAGGACAAGCGCGACAAACAGCGAAATCCCCGCACACAGCAGATCCCGAAAATCCACCCTGCGCATTCCAGCGCCACCCAAGCAGAATCCGGACTCTCAACGGTCGGCACCTCGCCGAGCCCGGGTTCCCCTGCCCAGCCTGAAAGCTGAACATCCAAACCATGAGCACACCATCTGTCGAGGCCCTCAACGCTGCCTTGGCAACCGTCATCGATCCCGAACTCCGCCGTCCCATCACGGAATTGGGAATGCTGGATTCGGTCGAGGCCAGTCCGGACGGAACCGTCCGGGTTGCGGTGCTGCTGACCATCGCCGGCTGCCCCCTGCGTGAAACCATCACGGCCGACGCCACGGCTGCCCTAGCGCGGGTTCCGGGCGTGACGGACGTCCAGGTCGAGCTCAAGGTGATGACGCAGCCACAACGCGACGCCCTCAAGGAACGGCTGCGGGGCACCGGCGGACAACGCGGAATCCCCTTCAACGAGCCGGGCTCCCTGACGAAGGTCTTCGCCGTGGCCAGCGGCAAGGGCGGGGTAGGAAAGTCCTCGGTGACGGTCAACCTTGCGTGTGCCCTTGCTGCGCAGGGCCTGCGCGTGGGAATCGTCGACGCCGATGTCCACGGTTTCTCCGTCCCGGCGCTCATGGGAATCACGCAGCAGCCCACACGGGTGGACGACATGATCCTTCCGCCCGTGGCCTTCGGCGTGAAGGTGATCTCCATCGGCATGTTTGTTTCCGGAAACAAGGCGGTGGCCTGGCGGGGGCCCATGCTCCACCGCGCACTGGAGCAATTCCTTACGGACGTCTATTTCGGCGATCTGGATGCCCTGTTCCTGGATCTTCCGCCAGGTACAGGCGACATCGCCATCTCGGTGGCGCAGTTGCTCCCCAACGCTGAAATCCTCGTGGTGACCACCCCGCAGGCCGCAGCAGCGGATGTTGCAGAGAGGGCCGGAACCATCGCAACGCAGACCGGCCAGAAGCTTGCGGGAGTCGTGGAGAACATGTCCTTCCTGGAGATGCCCGACGGCGGCAGGATGGAATTGTTCGGAAGCGGCGGCGGGAAGGTGCTGGCTGAGCGGTTGAGCGCCGCCGTCGGATCCGACGTTCCGCTGTTGGGACAGATCCCCTTGGACATCCGTCTGCGCGAAGGCGGAGACGCGGGCCGCCCCGTGGTGTTGACGGCTCCGGAGACGGCCGCCGCACAAGCACTCCAGGGCATCGCGGAAAAGCTCAACGCCAAGCCGCGCGGCCTGGCCGGAATGTCCCTCGGGATCCAGCCAAAATAGCTCTTACGTGGCCTCAGCGTCGAAGGGCGCCTTTTCACCGACGGAAAGGCGCTCAACAACCCGCTCGGGAGCTTTCGTCGGGGTGTCCACGGCTGCAACAGCGGCAGGCGCACCATCGCTGACAGGCTTCGTGTCGTCGTCGAGCAGTGCTTCCTTGATGATCCGGCGCGGATCGTACTGGCGCGGGTCATACTTCTTCCAGTCGACTTCATCGATGTCGATGCCGACTTCTTCCTTGATCTGCTCACGGGCACCGGACGCCATGCGCCGCAGTTCCTTGACCAGATTCGTCAACTTCCGCGTGTATTCAGGCAAACGGCTGGGACCGATCACGATGACGCCGATGATCAGCAGGATGAGAAACTCCGAGCCATTGATTCCAAACACGTATCGAAGATTACCTTGTCCGTTGGTCCGCTCAGAAACCTGCGAGGCCCGCCAGGGCTTGGAGTCCCCGTTGCAGCCGTTCATTCCAGGTCTCCGCACTGTTTTCGGCGGCCCGGCCAACTACCAGCGAATCGCCCGCCTTCACGAGCTCAGGAACGGCCACCGCAGCCTGGTTGGCAGGCATGTCGGAGGAATAACGCAGCACGGCCACCGGCGAGGAGTAGACGGCTTGCCATGGGGCCCCCTGGGTGATGGAGAGTTGGGTTCCCGAAGCGCCGCTGCCCTCCAGGTGCTGCTCCACCAGGGTGGCGTGGTGGTCACCGTCGCTGAGGTGCAGCTCAACGGCGGGGTGCCCGTCCTGTATCAAGGCCCGGGCGGAAACCACATGGTATCCCATGCTCGCCATTTCGGGACATGCCCAGCCGTCTCTCCGCAGTTCGGATAATTGCTGCTCGCTCAGGCTCACCGTCCCGGCTACTCTGACGGGCAGACTCAACTGCGAACCTGTCACGGGGAGTTGCTCTCCGGCGTTTCCGGGCACGGTTGAACTGACCAGGGTCCGGACTTCCTGCTCTCCGCGGTTGGACGCCTGCGGCGCAACTTCACCGCCGAGCGCGTAGGCTGCAACCGCCAGCATTCCGGCACTCACGGCGAGTCCGCCGGCCGCGGTGCTGGCAAGCCGGATACCGTGCCACACGCTTCGCTGGGGCGCGGGGCGCTCCGGAAAATCGGCTTGCGCCAACCGCTGGGTGTGTTCGATCAGCCTATTGGTGAAATCCTGGCTGGCCTCGGGGACTGCGGCACGGCGAAGCCGTTCCAGGTATTGGCGTTCCCGCTGTACCGCGGCGTGGCATTCAGAGCATTCCTGCAGGTGGCCCGGGGCGCGGCTGTGCCGGATATTTCCCCGAGTCAAAGCACCGCGTCGTCCTTTCAGCAAACCCATCGGCGACTAAAGGAGACCGGCGATGCGCGGCATCTTGAGCCGCGGTTTGCGGGCTTGGACCGGACGTGGGTCGCGGTGCGCCAGCTTTTCACGGAGCATTGTCCGTCCGCGGTGGATGCGGGACCTGACGGTCCCCAGTTTTACGTCAAGTGCTTCGGCAACTTCGTCGTAAGAAAGGCCTTCAAGATCGCAAAGCACGACGGCGGCGCGAAAGTCCGGGGGGAGTTCCTCCAAGGCGCGCTGGACGTCGAGATCGAGGTTGTTCAGCTCGAAGCTCTGCTCGGGACCGGGTTCATGCCCGGGCAGCCGGGATTCGGCGTCTTCGGCCAAGGCATCGAAGCGTATGCGGCTCTTCCGACGGGCCTGGTCAAGGAAGAGGTTGGTGGTGATGCGGTGCAGCCAGCCGTCGAGCGTGCCTGGCTTGAAGTTTTCGAGCGAACGGAACACCCTGACGAAGACTTCCTGCGTGAGGTCCTCGGCGTCGAACTTGTTTCCAGTGAGCCGGTAGGCAAGGCGGAAGACCTTGGCGGAGTGATTCTCCACCACTTCCTCCCAGCTTGGCCTGACCCATTCCTCGGCCGGAGGGGCCGTGTCGGTGGAACCCAGGACTGCTGCCGTTGTCTGGACTGGCGCAGCACTTGATGCCCGCATCGTCCGCTCCCCTCAAACTGTTTGTCATCCTGCCGGTCACTCAGGAGTTCGTTGCCGGCCCTCGCTTGGATGGCTGGATATATATCATCCCAGTCTTGCCTGAGATTTTGCTGATCACAGGCAGGCTTTTCCCGCAGAGCGAACATCGTCCGGAGGACACGCGGGAAGACACAGAATTGCGGGCCGCAGGCGTCCGGGCCGGGCGGCCCGTAGCCAGTAGTCTGGAAGCAATACCCCTCTGCCTGGAAAGCGAACCCCCATGAGTGCCGACAAGTCAACCAGCTGGTCCTATGCAGAAGATCTGCCTGCCGAGGACGACGTGTTGCTTCGCGCCCGTGAACGCTCCTTCGAGCTCGGCGTTACTCCTGTGAGCCCCGGCGTCGGCGCCGTCCTGACAGTCCTGGCCGCGGCGTCGAAAGCCCAGACTGTTGTAGAGGTCGGCTCCGGGGCAGGCGTCTCAGGCGTGTGCCTGCTGCGCGGCCTCAGTCCGCAGGCTGTCCTGACCACTATCGACGTCGACGTCGAGCACCTCAAGGCCGCCCGCGAGGCCTTCCTGGAATCCGGCAGTCCGGCGAACCGGACCCGGACCATCTCAGGCCGTGCAGCCGACGTCTTGCCGCGCCTCACCGACTCCGCTTACGATCTCGTATTCATCGACGCCGACAAACCCAACTTTCCCGGTTACGTTGAGCAAGCCATCAGGCTGCTCAAGTCAGGTGGAACACTCGTCATCAATGACGCCCTCGACAAGGACAAGGTTTCCAACCCGGCTGCCAGGGACAGCACCACGGTCGTGTTGCGCCAGATCGGCAAGGCCATCCGCGACGACGAGCGGCTCTCTTCGGCGATGCTTCCCACAGGTGACGGCTTGCTGGTGGCGGTAAAGAAGTAGCCGGCCAGCATCGCTTTCAGGCTTAAACATGAAAGCAGGGCGCCGGCTCTTCCGCCGGGCCCTGCCCAGTGAATCTATTCGGTAACGCCTACGAGGCATTCCTTGAGGTTCGCCGCCTCTGCTGCGTTGAGCTCGACCACCAGCCGTCCTCCGCCTTCGAGCGGCACACGCATGATCAGGCTGCGGCCCTCTTTGGTTACTTCCATAGGGCCGTCGCCAGTACGTGGTTTCATAGCCGCCATTAGGAAAATCCCCTCCAGTTGTCCCAAATCCCGCCAACCCGGCCGGGCTGGCTCCGCGTGGAAAATACGGCGTCGACAGTCATGGCAGTTCAGTCGTCGTCGCCGGGCACCCGAGAGTGCCTTTTGTCCTTGCTTGTGTCTATTATCTCGTAATTACCCGCCCGTAGCTAATTGATGGACTTTTCCCGGCGGGCCGCGATCGCGCCTGAACAGGCGAAAGGGCGCGCGACATCACGGCGGGTAGTCGCCGCCGCCCGGCAACTGCGCCCACGCCCACAGCCAGACGATCCATACGATCTGGAGGAGGAAGAACATGACCACCACGGTGCCGCGGTAGGCCTTCGAGCGGGACAACCAGGCCGCACTGAGCGCCAAGGGGAACAAGGGCAAGAGCATCCGGAACGTGCTCGTCTGTGGGTGCAGGAAGACCAGAAGGTAGCCCATGTAGCACGTGCACCACAACCTCAGTTCGGTGCCCAGGGCCCGGACTGGTTTGCTCAACATCAGCAGGGCAAAGAGCGCCACGAAGACAAACGGCGCCAGAATACCGAGTACTGGTCCGAAGAGCATTTGACCAGTCTCGAACCATGGCTTGAACGGAATGAGGTCGGCCCCGCGCCAAACAGTCTCTGTCTTGGTGTAGGCCAGCGGATCCCCTGTGACCACCCACGCAATGGCCGGCCAGGCGAGAGCGCCCGCCACGCTGACCACCACAAGCGCGGCCAGCGATCCAAGGTCACGGAGCGTCGGCACGGCGTCTGTCGGCACGGCGTCTTTAGGCACGGCGTCCGGCCCTGGGCGGCGCCGGAACCTCTTCCACAGGTGGTGGAGCAGGAGCAGCCCCGCCATGGCCGCGAAGGGCACGCCTGTGGGCCGCGATAGGCACATGAGCAAGACCACGGGCATCGCGCCAAGATACTTGCGTCGCACCACAAGCAGAAGCGAACCCGCCAGCAGCAAGGTGTTAAGGGATTCCGCATAGGGGACCTGCAGGATGGCCGAGACCGGGAACATCGAGAAGAAGGTCAGTGCCCACAGCGCCGTGGTTCGCCCGGCGAATTCCCGGAACAGTTTGTAGACCACCATGGCCGCCCCGAGCCCGGCCACCGCGGCAATGACTGTCAGGGCCGGCCGAGTCGCCAGTCCGGTGAGAGCACCGAGGGCCCTGGCAAGGTAGGGGAAGAGCGGATAGAACGCCCAGGAATTCTCGGCGACACCGCCGTTCGCATCGACCGGCAAAACAGACGGATAACCGTTGTTTGCTGCTTCGGCGTACCAGCGCCCGTCCCAGATCGTGATGAAGTTCCAGTAGTCCGGTGCCGGCGGAAACCACGGATTGACGCCTTGCTGCAATGCTGCAGCCATGAAGATACAAGCGCTGACAAGTCTCGAGGCGATGTAAACAAGGGCGACCTGGACCCACCACGGCCAGCTCGCGGCGTGGGCCCCGAGGCGGTGCAGCCTCCGGGCCAGGGACCCCTTCGGGGACCGCGTTCCGACTGACGGGGTCACTCCTTTGGTTCTTCCTGGTTCCCGGCTGCTTCAAGGGCCAGTTTCAGCCGTTCGATTTCCCTCTCTTGGGAGGTCAGCTGATCCCGCAGCTCATCGAGCACCTCATCCACTTGGTCCATCCGGTAGCCCCTCAGGCCAAGGGCAAAGCGCACCCGGTCGACGTCGGACGCCTTGGCTCCGGCCGGTAACAGAACCGGCGGCAGGTTCGGAACGGGTTCATCCAAACCGGCGCCGGAGTCGCGGCTGGACCTCGCCATTCCGGCACCGAGGAACAACACGGCACCGATGACGACAATCGCGAGAAAGACCAGAAAAAAGCTCACAACAACCATCGTGCCAGACTCAGCTGAGAGCTCAGTGCCGGCAAGGCTACTCCGGGCGCTGGTCGCCGTTGGTCGAGGGTGGGCGCGGGATTCCGTGCAGGACACGGTGAACGGCGTCCGCGGGATCGTCCACAAGCTGGATGAGGTCCAGGTCCTTTGCGGAGACCATGCCTTCGGCCACCAGGGTCCCCTTGATCCATTCGATCATCGGGCTCCAGAAGTCGACCCCCAGAAGGACGATCGGGAACGATGTCACCTTGCGGGTCTGCACCAGGACCATGGCTTCAAACAGTTCGTCCAGGGTTCCGAGGCCGCCCGGCAGGACGATGAACCCTTGCGCGTACTTGACGAACATGGTCTTTCGGGCGAAGAAGTACCTGAAGTTGATGCCAAGATCCACCCAGCGATTGAGGCCCTGTTCGAAGGGCAGCTCGATTCCCAGTCCAACGGAAACGCCGTTGCCTTCGACCGCTCCCCTGTTGGCGGCTTCCATGGATCCCGGCCCACCGCCTGTGATGACGGCGACGCCGGCTTCCGCGAGGTGGCGGCCGACCTGCACGCCCATATCGTAATAGCCCGTGCCCGGCTTGGTGCGGGCGGAACCAAAGACGCTGACAGCGGGGCCTAGCTCAGCGAGCGCACCGAAACCTTCAACGAATTCGCTCTGGATCCGCAGGACCCGCCACGGGTCGGTGTGAATGAAGTGATCGGCTCCCCTCGTGTCCAGGAGTCGCTGGTCCGACATCGGCATGGCGGCCTGTTTGCGCCGAAGCTCCAAGGGTCCTTTGTGCTTGGCGGGCGGCTCTGCGGCTATGGCCGGAGCTGACGCTGCCGATCCGTTGCTCGTGGCCTTGCCATTGGCGTCTGGACTAGGAACTTGGGGCTGGCTGGTACTCATTGACCTAGGCTAGCGCGGATGGCGGCTGCTGCCGTTCCGGCGTGGCCCTCTTGTTTGCGGTGTTTGGTGTCCTGCCCACCATTTGCTGTCAGATACCTGCAATGCAGGTATCTGTTGAATCACGATCTGCGGAAGTTGCTGTGAGCTGGCTCATCTTGAATCAATTCTTCGCTAGATTCGTCCCATGACTATTCAAGCCGCCAGCGATGCCCTCGTCTCCCTGAATGGCGTCAACAAGCACTATGGTCAACTGCATGTCCTGAAGGACATCAACCTCCAGGTGAAAAAGGGTGAGGTTGTGGTTGTCATCGGGCCGTCGGGCTCGGGCAAGTCCACGCTATGCCGGGCCATCAACCGCTTGGAGACCATCGATACAGGCGAGATTTCGATCGATGGCAAGAAGCTTCCGGAGGAAGGCAAGGAACTCGCCCTCCTCCGGGCCGACGTCGGGATGGTCTTCCAATCCTTCAACCTGTTCGCCCACAAGACGATTCTCGAGAACGTCACGCTGGGGCCGATCAGGGTCAAGAAGCTGGACAAAGCGACCGCGGACAAGGACGCCATGGCGTTGTTGGAGCGGGTTGGCGTCGGGCAGCAGGCACCCAAGTTGCCTGCGCAGCTGTCCGGTGGCCAGCAGCAGCGCGTCGCAATTGCCCGGGCGCTCGCCATGAAGCCGAAGGTCATGCTGTTTGACGAACCGACCTCGGCACTTGATCCGGAAATGATCAACGAGGTCCTGGATGTCATGGTCCAGTTGGCCAAGGAAGGCATGACCATGATCGTGGTTACCCACGAGATGGGCTTTGCCCGCAAGGCTGCCGACCGCGTGGTCTTCATGGCCGACGGTCAAATCGTTGAGGACGCCACACCAGAGGAATTCTTCACCAATCCCCAGAGCAACCGCGCGAAGGATTTCCTCTCCAAACTCCTGACCCACTAGCACTTATCGCACCCAGGCCGCAGGGGTGGCCGCACAATGAAAGGAATATCATGAAGGCTTTTATCACCCGGAGGAAATCCCTCTTGGTCGCTGCAAGCGCGGCGCTCGCCCTTTCGCTGAGCGCGTGCGGCGGCGGCGGAAGCAGTACTACCCCAGTCGAGAAACCAACGTTCGCGGCGGGCACGACGATGGAGAAGCTCAATAAGGCTGGCAAGATCACCATCGGCACCAAATTCGACCAGCCACTGTTCGGCCAGAAGGGCCTGGATGGCAAGCCGGTAGGCTTCGATGTCGAAATCGGCAAGGCGATCGCGGCGAAATTGGGAATCGGTTCGGACAAAATTGAATGGAAAGAAACTGTCTCGGCCAACCGTGAGCAGTTCATCAAGAACGGCGACGTCGACATCATCGTGGCCACGTACACCATTAATGACAAGCGCAAAACCGAGGTCTCTTTCGCCGGGCCGTACTATCAGGCGGGACAAGCCCTGATGGTCAACAAGGACAACACCTCGATCACCAAACCCGAAGACGTCAAGGGCAAGAAGGTCTGCTCGGTTACCGGTTCGACCCCTGCCGCAACCATCGTCGACAAGTATGGGGCGATTCTGGTGCCGGCCGCCACGTACTCCGCGTGCCTGGAACCTCTGCGGAACAAGCAGGTTGAAGCAGTCACCACGGACAATGTCATCCTTGCTGGTTTTGTGAACAAGGAGCCCGACGCGTTCAAGCTCGCCTCCGAGGAAACCTTCACCAAAGAGCCCTACGGTATCGGTCTGAAGAAAGACGACACTGTCTTCCGTAACTGGATAAATGACCAACTCGAGGCCTTCGCCAAGGACGGCACGTACAAGAAGGCTTGGGAAGCAACGGCTGGCGCGGTCATTAAGACTGTGCCTGAGCTTCCGGCGATCAACCGCTACTGATGCCCAGGTGGTTGTTGGACAGGAAACTCCTTCCTGTCCAACAACCACCGCCCAATGATCCCTTTCCCCGAAGCAGCCAAAGGAAGTCATGGACGTCATCATCGAGAGCCTGCCCCAGTATTGGGACGGGTTCCTCAGAACTCTTTTCCTGGCGGTGGTCTCTGGCATCATTGCGCTGGTCGTTGGCACCCTGCTCGCCGCAGCCCGCGTCTCGCCGGTCAAGGCCCTACGCGGATTCAGCATGGCCTACGTGGAGATCGTCAGGAATACGCCACTCACCATTGCGTTCTTCTTCGCCGCGGTGGTGCTCCCCCGGTTGGGCGTGACCTTCGAACAATTCGAGGTCGCGGCAATAATTGCGTTGAGTTCCTATACCTCAGCATTCATTGCCGAGGCTGTACGGTCAGGCGTAAACAGCGTTCCGGTCGGGCAAGCCGAGGCCGCCCGAAGCATCGGTATGAACTTCGGCCAGGTCCTTAATTACATCGTGCTGCCCCAAGCACTGCGGACCGTCATCCCGCCCATGATCAATATCCTTATCGCGCTGGTAAAAAACTCATCTGTGGCGGGCGCATTCTTTGTCCTGGAGCTCTTCGGCTACGGCAAGCAGCTCGCCAACTCGCACGGTGACAGCGTCCTGTGGGTACTCGTCGGGGTAGCCGTTTTCTACCTGCTGATTACCGTGCCGCTCGGGTATGTCGCCAGCCAGGTTGAACGAAAGGTGGCGATCGCACGATGAGTTCGGTCCTCTACGATGTCCCTGGCCCCAAGGCTCGCCGTATTTCGCTGTACGCCTCCATCATCGGCGGATTGTTGATCGCGGGCCTCTTGGGCCTCGCCCTCTGGACACTAGGCAATCAAGGGATCTTTGAATCCCAGCGGTGGGCGGTTTTCGGGATCCCGGACGTCTGGGCGCTGATTGGCAGCGGCATCGTGGCCACCCTGTCAGCTGCGGCGGTGGCCGCCGTGATCGCCTTCCCCCTTGGCTTGCTCCTGTGTCTCTTCCGGATATCCACCGTGGCGTGGATCCGGGTACCCACTCGGATCGTGCTCGAATTCCTCCGTGGCATGCCCGTGGTGCTGATGATGTTCTTCGTCCTCTTGGTTTTTGCTACGGGATCCTTTGTGGCCGTCGTGGCGGGCTTGGTGCTGTACAACGCCGCAATCTTCGCGGAAATCATCCGCGCCGGCGTGCAGTCGCTCCCTAAAGGACAACGAGAGGCTGGATTGGCGATCGGGCTGACAGGCTTCCAATCCCGCCTCAGCATCGAGCTGCCGCAAGCGATCCGGCGGATGCTGCCGTCATTGGTGGCACAACTCGTTGTGCTCCTGAAGGACACCTCTCTCGGGTACATCGTTTCCTACGAGGAACTCCTCCGGAAAGTCCAAATCATGGCGGACTTCTTGGGCCCGCAGTATCTCTTCCCGGTTTTCTTCGTCGCTGCCGCGATCTATATTCTGATCAACCTGTCCGTCTCCCGTTTGGCCATCTGGATTGAACGGCACGGCTCCAAAAAGGCGGCGGGCGGCGTAGCGAAGGCAGCTCCGACCGGAATTCCCACCGCGGCCAAGTAGTTTTGCACGTCGAAATTTAGGGGTCTGCAAGCGAAGTCTTGCGGACCCCTAAGTTTTGTCGTCGTTCACCACCGCCAAATCCTGCATGCCAGTTGCAAGATTACCGGCGTCCCGGGTTGGAATTATCCCAAGTACTAACACGAGCCTCTGCGCGACACTCAATTTTGGCAGTTTTGGCACTCATTTCGACGGAACGCCCACCTAGGTGTGGAAACGAGTGTTTAGGATTAGTCAGGACCGGCGCCGATCCTGACCATCCAAATTCAATGAGGAACAGGACACAAATCACCGCTTCGTGGCGGTTGTCTCCGAACTTGCGGAAGCTAGGGCGAGGGATGCATCACTGCCGCGCACGAGCAGCCCTAGCCGCGTCCGGTTCCAGCTCAATAAGGAAAGACAAGGAAGGCTAAATGAAAGCCAGCCGAAGGATAACGTTCACCCTACTCCCAATCCTAATGTGCTCCATTTTAATCGGTTCCTCCGCATAGGCCGCACCTGCAACGAATACCCCGAACGCTTCGGGCTGCATTCTTTCTTCGAGCTCCATCGCTTACGCAAACTACGAGGACGGCGCACAGCTCAGCGCATCTATCACCTACCGCTGTTCCTCTGCAGCACCAGGAGATCAAGTTTTCGTCAATGGGGGTATCCAAAATAGCTCGGGACAATACATACGTCTCCTGTATTCAAACGACCCCACAGGTCAATCTCAGGCAAACACGGCGTCCTGCACAAACGGACCCTCCTGGGTTACAAATTGGAGTTGCACCGTCTATCTAGCAGCCAGGCCTCTTGCCGGGTATCAAGGCTATCGAGTCTCAGGCAACAGTCTATTGTCCAGTTCGAGCGGCTCCGGTGAGCCCAGCCAGCGCTTCGTCACCACCGGTTACTACTATTACTAAAAGCGAATTGAGTCCAACTGGACGTTTGGCGGGGCTGCTGCCTGAAATCTCCAAATCCCCAGGCAGCAGCCCTCTAGCGCTGCGCGGAAAGTGTCCAAGGGAAAGGCCTCGGAACAACCATGCTTTCCATGGGATCCTTCCGTCTGTTCGCTCCGCCTTTCAATCGCCCGGTGATGAGCGCTTCAAAGGTTGCTAACAAAGACGTCAATCTCAGTCAGCCAGCCACGACCGCAGTGCACGGAGGCACTCACGGATGGCGTCGGCGTCGACGTGTTCGTTGTCTTTGTGCGCCAGAAGCGGATCGCCCGGCCCGAAGTTGACCGCCGGAACGCCCAGTTCGCTGAATCGCGCGACGTCGGTCCAACCGTATTTGGGTTTGGGCTCGGCACCGACGGCGGCAACGAAGGACGCCGCGGCCGGGTGGTTGAGGCCGGGCCGCGCTCCAGCGGCAGCATCGGTGCGGACGACGTCGAAGCCCTCCAGCAGCTCGCGGACATGGGCTTCGGCCTGGTCCGGGGTCTTGTCCGGCGCGAAGCGGTAGTTGATCTCCACGACGCAGCGGTCCGGGATCACGTTGCCCGCGGTGCCGCCGTTGATCTTCACGGCATTGAGGCTTTCCCGGTAGTCCAGCCCGTCCACGTTGACTGTGCGCGGTTCGTAGGCTGCCAACCGGCTCAGGATGGGCGCGGCAGCGTGGATGGCGTTGCTGCCCATCCATGCCCGGGCGGAGTGCGCCGCTTCGCCGGTCGTGGTGGCCTCAAAGCGGCTAGTGCCGTTGCAACCGCCTTCCACCGTGCCGTCGGTGGGTTCGAGCAGGATCGCGAAGTCCCCCTCCAGGAGATGGCCGTGGTTCCGGACCAACCGGCCGAGGCCGCTCTTGACCGCTTCAACTTCCTCATGGTCGTAGAAGACGAAGGTGACGTCTTTGCCTGGCTCGGCGCCGCCGTCGAACATGGTTGCGGCGAGCGCAAGCTGCACCGCGACCCCGCCCTTCATGTCAGTGGCTCCGCGTCCGTACAAGTTTCCCGTCCCGGGGACACCGGACTCCCACGTGGCGGGCACAGTGCCGAGTGAACCTTCCACAGTGGGCAACGGCACAGTATCGAGGTGGCCGGCCAGGATCACCCGCTCCGGGCGTCCCAACTCGGTCCGGGCAATGATGGCGTCGCCGTCCCGCACAAGCTGCAGGCCCGGGATCGTTTGGAGGGCGGATTCAACGGCGTCTGCAAGCGCGGCTTCGTTGCCGGACACGCTGTTGATGTCCATCAGCGCGGCGGTCAGCAGCGCAACGTCTTGCCTGATGTCAAGAAGGATTGGAGTAGTTTCAACGGTCACCTCTCCACTGTATCCCGAGCCAATTGCGACCCCTTCGGTCCACACACGGTTTCAAGGGAAGCAGTGGCTCTCGATAGACTTGCGCCATGACTGAAACCGCTGCCTCTGCCGCTCTCGATAGCGCTTCTGACAACGATCGCTCCGCCTATGGCTTTGGCCTGGCAACCATCGCCGCCTCCGACGCCGGAGAAGCGACAGTGCTGGACGTATGGTTTCCGGCGCCGGCGCTGGGCGAAGCGGCCGCATCCCTGCGGGCCGTGGAGCACGCCGACGAGTCGCTGACCGCACTCGCGGCTGAAAGCCACGACGCCGATCGCCGGACTGAGCAGAAAGTGGTCTTTGCCCAGATCAACCTCGACGAGGCCCCGGCGGACACCGTTGACGCCTACCTGCGCCTCCACTTGCTTTCGCACCGCTTGGTCAAGCCCAACAGCATCAACCTGGATGGCATCTTCGGCAAGCTCCCCAACGTTGTGTGGACAAACTTCGGTCCGGCCGCAGTGGACGGCTTCGAAGTGACCCGTGCCCGCCTGCGCAAGCGCGGCGCCGTCACGGTCTACGGAGTGGACAAGTTCCCCCGCATGGTGGACTACGTCATTCCGACCGGCGTCAGGATCGCCGACGCCGACCGGGTCCGCCTGGGCGCCTACCTCTCAGAAGGCACCACGGTCATGCACGAGGGCTTCGTGAACTTCAACGCCGGCACGCTCGGCACGTCCATGGTGGAAGGCCGCATCTCGGCAGGCGTTGTTGCCGGTGATGGCACCGACGTCGGTGGCGGCGCCTCCATCATGGGAACCCTCTCCGGTGGCGGCAAGGAAAAGATCTCCCTGGGTGAGCGAGTACTCCTGGGCGCCAACTCCGGCGTGGGCATCAGCATCGGCGACGACTCCGTAGTTGAAGCAGGCCTGTACGTCACGGCTGGAACCCGCGTACGCATCCCCGGCCCGAAGGACGCCAACGGCGAGGACACGAGCAGCATCATCAAGGCTGTTGAACTCTCTGGCGTGCCTAACCTGCTGTTCCGCCGCAACTCCACCACTGGTGAAGTCGAGGTCCTTCCCCGCAAGGGCCAGACGGTGGAACTCAACGAAGCCCTGCACGCCAACTAGCTGATATCTGGATGCGCCGTCTCCGACGCACCATCATCTTATTGCTGGCCCTTGCCTTGGTGGCTAGTGCCATCTACGCCGTGGTGACTGTACTGCAGCGCTCCGAAACCTTGGTTACGGAGCGCTGCGTCGCCGTCGTCGGCTCGGACTCCTACGAGCTGGCAACGGACCAAGCCGCGAATGCCGCGCTCATCACCGCCATTGCGGTGCAGCGGGGGCTGCCTCCGCGCGCGGCCACGATCGCTGTGGCCACCGCCATGCAGGAATCCAAGCTTCGCAACATCGGCCACGGTGACGAGGTTGGCCCCGACTCGAGGGGACTATTCCAGCAGCGACCTTCCCAAGGGTGGGGCACCGAGGCCGAGGTCATGGACCCTGTCTACGCGACAAATGCCTTCTATGACCACTTGGTGAAAGTGCCCGGTTACGAAACCATGGCGATCACTGATGCGGCTCAAGCGGTCCAGCATTCTGCGTACCCGCAGGCATATGCGCAGCAGGAAGCGATGGGCCGGGCGTATGCGTCGGCGCTGACGGGACATTCCGAAAAGGCCCTCGACTGCACGCTCCGCGCCGCGGATACTGCCGGTGACCCGAGCGCCGTTGTGGCGGCCATGACGACGGCGTTCGGCGCCCTGCCGGCCGTGGCACAGGGCCGCACTGTCCAGTTGAACATTACCGGTGCGCAGGCGTGGGCTGCGGCCCAATGGGCAGTGGCTAACGCCAAAGACCTCTCCGTGACGCAGGTTGACGTGGCCGGCGCCACCTGGAACCGGCAGGACCACAAGGACTGGCAGGATTCAACGGCAGCTTCGGGAACCGTTACCATCACGGTTTCGGCTCCGAAGACATAATGCCTGGCTGGGCCTCACGGCGGGCTTTAGACCAGTAGTTCAACCACCGGCTGGACGTAGCTGCGGAAGACGTCTGGCTCGGACAGGAGCTGGTGGCTCATGATCATCTTGTCCGGTTCCAAGTACCAGGCCCTTGGCTCGCTGAGCGGTAGCTCGATGATCGTCAGCTCGAAGTCTCTGGAGCTCCGTCCGACTTCGAGCAGGCGGTCCTCCACCATGTCGCCGAGAAGCAACATGGCGCCGCTGGCTACGCGTTCCGCTTCGAGCTTTTCGTAATCTTCAACGCGTTCACGCGCCCAACTCAGGGCGGCCCCGAAATGGGCCTGCAGCACCCGCCGGAGGGCAGGCGAGTTCCCGAACGCATTGAAGCCAGGCGGCGAGAGCTCGGGCGCGGCTTCCGGATATGCCCGCAGCAACTGCTCCCACCAGGCTTCCCACTCCGTCTTGAGGGCATTCACGCCACCCACCTCGGCGGTGAGGTGCGTGTGGTCGGCGTGTCTGACTTTGGGTGTGGCGTGGGACAAGGCTGGCGTTCCGGCTCCGTCCAATCCAGCAACGTCTCTCAGATACAAGGCAATGAGCATCGGTCCGGAGGTGTCCATTGTGATCCGCCACCCCTGACCGCCTGTGTCATGCATCCGATTGCCTCCCTTGGCAGGTGCCCGCTCAGAGTTCCAGTCTATTCCCGATGGGCCGTGACGTTAACGGTTGGACGGGAGGTCAACAAGAGTGTCCAGATGCGCGGTCAGAACGTCGCGGCAGACCTCGGCTGTCATCCACTCAGGCTGCAGCAGGGCATGCATGCACAGTCCGTCGAGGGTCGCCAGGAGTCGCTCGGCCTCGGTCACCAGACGCTCCTGGACGGATCCGCCGTCGGGCATCAGCCGCATCACCAAGCGGCCGACGACGGCGGCCACGGCTCGGTGGCTGCGCGCGGCAACTTGTTCGAGTACGGGCCGGATCCGGGCCGCATGCCGGAATGCCATCCACACGCAGGCGTCGACGGCCAGTTCCTCGTCGAGCGGAAGGAATTGACCCAGCAGGGTTAACACGGCGGCGTCGTGTTCCGCCGAGCCCGTCTCCAAGGATTCGACGACGGCGAACGCTTCCTCAAGCCGCCCGGCAATCCTGTCGATGACCACGGCAAAGGAATGGACCAGCAGTTCATCGCTGCTGGCAAAGTAGTGCCGGACGGAGCCGACGGCAAGTCCGGCTTCGTCGGCCACCTCCCGCAAGGAGGCTCGCTCAAGGCCATCCGAGGCGATGATCCTGAAGACGGCTTCGACTACTTCCTGGCGCCGGGCTTCGGCATCAACAATCTTGGGCACAAATCTTTTTAGCACGAACGTGCTTGAACCGTGCCGTCCGGCGCACGCGAACCACGGGACTGTGGCCTACGCAACACTAAGCGGAGCCATGCCAAGTTCGGCTAGCGTTGCTTGCATGAGAATTCTTGTCACGGGTGGTACCGGCTACATCGGATCGCACACCGTCCTGTCCCTGTTGGAAACCGGACACGAAGTAGTCGTGGTGGACAATCTCGTGAACTCAAGCGAAGAATCCCTGCGCCGCGTCGGCGAACTGGCGGGAAAGACTGCGGCGTTCCATAAGGTGGATCTGGTGGACGAGGCCGCGCTTGAGGCTGTGTTCGACCAGCACAGCATCGACGCCGTCATCCACTTCGCCGGGCTCAAGGCGGTTGGCGAATCCGTGCAGGAACCCCTGAACTACTACTACAACAACATCGTGGGCACACTGAACCTGCTCCGAGCCATGGACAAGCACGGAGTCCGCTCCATCGTGTTCAGTTCCTCCGCCACGGTATACGGCGAGCACAACCCCATCCCTTACATCGAGAAGATGGAGATCGGGGCGAACAACCCCTACGGCCGCACCAAGGAACAGATTGAGGACATCCTCACGGACCTCGGCGCCGCGGACGAGCGCTGGCACATCGCCTTGTTGCGCTACTTCAACCCTGTGGGCGCACACCCCTCCGGCAGGATCGGCGAGGACCCGCAGGGCATCCCGAACAACCTGGTACCGTACATCGCCCAGGTTGCCGTCGGCCGGCGCGAAAAGCTCATGGTCTTCGGTGGAGACTACGACACCCCGGACGGCACCTGCCTGCGGGACTACATCCACGTCGTCGACCTCGCCGATGGCCACGTCGCCGCCCTGGACTATGTTGCCGAGCGCCCGGGCGTACACCGCTGGAACCTTGGCTCCGGAAAGGGCACGTCCGTGCTGGAGATGCTCCATGCCTTCGAACAGGCCGTGGGCCACCCGCTGCCATACGAAATCACGGGACGCCGCGCCGGAGACCTGCCCGCGTTCTGGGCCGACGCCTCCTCCGCCCTGGCTGATCTGAGCTGGTCCACCACGAAGACCGTGGACCAAATGTGCGAAGACCACTGGCGCTGGCAGAAGAACAACCCGCTCGGCTACAGCTCTTAAAGCAACGCGGGGTCACTTACGGCCCATAATGCCCCTTGGGACGGACCGTAAGTGACCCCGCGTTCACAGGGCCCACACCGGCGAGGGACCCGGGCCGAGCTTGCGAGGCCTGGGAGCCGGTGGGGACTAGATCGCCGGGTAGTCGCGCTCCGGCTCCCCTGTGTAAAGCTGCCGCGGACGGCCGATCTTCGTCTGGGGATCGTTGATCATTTCGCGCCATTGGGCGATCCAGCCGGGGAGCCGGCCGATCGCGAACAGCACGGTGAACATCTTCTCCGGGAAGCCCATGGCCTTGTAGATCAGGCCGGTGTAGAAGTCGACGTTCGGGTAGAGCTTGCGCTGGATGAAGTAGTCATCGGCCAAGGCCTTCTCTTCGAGGCGCATCGCGATGTCCAGGAGCTCGTCGTTGCCGCCGAGCTTGCCCAGGATCTCGTGTGCCGTCGCCTTGATGATCTTCGCGCGGGGGTCGTAGTTCTTGTAGACCCGGTGTCCGAAGCCCATGAGGCGGACGCCGTCCTCCTTGTTCTTGACCTTTTCCATGTACTCCTCGGGCTTGATGCCGTCGGCCTGGATCTGGCGCAGCATCTTCAGCACCGCTTCGTTGGCCCCACCGTGGGCGGGACCGAAGAGGGCGTTGATGCCTGCGGAAACGGAAGCGAACAGGTTCGCGTTCGAGGAGCCCACAAGGCGGACGGTCGACGTCGAGCAGTTCTGCTCGTGGTCCGCGTGCAGGATGAGCAGCAGGTCCAGCGCCTTGACGACGACGGGGTCCAGCTCGTACTGCTCTGCTGGCAGGCCGAAGCTCAGGCGCAGGAAGTTCTCCACGAGGTTCATGGAGTTGTCCGGGTACAGCATGGGCTGGCCGATGGACTTCTTGTGGGCGTAGGCCGCAATGACCGGGAGCTTCGCCATGAGGCGGATAGTGGAAACTTCCACGTGCTCCGGGTTGAACGGGTCCAAGGAGTCCTGGTAGAACGTGGACAGCGCGGAGACAGCCGAGGAAAGCACCGGCATCGGGTGCGCATCACGCGGGAAACCACCGAAGAAGCCCTTGAGCTCTTCGTGGAGTAGCGTGTGGTGGCGGATGCGCTGGTCAAAGGCATCCAGCTCAGTGGGCGAGGGCAGGTTGCCGTAGATCAGCAGGTAGGAAACTTCCAGGAAGCTGGAGTGCTGGGCAAGCTGCTCGATCGGGTAGCCGCGGTAGCGCAGGATACCGGCGTCGCCATCGATGTAGGTGATTGCCGACGTGGTGGCGGCGGTGTTCATGAAGCCGGGGTCATAGGCGACGGCGCCCGTCTGCTTCAGCAGCTTGGAAACGTCGTATCCTTCGTTCCCTTCTACAACCTTGATCCGCGGGAGCTCGAGCTCCCCGCCGGCATGGCGCAGGGTAGCGCTGGTGGTCTCAGTCATGGAGTCCCCTTCATGAGGCTCTTGGCCTCGGTCGAAAGCTTGATCCAACCAACATCTGGTGACTCCAGCCAGGAGTCTGCAGGCGCAGACACCATCGGCCGAACTGCCTTCGTGGAGAAAGCCACCATTGATAGTCAGTTAAAAGCTACCGCCAGTAAGCGGGACAAACTAATTCACAAGCTACGGTTACTGGCGGAATGACGCACCCTGTGCGGCAAGTCACATGATTGTTACCGAGTGGTGTTCAAGCGTTCCACGGCCGCATCGATGCGTTCGTCCGTGCCCGTGAGCGCCACCCGGATGAAACCATTGCCGGCGTCTCCATAAAACACTCCGGGCCCGACGACGATCCCCAGGTCAGCGAACCGCTCAACTGTGTCCCACGTCGCCTCCCCTGCGGTGGACCACAGGTACAGGCCCGCTTTGGACTGTTGGATCTCCAGGCCGAAGTTCCGCAGTGCCGGCAGGAGGCGTTCACGGCGGCCGCGGTAGAGATCCTTTTGGGCGAGCACATGGTCGGCATCGCCGAGCGCGATACGCATGGCTTCCTGGACCGGGTAGGGCACGATCATGCCTGCGTGCTTGCGGCTGTTGACCAGATTCGCCACGATCGACGGGTCGCCGGCAACGAAAGCGGCACGGTAGCCGGCCAGGTTCGACTGCTTGCTGAGGGAGTAGACGCACAACAGGCCGTCCGTGGACCCTCCCGTGACACGCGGGTCAAGGACGCTCGGCACTGCCTCGCCGCCACGCTGGGCATCCCATTCGCCCCAACCGAGTTCGGCATAGCATTCATCCGACGCCAGGACCGCGCCGATCTCGCGCGCCTGGGCGACGATCTGCCTGAGGGACTCGACGTCACGGACGCTGCCCGTGGGGTTGCCCGGGGAATTGATCCAGATGAGCCGGACCCTCGCGCGGGTGGCTGAGTCCAGTTCGTCCAGGTTGTCCGCGGCGACGGCAGTGGCGCCGGCGAGCATGGCGCCGATGTCGTAGGTCGGGTATGCCACGGTGGGGCGGACCACGACGTCGCCTGCGCTGAGTCCCAGCAGGAACGGCAGCCAGGCCACCAATTCCTTGGAACCGACGGTCGGCAGGACGTCCCTCGGGTCGATTCCCGGGACCCCGCGGCGGCTGGCGAACCAGTTGGATACGGCCTCGCGAAGACCTTCCGTGCCGTGGACCGTCGGGTAACCATGGGCGTCAGCTGCCCCGGCGAGCGCCTCGCGGATCAGCTGCGGTGTAGGATCCACGGGGGTTCCGATGGAGAGATTGACTGCCCCGCCCGGGTGTTCTGAAGCCTTGGCCACGTACGGCGCCATCGCTTCCCAAGGGTAGTCGGGCAGGTTGAGGCCGAAAGCAGGGGCCGCAGAAATCAAAGGAAGCAACCGTTCTTAGTGGTCTTGGTTCTGCGGAGGCAACGCGGCGATGAAGGGGTGGTCCTTGCCGGTGTTGCCGATCTTGGCAGCTCCGCCAGGGGAACCAAGGTCATCGAAGAACTCGACGTTGGCCTTGTAGTAGTCGGCCCATTCCTCCGGGGTGTCGTCCTCGTAGTAGATCGCTTCCACCGGGCACACGGGTTCGCAAGCCCCGCAGTCCACGCACTCATCCGGGTGGATATAGAGGGAACGCTCGCCTTCGTAGATGCAGTCAACGGGGCATTCTTCAATACACGCCTTGTCCTTGACGTCCACACACGGCTGCGCGATTACGTAGGTCACGTCCCTTGCCTCTCCACAGTTGTCCCGGACAATTTCCGGGTTGTACCACCGACCCTATGGCCGGTACATCGAATTCTGAGCCTATTATCCCCCAGCCGGAACTCAGCAACCTAGCCGGGCGTCTTACTATGAACTGGTGAATCTGCCCCGGCCCCAGGATTTCCTGCTCAATACCGTATCCGGAACACGGGTAGTTGTCCGATACCGGCTGGACGACGGCTTCACCGATGCCCTCGGCTACCTGCTCTCCGTCACTGACGGTGCGTGCACCATCCGTACCCGCCAGTCCGACGTCGAGATCCCGCTGGCCCTTGTAGTGGCGGCAAAGGAGGTCCCCCCTCCGCCGCCACGCCGGGGGACGCGCACAGCCCGCGGGTAATCCCCCGCAGACAAAACCCTCGTACTTTCGGCTGTGAGGGACTGCCACGCGGAGAATCCGCCCGCTCGCCAACGCGGATTTCAGCTGGAAATGCGAGACCCCGGCCGCGGCGAGATGCTTAGCCCGCGCCACGCCATCGTACGCTGAAATGACGTCGGTCAGGCGCCGTGCACCTCGTCCGGCAGCCTGCGCATCCCCCAAAGCGGAGAGAACAGCACAGGGGCAACAAAAACAATGCTTCCGCCCAAGCCGATCCAGAGTGTCGGGACGAGGCCAAGGTTCTCGGCCAGGAGGCCTGAGGCAAGGGCTGCGATCGGCATGACTCCCCACACCACAAAGCGGATGGACGCATTCATGCGCCCGAGAAGCCAGGGAGGACACACGCGCTGCCTCATGCTCAACTGCATGATGTTGTACACGAGGACTCCGAAAGCGAACCCGAACTCGGAGACGATGAGCATCACCAGGGACATCCATCGTTCCGGGGCAAGCACGCACAACGGAACCAGGAGAAGGAAGACCGAGCTGATCATCGACGCCACAGGAATGACGGTCCCCTCGCCGATCCAGGCCGCGAACCTGGGCGCGGCAACCGCTCCAATCAGTCCGCCGACCGCCCCGACCGCCATGATGAGGCCCATGCCTTCCGGACCGAGTTCCAGTTCGCGAAGGACCAGTACCGGCATCAAGGTGAAAGCGATCGTCGTGAAAAAGTTGACCCCGCCCGTGCATGCCACAATCCTGCTGATCAACGGATGCCTGACCACGAAGACCAGGCCTTCCCTGATTTCGCTGGCTAGTGGCTGCCGGTCCTTCGCGGGCACGGGCAGTTCCGCATCGCGCGTTCTGAGCAGGAAAATGGCCGACAGCAAATACCCGACCGCCTCCCCGACGAACAACACCGGGGCGGACACAACAGTCAGCAAGCCACCGCCCGCAGCAGGACCCCCGATTCGTGCGATCTGGGAGGTGGCTTCGAGCTTGGAGTTGGCCTGTGGCACTTTCGCGGCATCCACGAGAACAGGCACATAACTCTGGTAGGAAACGTCGAAGAAGACCGTTGCGGCCCCGACGACGGCGGCCACGGCATACAGGTGCCAGATCTGCAGGATGTCGGCCCACCAGAGGATTGGCACGGTCGCCATCGCCGCGGTCCGGACCAGGTCCGCCCCAATCATGGTGCGACGCTTGAGCCAGCGGTCCACCCAGGCACCCGCCGGCAACCCGATCAGCAGGAAGGCCGCAAGACCGGCGGCATTGAGTGCGCCGACCTCGAACTCACTGGCGCCGAGCAAAGTCACTGCGAGGACGGGAAACGCCAGTTGCCCCAGTTGTGCCCCGAGCTGGCTGACGGCCTGGCCCGACCAGAAGGTCGTGAAGTTCCGGTCCCGCCAAAGCGACGCAGCATGCTGGGCTGTGTCAGCTTGCTGAGCATTGTCAGTGGTCCCGGCATTCACCCGCCCAGTTTCCTGCAGTGATTGGCATATGTCAATCACTCTGGGGTGGCTACACTGGCCACCATGACGGAACACGAGCGGGAGGACAGTGACCTGGTGGCCAAGGGCCGCGCCTTGAGCTCGCCCCTGCGCCTGAGGATTCTCCGGCTCTGCCTGCACCACGCGCGCACCAACAAAGAGATTGCCGGGCTGTTGGACATCAATCCGGCGTCGAGCCTGCACCATGTCCGGACCTTGGTGCGCACCGGTTTTCTCGTGCCGCAGGAAGGTCGGAAGGGAAAGAGGGGCGCCAAGGAGGTGCCGTACATCGCAACCCGCACCTCGTGGAGCACTCCCGTGAACGACATTTCCCCGGTCCTGATCGAAACGTTCGTCCAGGAAACCCGCGGGCTCGCGACCGAGGACATTGACGTCTGGCGGCTTGGCGTGAAGTTCAATGCTGCACGGCAGCAGGAAATGATGGGCAAGCTGCGGGCGGTCGTCGAGGAATACATGCGCCTTCCGGCAGACGACGACGGCGAGGCCACCTCGCTCTTGATCGCCCACCACCGGGACCCGAGCGCCGACTAAGCTAACCGCGCGATGGACGCGTATAGCGCCGGCACCACAAGAGCATCACAAACGTGATGCCCGCACTCCCGTAGACCCACACGTTTCCGGGCACATCCGCGACGATCAGCTGCTTGCCCGTTCCGCCCATGGACAGCAGGCCTATGGTCGCGTAACAAACAATGCCAACTACCGCCGTCGGGAGCAAAGACCGCGACCACGCACCCAACAGGAGTTGGAGCGATGCGAGCAGGAGCAATGCCGCTGCGGTGCCCCAATAGACGTCGACGCCGGCAAGGAGGAGCGTCTGCCGGTGCAGTGCGGTGCCTGCAAGGGCAGCAAAAAGAGCCACCGGAACAGCCGCGGCAATGCCGCGTGCTGTTCCGGTGGCTCCCTTATTCAATGCGTCAGTCCGTTCAGCGCGTCAGTACGCAGTCAGCGCAGGATCAGACTTTGGCGCGGGCGCGGGTAGCCTTGGCGCGCTCGTTGGCGTCCAGGATCAGCTTGCGGATACGGATGGACTCCGGGGTCACCTCAACGCACTCGTCTTCGCGGGCGAATTCGAGGGACTCTTCGAGGGTGAGGTCGCGGGGCGGCGTCAGGTTCTCGAAGGTGTCGGAGGAAGCGGCACGCATGTTGGTGAGCTTCTTTTCCTTCGTGATGTTGACGTCCATGTCGTCGGCGCGGGAGTTCTCGCCGACAATCATGCCTTCGTAGACCTCGGACGTGGGCTTCACGAAGAAGGAGCCACGTTCCTGCAGGTTGATCATGGCGAAGGGGGTGACGACGCCGGCGCGGTCGGCAACCATCGAACCGTTGGTGCGGTATTCGATGGGGCCGGCCCACGGCTCGTAGCCTTCGGAGATCGACGAAGCGATGCCGGCGCCACGGGTGTCCGTGAGGAACTTGGTGCGGAAGCCGATGAGGCCACGTGCCGGAACGATGAATTCCATGCGGCACCAGCCCGTGCCGTGGTTGGCCATGTTCGTCATGCGGCCCTTGCGGGCGGCCATGAGCTGCGTGACCGCGCCGAGGTACTCTTCGGGCACGTCGATGGTCATGTGTTCCATCGGCTCGTGGATCTTGCCGTCGATGGTCCGCGTGACAACCTGCGGCTTGCCGACAGTCAGTTCGAAGCCTTCCCGTCGCATCTGCTCCACGAGGATGGCCAGCGCAAGCTCGCCACGGCCCTGGACTTCCCAGGCGTCCGGACGCTCGGTGGGCAGAACCTTGATGGAGACGTTACCGATCAGTTCCTTGTCCAGGCGATCCTTCACCTGGCGGGCGGTAACCTTGGCGCCCTTGACCTTGCCGGCCAGCGGGGAGGTGTTGATACCGATGGTCATGGAGATCGCGGGGTCATCCACCGTGATGAGCGGCAGCGGCTGCGGGTTCTCGGCGTCTGTCAGGGTCTCACCAATGGTGATTTCCTCGATACCGGCAACAGCCACGATCTCGCCTGGGCCGGCCGAGTCGGTCGGAACGCGGTCGAGGGCCTTGGTGGCGAGGAGCTCGGTGATCTTGACGTTCTTCAGTTCGCCGTTGGCGCGCGCCCAAGCGACGGTCTGGCCCTTGCGGAGGGTGCCGTTGTAGATGCGCAGGAGTGCGAGGCGTCCGAGGAACGGGGAAGCGTCCAGGTTGGTGACATGAGCCTGCAGGACGCCGTTCGGGTTGTAGGTCGGCGCCGGGATGTGCTCGATGATCGTCTTGAAGAGAGGTTCGAGATCCTCGTTGTCCGGTGCCGAGCCGTCAGCCGGCTGGTCCAGGGAGGCACGGCCGACCTTGGCTGCGGCGTAGACCACGGGTACTTCCAGGATCTTGTCCAGGTCCAGGTCCGGAACTTCGTCCGCGAGGTCGGAAGCCAGGCCAAGGAGCAGGTCCATGGACTCGTGGACAACCTCTTCGATGCGGGCGTCTGGGCGGTCGGTCTTGTTGACCAGCAGGATGACGGGCAGGTGCGCGGCAAGGGCCTTGCGGAGCACGAAGCGGGTCTGCGGCAGCGGACCTTCGGAAGCGTCGACGAGGAGAACCACGCCGTCAACCATGGACAGGCCGCGCTCCACCTCGCCGCCGAAGTCGGCGTGGCCGGGGGTGTCGATCACGTTGATGGTGATCGTCTCGCCATTGGACGACGGGCCGTTGTAGGCAACCGTGGTGTTCTTGGCGAGGATGGTGATGCCCTTTTCGCGCTCCAGGTCACCGGAGTCCATGACGCGGTCTTCCAGGTGGTTGTGCTCGGCGAAGGAGTTGGTCTGCTTGAGCATGGCATCGACCAGGGTGGTCTTGCCGTGGTCAACGTGGGCCACAATCGCGACGTTGCGCAGATCACTGCGCGATGCAGTGGCCGCGGCGGTGTTGGTGGTGGTTTCAGACATGCGTAATGGCTCGATTCAGTGGTGAAGTCAGCTGTTGTATCGCGACATTTCCAACCGGAACGCACGACGGATTAGACCCTTTGACACAGGGCACCTTCATAGAGTCTAAACGCTGTGGTATTTATTGGCCTAAAAATCACCCCCAAGGCTGCCGAATTGTGCCCTTCATCACAATCGGCGGCGAGTTCCGGGACAAGACGGAACAGCAAAAGAGCCGGGACCACTTCCCCACGGAAGTGGTCCCGGCTCTTCTGCTCGCCTAAGTGTTACTCAGCCGACGGGCGGCAGGCCCGTCAGGCCACCACGGGCGGCAGCATCAGGCTGGCACCCGGGATCGCGTGAAGCAGGGCCTTGGTGTAGTCCTGCTGCGGCGAATCGAAGACGTCGTCAGTGCTGCCCGTTTCCACGAGCTTGCCCTTCTGCATCACGCAGACATGGTCTGCGATCTGCCGCACGACGGCGAGGTCATGCGTGATGAAGAGGTACGTCAGTCCGAGATTGGACTGCAGCTCGGCCAGAAGGTTCAGTACCTGGGCCTGCACCAAAACGTCCAGCGCGGAGACCGCCTCGTCACAGATGATCACTTCCGGGTCGAGGGCCAGGGCCCGCGCGATCGCGACGCGCTGCCTTTGCCCGCCGGAGAGTTCGTTCGGGTACCGCTGCATGGTGGACTGCGGCAGCGCCACCTGGTCCAGGAGCTCCCGGACCTTCTTCTCGCGGCTGACCTTGTCACCGATCTTGTGGGTCCGGAGCGGTTCCTCGATGGTCCTGAAGATGTTGTACATCGGGTCGAGTGAACCGTACGGGTCCTGGAAAATCGGCTGGACGCGGCGCCGGAACTTGAAGATCTCACGGCTGTTCAGGGTGGAGGTGTCCACGCCGTCGAATACGATCCGCCCCGACGTCGGCGCGAGCAGGTTGAGGACCATCTGGGCCACCGTGGACTTGCCGGAACCCGACTCCCCCACGATCGCCGTCGTCGTCCCGCGTTTGACGTTGAACGAGACGTCGTCAACCGCTTTAAAGTCCGTTGCCTTGCCCACTCCGGAGCGCAGCTTGAAGACCTTGCTGAGGCTTTCGACCTTCAGTACGTCGTCTGACAACGCCTTTTCGACGACAGCTCCGGTGGGCGCCAGGAGTTCTTCCGTCTGGATTCCTTCGGCCTTGGCGGCCTGGATCCTCCGGGAAGCGAGGGACGGCGCCGAAGCCACCAACCGCTGGGTATAGGGGTGCTGCGGGTTACGGAGCAATTCGAGCGAAGGGCCGGCCTCCACCACGTTGCCGCGGTACATGACCACCACTTTGTCCGCACGCTCGGCAGCCAGGCCGAGATCGTGGGTGATGAGCAAGACCGCCGTACCGAGCTCCGCGGTCATGGTTTCGAGGTGGTCCAGGATCTGGCGCTGTACCGTGACGTCCAGGGCGGACGTCGGCTCATCCGCGATCAGGAGCCGCGGCTGGCACGACAGGCCGATAGCGATCAGGGCCCGCTGGCGCATGCCGCCTGAGAATTCGTGCGGGTACTGCTTCGCGCGCCGTGCGGAGTCCGGCAAGCCGGCTTCCCCCAGGACGCGGGCGACGTCGGCAGGACCGCTGGGCTTGCCGTTGGCGCGCAGTGTCTCGCGGACCTGGTAGCCGATCTTCCAGACCGGGTTGAGATTGGACATCGGATCCTGCGGAACCATGCCGATCGTGTTGCCTCGCAGTTCGATCATGCGCCGTTCCGGCGCATGCGAAATGTCCTCGCCGTCGAGCAGGATCTGCCCGCCTGAAACCCGGCCGTTCTCCGGCAGGAGACCAATGGCGGCAAGCGCCGTCGTCGACTTTCCCGAACCGGACTCCCCCACGATGGCGACGGTCTCGCCGGGCATGATGGTCAGGTGCGCGTTCTTGACGGCCTGGAATTCGCCGCTCGCCGTCTGGAAGGAGATGGCGAGGTCCCGGATTTCCAGGAGTGGACGATCTTCGGTTCCGGCTTCGTCGATGGTGATGTTGGACGTTGTCATGATTGGCTCCTTCATCGCTTGCGGCTCTTGGGATCAAGGGCGTCACGCAGCGCGTCGCCAAGCATGATGAAGCTCAGGACCGTGATGGACAGTGCGGTTGCGGGGAACATCAGCACCTCGGGGTTGGTGCGCAACGTATCCTTCGCCGCGGAAATGTCGTTACCCCAGGACATGATGCTGCCGGGCAGCCCAATGCCAAGGAAGGAAAGCGTTGCCTCCGTCACGATGAAGACACCAAGCTCCATGGTGGCCAGGACGATGATCGGCGCGAGCGCGTTCGGAACGACGTGCCGGACCAGCGTGCCGATCTTGGAGACACCGAGCGAGCGTGCGGCAGTGACGAAATCCGCGTTGCGGACCTCGATCACGGCACCGCGGGTGATACGGGCCATTTGCGGCCAGCCGAGCATCACGATGACCATGACCACCGTGAAGACGCTCTTGTTCTCGCGGAAGAAGGGGAGCTGGGTAACTACCAGCGCACCGAGGACCAAAGGCAACGCAAAGAAGATGTCGCCGATGCGGGCAATGATGGTGTCAACCCAGCCGCCGAAGAAGCCTGCCAGCGCGCCGAGCGTAACTCCGATGATCAGGACGAAGATGACGGAGACGACGCCGACGGTCAAGGATGCCTGCGTGCCGTGGATGACGCGGGAGTAGATGTCGCAGCCCTGGAAGGTGAATCCCAGGGGGTGGCCGGCCGAGGGGCCCGCGAGGGAGTCGCCCAACTGGCAGTTGTCGTTCGGGGGTGTCTGCGTGAACAGACCCGGGAAGAACGCGACGACGAGGAGCAGCAGGATCATGAGCGCCGAGATGATGAAGAGCGGCCGACGGCGGAGCTTCCGCCAGGCGTCCGCCCACAGGCTCAGGGGTGCTGCGTCGACCTTGAGGGTATCGGTCGCCAGCAGCGGTGTCTCGTCGATAGGGGCAACGTAGTGCTCGATCTGACGGTTACTTTTCATAACGGATCTACTTTTCATAGCGAATCCTGGGGTCAAGCCAGGCGTAAAGGAGGTCCACCAGCAGGTTGGCGGCAACGAAGACCAGTACCAGCACGCTCACAATGGCGACGACGGTGGGGCCTTCGCTGCGGATCACGGCTTGGTAGAGCTTCTGGCCGACGCCGGGCACGTTGAAAATGCCTTCGGTGACGATCGCGCCGCCCATCAAGCCACCCAGGTTCGCGCCCAGATAGGTGACCACGGGAATCATGGAGTTTCGCAGGATGTGGGCCAGCACCACGCGGGGGCGGGAGAGGCCTTTCGCGGTTGCGGTGCGGACGTAATCGGCGTTCATGTTTTCAATGACCGAGGCCCTGGTGAGGCGCAACACGTAGGCAAACGACACGAGGCCAAGGACTGTGGCCGGAAGGATCAGGGAGCCCCAATCCGCGTTGGATCCAACGGTCGGCTTGGCCCAGCCGAGCTGCACGCCAACGACGAGCTGAAGCACGAAGCCGAGGACGAACGTCGGGACGGCGATGACCACGAGGGAGGCGACCAGCACGGTGGAGTCGAAGATCTTCCCCTTGCGCAGGCCGGCAATCAGGCCGAAGGCCACACCGAAGACAGCCTGGATGGCAAGGGCCTCGACGGCGAGCATGGCGGTGACCGGGAAAACGCGGCCAAGGGTGGCTGCGATTGGTTGGCCGGTGAAGTCCACCCCGAGGTTGAACGTGAAGAGGTTCTTGAGGAACAGGCCGTACTGGACCCAGAACGGCTGGTCGAGGTTGTATTGCTGACGCAGCGCGGCAATGACGGACTCGCTGGGCGGTCGGTCGCCGAACAGGGCGCGGATGGGGTCGCCCGGGAGGGCAAAGACCATGAAGTACACGAGCAGGGTGGTTCCCAGGAATACGGGAATGACCTGCAGCAAACGCCGGAGGATGTACTGGGTCACAGCAACGGTTCCTGGGCGCTCTTGAAAATGTGGGGATTCATTAGGGACAGCTTTCGTGCCGAATCAAGGCATGGGGGCCCGGTTTGTAGCCGGACCCCCATACGCTAACGAGCTTGGAACAAGTCCAGTAGGACTACTTTGCAGTGATGTTGTAGTACAGCAGGACGCCGTTCCAGCCGGAGTCAACGTTGCTAACGTTCTGGCTCCATACAGCCTGGCGTGCCTGGTACCACAGGGGCAGGTTCGGGAGGTCCTTGAAGAGGATTTCCTGTGCCTGGGTGAACTTCTTGTTGGCGTCGTCCGTGGACTTGGATGCCAGGCCCTCGGTCAGCAGCTTGTCGAACTCAGGGTTGCTGTAACCCTCGTAGTTGGCGCTGGCACCGGTCTTCAGCAGCGGGCCGAGGAAGTTGAACAGCGACGGGTAGTCCGCCTGCCAACCAGCGCGGGTGAAGCCCGGGAGGGTCTTGGCCGTGCGGAGGTTCAGGATCTCGGCGAACTTGGCGAACGGCTGGCCTTCTGCCTTGACGCCGAGATTGTTCTTCAGGTTGTTTGCAACGGCGTCAATCCATTCCTTGTTGCCACCATCGGTGTTGTACGCGAGCTGAAGAACCTTGTCGGCGGGCCACGGGCTCATGGCGTCTGCCTTTGCCCACAGGTCCTTGGCCTTCGCGGCGTCGAACTTCAGAACGTCGGAGCCGGTCACATTGGCGTTGTAGCCGTCAATGGACGGAGACGTGAAGTCTTTTGCCGGAATACGGGTGCCGTTGAAGACGACCTTGGTGATCTCATCGCGGTTGATCGCCATGGAGATGGCCTGGCGACGCAGCTGGCCGGCTGGTCCCTGGAACTCAGGCAGGTAGTTCGGGATGTTCAGGGTTGCGTTGCCTGCATATGCCTTGTTCAGGCTGTGGTCCGGGAAGTCCGTGGTGTAGGTCTTCAGGGCGTTCGTCGGCAGGACGTCGGTAACGTCAAGGTTGTTGGCCTGGACGTCCGTGTAGGCCGGAGCCGGGTCGGTGTAGAACTTGAAGGTCACGCCGCCGTTCTTGGCGATACGGGTGCCCTGGTAGTCCGGGTTCTTGACGAGGGCGATCTGGCTGTCGTGCTGCCAGGCACCCTTGGCGGCCATCTTGTAGGGGCCGTTGCCGATGGGGTTTTCGCCGAAAGCCTTCGGGTCCTTGAGGGCGTCGGCCGGAAGCGGCATGAAGGCGGAGTAGCCGAGGCGCTGCGGCCAGTCGGCTTCCGGCTGGGCCAGCTTGACGGTGATCGTCGAATCGTCCTTCAGCACCAGGCCGGACATCGTCTGGGCGGTCGGTGCGGGAGTCGACGTTGACTTGCCGTCCGCGCCCTTGGTCTTCGTGACGGCGCTGACTGCGTCGTAGCCTTCGATGGATTCGAAGAAGCTGCTGCTGGCCTGGGCGTTGGTGCTCAGGGCGGCGAAGTTCCAAGTATCAACGAAGCTCTTGGCGGTGACTGCCTCGCCGTTGGTGAACTTGGCGCCCTTCTTGACCTTGATGGTGTAGTTCTGGCCGTCGCTCGTGTCAATGGATTCCGCTAGTGCATTCACGGACTTGCCATTGGCGTCGTAGCTGGTCAGGCCTTCGAACAGGAGGTCGACAACGCGGCCGCCGTACACCTCGTTGGTGTTGGAAGGGATCAGGGGGTGCTGGGGTTCATTGCTGTATGCGGTGATGATTTTGTTCGGATCGCCGGCAGCGGTCTGGCCGCTGCTTCCGGAGCCAGAGCTGCCGCATCCGGTGAGGGCAAGTGCGGCGACTGCCAGCAAGCCAAGAGCTTTGGAAGTGCGCGAAAAACGCATTCCGCCTCCTATGGATTCAGGGGGATGGGTCGGGGCAACTCATAGCTGCCCCCGGGGCCAGGCACAGAATTATCCTGTGACGCGGCCTACATGGATGTGTAATCCTAACCACACCTTGTCCGAAATATGGAATCCCATTGGCATGAACAACGAAGTGTGCTCTTGACAGTTTTAGTAATGAAGCAGTCATTTCAAGTAAATGAAGCAGTCATTTCACGAAATAGGCGGCCCCTTGCTACACTCGACACGCCTGACCCTTGATTTTCCCCGGAATGTAGGGCTTTTTCGGGCACCCCAAAGGAGTGCAACGGACACACTCAGCGCCTCAAACAACCACGAAAAAGAGCCCCCGCCGGCCAATTGAACTGGCCACGGGGACTCTTTTGCGGTTGCGACGGCGAGTACGTGCCGTTGGGAATGCCTCCCGGGTTGCTACTCGATCCCGGCGGCCATGAGCTGGGCGCGCAGTTCCCGACGCTCGCGCTGCTTCTCAGGGTCCGGAAGCGGCACCGCGGCCAGCAGCCTCTGGGTGTAGGGCTCCTGCGGATTGCGAAGGATTTGCTCCCGGGTGCCTTGCTCCACGATCCGGCCGCGCTGCATCACGCAGATCCGGTCTGCGAGCACATCAACCACGGCGAGGTCGTGCGTGACGAACAGGCACGCGAATCCCAGCTCCCTCTGCAGGTTCTGGAAGAGTTCCAGGACCTTTGCCTGTACCGAAACGTCGAGCGCCGAAGTCGGCTCATCAGCGACCATGAGCTTGGGCTGCAGGGACAGCGCCCGGGCAATGCCGACGCGCTGCTTCTGACCGCCTGACAATTCATGCGGATACCGGTTGCGGTAGCCGCGCGGCAGTTCCACCTGGTCCAGGAGGGTCTCAATCCGTTTCTGCAGATCGACGCCCTTCGCGACCCCGGCGAGGTACATCGGTTCGCCGATGCTTTCGCCGATGGGCAGCCGCGGGTTCAGCGACGACGACGGATCCTGGAACACCATGCCGATGTCCCGCCTCACTTCGTGCAGTTGCTTTCCATTCCGCTTTGCAGCGGAAATGTCCTGCCCCACCACACGCATGCTGCCTGCAGCTACGGGCAAGAGCCCGACGGCGGCGCGTCCAATGGTCGTTTTGCCGGATCCGGACTCCCCAACAAGGCCTACTACCTGACCGGGGTAGATCACGAGGTTGGCGCCCTCGACAGCGCGGAAGGCGGGAACCCGGCCCTGTTTGGGGTACTCGATAGCCACGTCGATCAGCTCAAGCACGGCCTCACCCTTGGGCTTGGCAGCTTCGTCGGCAGCTGCCTTCAAAGCAGCCTGGTTCTCGAGTTCCCGTCGCACCAGTTCATCGTGATCGACCGATTCCAGCTCTGCATGGGTCGCGGCAGCCAATGCAGCGGTGACGTCGACGTCGGCGCTGTCCGCCCCCTGCCCCAGGTGGGGAACAGCGGCTAGCAGAGCTTGCGTGTATTCGTGCTGGGGGTTGGAGAAGATCTGCTGCGCAGTACCGCTCTCCACGATGACGCCTTTGCGCATCACCGCAATACGATCGGCGAGGTCGGCCACCACGCCCATGTCGTGGGTGATCAGGACGATGGCGCTGTCCAGCTTGTTGCGCAGGTTGCGCATCAGGTCCAGGATTTCAGCCTGGACAGTCACGTCCAAGGCAGTAGTGGGTTCGTCTGCGATCAGGAGTTTGGGATCACAAGACAATGACTGCGCGATCATGGCTCGCTGCCGCTGGCCGCCGGAGAGCTGGTGAGGATAGGACTTGAAGGCCTTCTCCGGGTCTGGGAGCTCCACCAGATCGAGCATGCGCACGGCCCGCTGCCTGGCTTCATCAGGGGAGATCGAGTTGTGCAACCGGATCGTCTCAACTATCTGCGCACCGACGGTGTACACGGGGTTGAGAGCGGTCATGGGCTCCTGGAAGATGACCGCGACGTCCTTGCCCCGGACTTCCCGGATATTGCCTGACTTGTCACCCAGTAACTCTTTGCCCGAGAGCTTGACACTCCCCCGAACCCGGCTGTTGCTGGGCAGCAGGCCGAGCAGGGCCATGGAACTTGCACTCTTGCCGGAACCGGACTCGCCGACGATCGCGAGGACCTCGCCGGCCCTGACCTCGTAGTTCAGCCCGATGGCGGCAGGCACCCATTTCTTGTCGACACCGAAGTCGACGCTGAGATCGCGTACTTCCAGGACCATGGCCCCGCGCGCGCTCTTGTCCGACTCGGTCTCGAGGTGGGTAGCCTCCGGTTCGGGGCTGGCGTTGTCAGTCATGTTGGGTCTTCCCTTCCATCCGGGCCACCCTCCAAGGGGTGATTAGTGAAGTAGCCCGGAATCCTGAATTATTAGGGGCATGAGCAGAGAGCCGTATGCCGGCAATGTCGAAATCTTCAAGGCCCGGACCAGCAAGATATTTGCTTGGATCTGCTGGGTAGTTGCCGTTTTCGGAGTTGTCGTCACGCTCGTGGCAGCCGGGCCGCGCGCTCTTCCGGGCACCACTCCCCTGCTCTTCATAGCGTTCCTTGGCTGGTTGCTTTTCTGGCGCCCGGTAGTGGTGGTCAGGGATTCCGGCGTTGCGCTGGAGAATCCTTACCGGACCATCGATGTTCCGTGGGACGCCCTGGTGCAGGTTGATACCCGCTACGCCCTCACCCTCGTGACGCCTCGCAAGAAGTACCCGGCGTGGGCCGCTCCCGCGCCGGGAATCTGGGGCGGGCGCAATGCCCGCCCCGAGCACCTCAAAGGACTTCCGGGCACCACCTACGGCCCCGGCAGCTCGGTTCGCCCCGGAGACCTCAAGAACACCGATTCCGGTGCCGCAGCAGTCCTCGTCCGAACCCGCTGGCAGAACCTCGTAGAAGCCGGACGCGTAGAACCCGGCCGGGCTGAGGACGCTTTGGTGACGGTTGCCGTCGGATGGTTCCGGATAGCGGCCACGGTGGCCTTGGCCGCGGCCAGCTACTGGGCGGTCTTCCTTTAGGAGGTTTCCCCGCACGGGTAGCACTCAGCTGCCTTTCGAGGCATCGGCAACCGGCGCCGTCGTGCTGGAGTGGCGCGTTGTTTCGACGGCGGTCTTGGCTTTGAACTTCTTCTGCCGCGGATCGAACGCGTCCCGCAGGCCGTCGCCGATGAAGTTGATGCTCAAGCAGATGAGGATGATGAACAGGCCCGGGAACCAGAAGAGCCACGGCCTTGTAGCGAAGGCTTCTTGGTTCTGCGCAACCAACAGGCCGAGCGAGGTATCGGGAGCCTTCACGCCGAGGCCCAGGTAGCTGAGGGCGGTCTCCAGCAGGATCGCTGCGGACATGGTCAGCGTCACGTTCACGATCAGCACACCGACGGCGTTGGGGAGGATGTGTTTAAAGATGATCCTTGCGTTGGATGCTCCGGAGATCCTGGCCGCGTCTACGAACTCCCGCTCGCGCAGGGTCAGGAACTCACCGCGGACCAAGCGGGCGAGGCCCACCCAGAGGACGAAGCCAAGAAAGACGCCAAGAATGACGACACCGTTGTTGGAAGCGAAGCCTGCAATCCAACTTCCTTCATCCCTGCGGTTGGCAATCTGGCCAACCACGGCCGCAAGGAGCAGCACAGGGATGATGATGATGACGTCGGTGAGGCGCATGAGGACGGCTTCCACCCAGCCGCGGAAATAACCGGCAAGACCGCCGACGATTGCGCCGACCGCACCCGCGATGGCGCCGATCAGGACCATGACAGTGATGGACTGTTGGGCACCGCGCATGGTCATGGCAAACAGATCGCGTCCAATCCGGTCCTGGCCGAACGGGTGCTCTCCCCAGGCAAGGGGCCACAACGACGACGTCGGGACACCATCGTTGACGAGGGGCGAAACGTCCACGTGGTTGTACTTCCACCACCCAGGGATGCCAAAAGCACCCACTGAAGTGAAAGCGAGCAGGAAGATCGCAGCGAACACTGCGAGCCCGATCAAGGCACCGGTGTGGCCAAAGAACCGTTTACGGACAATCTGGCCTTGGCTGAGGCCACCGGTAACTTCGATGCCGGCCTCGGCGCGTGCTGCTTCGGCAAGCGCCTGTTGTGCCAGAATTTCTTCCTCTTGGGTTGGCTGGCTCATGCTTTGATCCTTACGCGTGGGTCGAGAGCGGAGTAAGCGAGGTCCGCTACGAGGTTGAAGACCATCGCGGTGATGGCGACACACAAGAAGACGCCCATAACCGGGTTCACATCGGAGCGTTGCAGTCCGTCAATGAACAGGAAGCCCATCCCGCGGACGGAAAACACCGATTCCGTGATGACCGCACCACCGATCAATGCGCCGATGTCGAACGCGACGATCGTCGCGATGGGTATCAGGGCGTTCCGGAACGCGTGGCCCATGATCACTGACCGTTCACTCAAGCCCTTTGCCCGTGCTGTCCGGATGTAGTCCATGTTCATGATTTCCAGCATCGACGAGCGCGTGAATCGCGTATAGCTGGCCAGGGAGACCAGGATCAGGGCGATCGTGGGCAATACGAGGTGGGTGAGCGTATCGGTGGACATGATCCAGAAGTCGCCTTGGATGTTCGGGGTTCCCGCCCCGATGGTCGCGATGGGACGCCCACGAACCCGGCTGTTGTTGAAGTACGACGGCCAGGCCTGCATGAAGCGGTCCAGGACCACGAGCGCTCCGACCAGGAACGCGGTGATAGCGGCGGCACGCATTGACTGTCCACGGTCGAAACCGCCCATGAAGTACCCGACGGCCACGCCAACAAGGATGGTGGCGATGGCAAGGAGGAAAATCATGAGCCCGGTCGCGTCATTGAGTAACGGCTGGACAGCGAAGTAGGCGATCACGCCGATGCCCACCACGATCAGGCTCGATTGCAGGGCCTTGCGGTTCTTGAGCCCTGAAACCAATACCGTGACTCCGAAGGCAATTCCCACTCCAAGAATGGCGATGATGACGGGACCCAGACCGGGATTGCGGAACCACTGCGTCAGGGAGAAGTAGAAAAGGACAAGGGACACAGCCGCGAAGACCGAGCCACCGACGATCAGTCGGCGTTTGGCCGCTCCACCGACGACCACTGCGGCGATGACGCCGAGAACGGCACCGATCCCCAAGGCCACGGCAGGCGGTATTTCCGGATTTCGAAGGAAGTCGTTGAAGCCGATGGCACCGAATTCCTTGAGGAGGACGGCCACCCAGAAGATCGGCAGCGAGAAGAACAGGAACGCCATGAACGTCACGCCGTAGTCCAACGCACTGTACTGGCGGAGGGCGGTGACGATGCCGAGGGAGATGCCGATCAGGATAGCTAGGACTGTGGCGCCCGTGACGAGCGTCAGGGTTTGAACCAAGGCAAAGCCGAGAGCCTCCGTAATTGGCTGTCCAGCGATGTTCTTGCCAAGGTTGCAGGCGTTTCCAAACGGCACAACACATTGGGCCGCACCGCCAAGCCACTTGAAGTAGCGCAATGGCGGCGGAGTGTTGAGATCAAGCAGATTGATGCGGGCATCCATCAGCGCTTGCCGGTTCGGCGCGCTGCTGGCTCGGTATTCTGCCAGGGGATCTCCGGACGACGCTGTCAGGAGATACACCAGGAACGATGCTCCGAGAAGAATGAATGCGGCGGTAACCAACCGCCGGACTATATAGGTCAACATGGTGAGGAACCTCGAAATCCAGGCCCGGGTTCGCCGGCGCCCATCGCAGAATCGTGCCCGTTCCCCTGGTGAGGTTGTGGGAAACGGACAATATGCCGGTGCACCAACCAAGGCGCCGGGACCATGGTACGTCGGTCCCGGCGCCTTGGCAGGTAATTTAGCTCAGCGAGCAAGGTTTACTTCTGGGCCCACTCCCAGAAGTTCCACCAAACACCGGTCTGGTTCGGCATGAGCTTCACGCCGGTGATGCGGTCGCTGTAGGCGTCCACGTTCACTGACTGGAAGAGGGGAACACCGTAAGAGCTGTCCCAGATCTTCTTGTCGATCTGCTTTTGGAGATCGTCCTGCTTGCTGCGGTCGGTGGTGACCACAAGCTCCTCCATCAGCTTGTCGGCGTCGGTGTTGCTGAACTGGTTGAAGTTGTTGCCACCGGCGGTCTTGAAGATCTGCGGAACGCCGGAGACTCCGACACCCGGGTTGATCCACCCGAAGATGGTTGCGTCATAGCCGCCCTTGCCCAAGGCCTTGCCCCAGTCAGAGGCGCCCAAGCCGCCGTCGACGATCTTGAAGCCAGCCTTGGTGGCGGATTCGCGGATCAGCGAGAAAGCGTCAACACGGTTCGGGTTGTCCTTGTTGTACATGATGCGGATTTCCGGAGTAGCACCGTTCAGGAGCTTCTTGGCACCATCAATGTCGACGTCCTGGTAAGCCGAGGAGCCATTGTTCTTGGCGGAATCAGCGTAGGCAGCCTGCTGGGGAACGAAGATCTGGGAGTCCAGCGGCTTCGCGTTCGGATCAAGCTTGCCGATGATCTTGTTGACGATGTCCTTACGGGGAACCGTCTTCATGAAAGCGGTACGCACGTTCTGGTCGGCCAGCGGACCCGAGAAGTTCAGATCCAAGTGGTCGAAGGCCAGCTGGTTGCCCTGATCTACGGTAACGCCCTGGCTGGAGAGTGCCTTCAACTGGTCGAGGGTGTCCGCGGAAGCCTGCGGGGCAATGATGTCCGCCTCGCCGTTCTTGAGGGCCTGGACCTGGGCCGGCGCCGAACCGATGTATCGGACGGTGATTTCGTCAAGGTTTGGAGTCGGTCCCCAGTTGTAGTCTTTGTTGCGGACCATGGTGAGGGACTGGTCCTGGTTCATGCTCTTGACGATGTAAGGACCGTTTGAGAGGAACAGGGTCGGGTCGGCAGGAAGCGTCTTCGTATCGAAGCCGGTGTTCCACATGTCCGACATTGCCTTCAGCTTCGGATCCGCGGGAAGTGGTGCCTTGGAATCTCCGCGCGGCTTGCTCTTGAAGAAGTCAATCAAGGCCTGTGTGTCCTTCAGGCCGGCCTTCTGGGCAAGGACGTGGGCAGGAACGTCAATGCCGGGACCACCAAGCACGATTTCCCAGTCGGCGAACGGCTTGGAGTACTTGAGCGTGAGGGTCTTGTCGTTGTTGCTGATCTCCGGGAAGTCCGTCAGACTGAGGCCCGTGTTGTCACCGGCGTACGAGAAGTAGGACGTACCCGTCTTGGCCTTGGAATCGGCGTCGTCGTAGTAACCGGAGAAGGCCGCCCATTGCAGGAGGAGGTCAGCTGCGGAGACCGGGGTGCCGTCAGACCACTTCACACCGTCGTTGATGGTGTACTTGACGGTCAGCGGGTTGTCCGAGACCTTCTCCATCTTGCCGAACTTGTCGTTGTGAACGACGTTCAGCTTGTTGTCGATGTAGTAGAAGCCCGAGTGCGTGGCGTAGCTGACCTTGGAGTTGATGTCAGTATTGCCGTCGGCTGTGTTGGGGTTGAACGTGTTGAAAGCGTTGACCTCGACCACAGTGGCCGTGCCACCCGTCTTGGCTGCTCCGGTGGATGGGGTATTGCCACCGGAATTGCCGGCACAGGCGCTCAGTGCGATCGCGGCGATTGCCGCAATACCCACTGCTTTGGAAGTACGTCCGAAACGCATTCCGCCTCCTATTTTTTTGAGTGGAAAAAGCCGGCGCTGTTGACTCCGGCAGACTGCCACAACCCCCTCAGCAGGCTTGTGGCTGGTCTCACATGAGCAGTAGCCTAGCGCCCGGAACGGATGTTTGGGTCCAAAGTTTCCCGCCGGTAAAGTTTGTTATCGAGATGCAATCATCGAAGGACGTCCTAGTGGTTCCGTAATCCACGCCAACATGACATAAGGCCCGATTCAAGGCGAATCGGCGCTTATGTCAGTTAATTCCCCATCACTGAACCCTCCAGGCGGGGAACGCTGGGAAGGGGGCGAGGTATCGGACTTCCCAGGCCACTCGAAAATCGCCAACGACGCGCAGGGAAGGCTTTTATATGCGCCGTTTCAGTCCTACGTGGGCGGTCCGATATCCGAGTCGGGTGTAGAAGGCCCGAGCCCGTTCCCGTGCTTCGTCGGTGGTCACCTGTGCCAGTTGCGCCCCGCGCGCACGACCAAAATCGTGTGCCCACTCAAGCATCGCGGTGCCCAAGCCATGTGAGCGTTCCGCGGCCGCAACCCGCAGTCCCTCGATCTGTAGACGGGAAGAACCACCCCGGGAAAGACCTGGAATGACGGTCAATTGCATCGTCGCAACGATGCGATCGGCATCATTGCGGACAACCCCCAGATAGTTGGAACTGTCGCGCACAACCAGGTTGTAGGCCCCCTCGTATCGTTCGAGCTCGACGCACTCACGATCGGGACCGAACTGATCATCAGACAACAGCGCGGCGATGGCCTCCACATCATCGCGACTCGCCCGTTCCAGCCTGAAGGTCCGGCCGTCCACCCGCAGCAGTCCTCGAACTGAGGATCGCGCATCTGCCTGCAAACGAGCGACCAGCAGATCAAGCCATCCGCCGACGTTGGCTCGCGCCTCAACGGTGTCGGGATAACGGCATCTCAAGTGCAGACCGGACTCGTCCAGGATGAACCAAAGCATGACGCCGTCGGTGTCGATTGTCGCGCTCACATAATGGGCGTCGAGTCCGACGGAGTCGATTCGCACCGGCAGCCTGCGCAGGTCCAGCCAGGAGATCGCGAACATACCGGGAGCTACGGGCATGCCGCCCCATGGAGCCAGCACGTCCGCGAGAGGCCACGAGCCAAGCTGCACAGCCTCTTTTACCGCGGCCGCCGCAGCGCGCGGCTCGGCGACCGCCGACTCAAGTACCGAATTAGTAATGAACCAGCCGACTGAGTCATGCCAGCGGTCGTCGAAGCGGCTGTGCACGGGAAAAACGGCTCGCAGCGGGGTTCCCGCCAACTCGCGGGTCACCGCTGTCATCGCAACAACAGCGAGTGCAAGCGTCGAGACACCGTCGTTGCGGGCCTGCGCAGCAAATGCTGCACCATCGTCGAGATCGAACACATCGCGAACTTCCACACGCTCGCGCTGCGGATCTGGCGCACCCAGGGGCAGTGGGAATTGCGGCATGACGCCGCCGCTGTCCCGGATGATGTCTTCCCATCGGCGACGCACATGGTCCGGCGCCGCATCCCGATCCAGCAGTGCTTGCGTGTGTTCAACAAATGCGGGCGCTGCCCCGGGTAACGGTTCACGGCCGGCCCTCCCCGCATCGAGCGCAGACAGCAGGTCTCGCGCGATCACCAGCATGGACCACATATCGACGTGGGCGTGATCGGCCGCAATCACGACGGTGAGTCCAGCGGCAGTCTCCGATACGCACAGCCGGTGTGAGGGCTGTTGGTATGGCGAACATGCTGCATCGAGAATGTCCCGCACCGCGTCATTGACGGCCTGACCAGAAGATACATGATGCTCGACCCAGGTTCCCGGACCAATGTCAATTTCGTGAAGCTCCGGATCACCATCCGCACCGGGCACGAATGCCGTTCGCAGTGTGCCATGACGGGCGACGACAGCCAGCCAGGCATCGGCAATTGACTCACGACGAGTTGGTGTCGGCAGCCGAAAAGACAATGCCATCCAGGAGCCGGGGCGGTCGCCTGCTCCCACATGGAGCCGCTGGTCAAAGGACACTGGAAGACGCCGGCCGAGCGCAGACACACTGACGTCGTAGCCCCAAAGTCGTCCGAACGGTAGGCGCAGGTGGGTGACGTTGGTCAGCCGCATGGCAGTATCCTATCGCCCCAGATAGCCTGAATACTCAACGCGGCCGCTCGAGGTGGCGCGGTCAGTCACGAAACGAGGAGCCTGATGCCCACTTTCGAGGTTCCCGGAGCCGAGCTTGCGGTTGCTTTGAGCGACGAAGGTGGACACCCGGTTGTCCAACTGCATGGCCTTACCTCAAGCCGCGCGCACGATCGGGTGCTCAACCTCGACCTCGGTCGAGGGCTTAGTGGAACTCGACTGCTGCGGTACGACGCACGCGGCCATGGCCTGTCGACGGGGCGGAAGGTCCCCGAGGACTATCAATGGCAAAGCCTCGCATACGACCTCCTGCGACTGCTCGATCATTGGTTCCCGGGCGAACGTGTCCACGGAGTTGGTCCCTCCATGGGTACCGGCACACTCTTGCACGCCGCTTCCCGCGAGCCAGACCGCTTTAGCGGGCTGACACTTATGGTGCCACCGACGGCGTGGGAAACCCGAACTGCACAGGCTGCAAACTACCGAGTTGCCGCGGCGCTTATCGAATCTGTTGGTGTCGAGGCATTCCTCGCCACCACGCGCGGAGCAGCACCGCCGCCGGCCACAATTGGTGCGCCGGAGACGGTGCCCGACGTCGCCGACGCCCTCTTGCCGTCGTTGTTTCGAGGCGCGGCACTTAGCGATCTGCCTGGTCTTGAGGCCGTCGCGCGAATCGACGTACCGACGACCATCTTGGCGTGGGTCGATGATCCGGGCCACCCGCTGTCAACCGCGGAATCCCTTGCCGCACTGCTCCCGCAAGCAACGCTGACGGTCGCCCGGACCCCCGGAGATGTCGAAACCTGGCCGAGTATTCTGAGCAGGGATGTCGCCCGTCGGCGTTAAGACAGGATGATCGTTACCCGATCAGGTAGACCATGCCGCGCCCCTCGTCGGCGAGATTGGTGGCGAAGACCCGAGCCCGTCGAAGATAGCCAACGGCATACTCGGCGTCAAGGTCCCGATCGACACATGGCGAATCCGGCAACCGCAGCCTCACCTCCGCATCAGAGATATCGTCCAAGTCCTGAGCAATCGCCAAAACCTCGGACGGAGTCAAGGCCTTTACCCACGGATCCCAACCTTCGCCATGCATGGTCACGTTGCCTTCAAACATACGAAAAGCGGGTCGCGCCGCCATGGCCGCCCCCAATGGGGCCGTGAGAACCTGCAGATGCCGCCATGCCTTGTCCAGATAGAGCATGTCGCGCTCAGATATCAATTGTTCGAAGGTGGTACCACTGATCCCGACACCAGGGTCAAGGCCCCAAGCATCAGCAAGCGGATCAACCGACACGAAGGTCATCGGGTCGGAAAGCACCTGTTCAGTGAGGTCGCCGTCGAATGCATATGCGTAATATCTGATTCCCATTCACCAAGTATTGCCAAAGCGCAAGCTGCGCAGGACGGCTTAGTTGCGTTATGTGGATAACTCGCGAGATGAACTGTACCGGCATGTCGATGACCAGCCGCACCGATTTGTTCACGCGACCTTGAGAGGCGTGATGGCAGCGATCTGCCCAGCCGCACGATCTTCGGCAACGTCGAGATCGTAATGCGTCTGCAGGTTGAGCCAAAACTGAGCCGACGTTCCAAAATACTTGCCGAGACGTAGTGCCGTGTCGGCTGTGATCGCACGCTTGCCGTGCACTATCTCATTGATTCGGCGCGGCGGCACATGGATCGCCACGGCGAGCTTGTTCTGCGTGATGCCGAAACCCTCAATGAAATCCTCCATGAGAACTTCACCTGGGTGAATCGGCGCAAGATAGTCAATGGTAGTCAACGATCTCCACCTCCTCTGGTCCAGCGTCTGTCCACCTGAAGCAGATCCGCCACGGGTCCTTGATCCTGATGCTGTATTGACCGGTCCGGTCACCTTTCAGTGCTTCGAGCCGGTTCCCCGGCGGAACGCGGAGATCCTCGATCGACTCCGCGGACCCCACCTGGCGAAGCTTGCGGAGGGCGGACCGAAGGATCCGTGAATCCATCGAAGCCACATGCTCACGACGCCACAGTCGTTCGGTGTCTTTGCTCCCGAACGACCTGATCACGACGTCAGGATATAACGCACAGCGTTAATAACGCTAGACGTTAAATCGGAGCCCCACCACGTTCCGTCACAGGGAAGCGTCTCGGCACGACGTTGGGCTGCGCGCACGATCCGGAGGAGGAAAGCGGTTCGCTGTGGACCGTCCGAGCCCCCGATTCCCCGCCGGCTGAATGCTGGGGCTCGGCCATCGACGAAGGACCGGGCACCTGACCAGGATGTAGACGCCGTGCTCGCCGTGGGCAGCAGGCGTCCGGCCGGCGAAGTCGCCCTGGTCTACCCCGTGCCGGATAGGACGGCGTAAATATCGGCTCCACCGCAGCGAGCGGGTGGTTAGGCTGGGTGGATGGCGACAGTTATTCTCGTACGGCACGGCCGCACTACAGCCAATGCCACGGGGCTGCTGGCCGGGCGGGCGGTCGGCGTCAGTCTGGACCAAGTCGGGCGCGACCAGGCGGCTCTGGCTGGAGACCGGCTCGCGGCGGTGCCCTTGGTCGCGGTGGTGTCGAGCCCGCTTGAGCGTTGTCAGCAGACCGCCCAGCTCATCCTCGATCGCCAGGCTGGCACGCCGTACGCGCCGGTCGATCTCGATCTCACCGAGTGCGACTACGGCCAGTGGCAGGGCCGCATGCTCAGTGATCTCGCGACCGAGGATCTGTGGCCGGTTGTGCAGTCCCAACCGTCCGCCGTCGTCTTTCCTGGAGGTGAATCCATGGCCGCGATGCAGGCTCGGTCGGTGGCGGCGATTCGACGCCACGATGCAGCCTTCGAAGCCGAGTACGGGCCAGGAGCCGTGTGGGTTGCGGTAAGTCACGGTGACATCATCAAGTCAATCCTCGCCGACGCGCTCGGCATGCACCTTGACCTGTTCCAGCGTATTACCGTGGGCCCGGCTTCCGTATCGATCGTGCGCTACGGCGGTAACCAGCCGAGCGTCTACGCGACCAACACCGATGCGGGTGATCTGTCCTGGCTGTCGAACGGCATCCAGTCCGGCGATGCGCCGGTGGGCGGCGGTTCAGGGCGGAAGGCGCCATGAACCTCATGTGCCTAGAATACTGACATGCCTACACGTGTTCACGAGTTTGCCTGGCCTGATCGGGTCGTCGTCGGCACCATTGGCCTTCCGGGGGCGCGCACATTCTACCTGCAGGTGCGCGCAGCGACGCAGATCGTGAGTGTGGCCCTGGAGAAAGAGCAGTCGGCTCTGCTCGCGGAGAAGATCGACGAAATTCTCGACCAGCTCATCGCTGTGGAGGGCAACCCCTTCAGCGTCCCCACGGGTACGCCCATTGAACTTGTCGACAATGACCAGCTCGAGGCCGTTCAGGAGCAGTTCCGCACCGGCGCCATGAGCTTAGGGTGGGACCCAACCACGGCCCAGATCGTACTAGAGGCCTTCCCCATCACCGATGCCGATGCCGATGCCGATGCCAATGCCAATGCCAATGCCAATGCCAATGCCAACGATGACGACGGCGCTAACGAGACCGAAATGCTGCTGGTCCGCATGCCGGTCGGCACCGCCCGCGCCTTCGCCAAGCGCACCCGTGAGATCGTGGGCGCCGGGCGTCCGACGTGCCCGCTCTGTGGGTACCCCATCGACGCCGACGGGCACATCTGCACCCTTCCCGAGGTCTGATGCCAGCGCCGGACCTGGTGACCGCCGAGTTGAAGCTCACCGGCCGCATCACGACGGCTTCAAACGCCACATTTCTAGGCAGCATCGGCGACGTGGTCGTCGTCTACAAGCCGATAGCCGGCGAAACTCCGCTGTGGGACTTTCCCCACGGCACCCTGGCTCACCGGGAGGTGGCCGCGTACTTGGTCTCACGGGCCTTCGGCTGGGACATCGTGCCGCAAACCTGGCTGCGCGATGGTCCGATGGGCGAAGGAATGGTGCAGCTCTGGCAGGACCAAGACCCCGCCCAAAACGCCGTAGATCTGGTCGCGACGGACCACATGCCGGAGACGGGCTGGAAACACGTTCTCGAGGGACGGGATGAGAACGGACGCATGGTCACCCTCGTTCACGAAGACTCGCCAGCGCTCAGGCGCATGGCGGTGTTCGACACGGTCGTCAACAACGCCGACCGCAAGGGCGACCACATTCTCGCCATGCCGGACGGACACCGGCACGGCGTGGACCATGGGCTCACCTTTCACCGTGACCACAAGCTGCGCACGGTGCTGTGGGGATGGTTGGGAGACCCTCTGACCGCCGAGGAACGCGAGGGCATCGATCGTGTCAGTGAAGGACTGCGCAGTGAGCTGGGCCGAAGCCTGGCGGACTTGCTCAGCGCCGAAGAAATCGCATCGCTCGCCGCGCGCTGCGCCCGGTTGCGCTTGGCAGGGCGGTTTCCGGCTCCGAGCGGTGAGATGTCGGCGGTGCCCTGGCCGCTGTTCTAAGGGAATTACAGCTACGGGCTTCGCGGGCTGTGTGACGTTGATGGCATGGATCTTAAAGTATCTACGGAGCTAGCCGCTCCCATCATGGCCCGGTACCGGCCAGTCATCGACGCTGTCGTACCTGTGAAACGCCGAGGGCGTTTCCATGGTCAGATTCACGGTCCGAAGAGCCGATGAAGAGGAAGAAGTCGTCCCGACTCACTTCGTGCCTTCACTCGACTATGCTCACATCCAAGCGGAACTAGACTTTGAAGCGGGACTCGACCACATCGCCGCGGTGAGAAACGTTTGCGTTCGGCTCTTCTCCGAGCTTAATCAGGGTGCGGACCGTCTCGGGACCAGCCCGGCTCGTCGGTCAGCCGCTCCAGGGGTCGATCAACTCGATCCCAACCTGCGCGAAGTCCTTGGTGTTCCGGGTCGCGCAGGAGGCTCTGCGGGCCCGGCAGATAGCGGCGATCTGGGCGTCGGCACTGCTGATCGGCATCCCTGCCCGCTCGCGGGCGACCACAACGTCTGCGTAGTAATCGGCGGCCTCGTCGTCGAACGCCAGTATCGCCTGGGTCTCCCGGTAGGGTTGCAGCGCGGCGTCGATCCTCCCCGCCAGCGCCGACTTGCGCTTGCCGTCCGAGAGACGATGCACGCCGGCTAGGAGCTCGGCGAGCGTGACGGCCGTGATCGCGACGTCGCCGGCGAGAGCCTCCAGCCACGCCACGACGCGGGCGTCCGGGCGGGGTCGGAAGACCTCAGAGATGACGTTCGTGTCGAGGACGATCACCCGAAGTCCACCGCCCGCGCGACGTCGGTGCGTTCGGGGACGACGAGATCGTCGATCCCGCCGATCTCCTGCGCCGCCTGCATAAGCGCCAGGCCGATGTTGGGTCTGCGCGTGGCCTTCGTGAGGATATCGCGGGCCTCGGCCTCCATGGAGCGGCCATGCTCCTTCGCCTGAGCGGCGAGTTGCTTCTTTACGGACTCGTCGAGCCCTCGGACGACTACGGATGCCATCGGAACCACCTCCTCAACTGATATCAATGATGATAGCACTCGAGGAGAGGTTCCGGGAGCGCAGTTGATCAGCGGGCACTGACATGAGGGGTGACGTCCACGAACGCGACCGTCAACAGGTCCGATGTGACCTCAGCAACCGCTCACGCATGGCCGCAGGGGCAAGAAATTGTGGAGGGATTCTGAGCTTCCCTTGACCATCACATTCACTTCTTACCCTGCGCCGCAGAGGTAATTCCGTAGCGGAACGCGGCTACACGTTGAAGCGGAACTCGACCACGTCGCCGTCGGCCATGACGTATTCCTTGCCTTCAATACGGACCTTGCCGCGGGACTTGGCCTCGGCCATGGATCCGGCGTCGATGAGGTCATCGAAGGAGACAACTTCGGCCTTGATGAATCCGCGCTGGAAATCCGTGTGGATGACTCCTGCGGCCTGGGGCGCGGTGTCGCCTCGGTGGATGGTCCAGGCACGGGCTTCCTTGGGACCGGCAGTGAGGTAGGTCTGCAGTCCGAGCGTATGGAAACCGACGCGTGCGAGCTGGTCGAGGCCGGATTCGTCCTGGCCATTCATCTCGAGCATTTCGCGGGCTTCTTCCTCGTCGAGTTCGACGAGATCGGATTCCAGCTTGGCGTCAAGGAAAATGCAGTCCGCCGGCGCCACCATGGCGCGCAGTTCCTCTTGCTTTTCCGGACTGCCCAGGATGCCTTCGTCCGAATTGAAAACGTAAATGAAGGGCTTGGCCGTGAGGAGGCTGAGCTCCTTGAGGTGCTCCATCTCCAGCTTGTCGCTCTTAACGGAGGAGAAGATCGTGTCGCCACGTTCCAAGACGGCCTGGGCGGCCAGGATTGCTGCGAGTTCCGCGGCTTCACGCTTCTTGATCTTGACTTCTTTTTCGATCCGGGGAATAGCCTTTTCGATCGTCTGGAGATCGGCCAGGATCAGTTCGGTGTTGATCGTCTCAATGTCCGAGCGCGGATCGACTTTGCCATCGACGTGGACAACATCGGGGTCATCGAAGACGCGGATGACTTGGGCGATGGCTTCTGCTTCGCGGATGTTCGCGAGGAACTTGTTGCCCAGGCCTTCGCCTTCGGAGGCGCCCTTGACGATTCCGGCGATGTCAACGAACGAGACGACGGCGGGCAGGAGTCGCTGCGATCCGAAGACCTCCGCCAACTTCTGCAGGCGCGGGTCCGGGAGGTTGACGACGCCGACGTTTGGCTCGATGGTGGCGAACGGGTAGTTCGCGGCCAGCACCTGGTTGCGGGTCAGTGCGTTGAAAAGAGTTGATTTGCCGACGTTGGGCAGTCCGACGATGCCAATAGTAAGAGCCACGAGCATTGATTCTACCCGCTGAGTGCCCTTCTCCGCTTTGCGGGGAGCGCCCAGGACCCCACGGCCGGGTGCCGTGAGCCGGCTTCGCCATATTGTCCGACCCCTATGCCAAGGTTGGAGACATGGATGGATTTGCAGTAATACTCGCTTTGTTCATGCTTCTTCTCGGAGCGGCCGCCGGGGTGGTGGCTGGCTTCCTCCTGTTTCGGCGCCGCACCGCCGCGCTTGAAGAAGATTTCGACGGCGTCTCGGCCCGGCTTGCCGCGGTGAACGCCCAGTTTGCCGCCGCCGACGCCGAACGGCGGCTTCTGTTGTCACAGAACCGTGAACTGAACGAGTCCAGGAACCAGGATGGCAGTGTGCTGCGCGCGCTCGCTCCTGTTGCCGAGAAGCTGACCGCCGTCCAGCAACAGGTCTCCCTTCTGGAACGGGATCGTTTGGAGCAGTACGGCCAGCTTGCCCAGCAGCTCCAGGAAGCGCGGCTGTCCGATGAACAGCTCCTGCGCTCCACCCACGCCCTGGCCTCGGCCCTTCGATCCAACAGCGCCAGGGGCCAGTGGGGTGAAGTCCAGCTGCGCCGGGTAGTGGAAGCCGCCGGTATGCTGCGTCACGTCGATTTTCACGAGCAGGTACATTCTGCTTCCGTCGACAACGCCATCCGGCCGGACCTCGTTGTCCAGTTGCCGGGTGGAAAGCAGCTGGTAGTGGACGCAAAGGTCCCGTTGGCGTCCTACCTCGCTGCCCAGGAAGAGGGCAACACCAGGCATCTGGCTGGGAACGGCGCGCTGTCGGTAGGCAATGGCGCGGACGCTTTGCTGCTCGCACATGCGAAGGCCCTCAAGTCCCACGTGGATGCCCTCGGGTCCAAGAAGTACTGGGACATCCCCGGCAACTCCCCCGAGCTGGTGATCTGCTTCCTGCCGGCGGAATCCATCCTGGCCGCCGCACTCGAGGCGGACCCCGCGCTCTTGGATCACGCCTTGTCCCGGAACGTAGTGCTCGCGTCCCCAGGCACCTTGCTGGCAGTACTTAAGTCCGTCGCCTTCACCTGGCGCCAGGACGTCTTGACGGACAACGCCCGGGAGCTCTTCGAGCTCGCCCGGCAGTTGTACGAACGCATGGGGACTCTCGGTGACAACGTGGGCAAGTTGGGTTCGTCCCTGAAGACCTCGGTGGACCGCTACAACGCACTCGTCGGAACGCTCGAGGCACGTGTCTTGCCGACGGCACGGAAACTCAATTCCATGGACACCGACGGCCTGGTTTCACCGTCCGCAGTGGAAGCAGTACCGCGGACCCTTGCCGCCCCCGAACTGATCGAAGGAGAATCCGCGGCCTAGGACCGGACTACGAGGTTGGGCGGTTCCCGCGTCCGCCCAAGGCGCGTGTGACGTCTCCGGCCTCTTTGAGGGTGGCGCGCAGTTCCTTCGGCAGGGAGAACAGCAGGTCTTCCTCCGCCGTCACTACCTCTTCAACCGCACCGTAGCCGTAGTCGGCCAGCAAACGAAGAACATCCTGGACCAGGACCTCGGGAACGGAGGCGCCGGAGGTGACGCCCACGGTGGCAACGCCCTCGAACCAGCTCTCGTCGACCTCGTTCGCGAAATCAACCCGGTAGGAGGCCTTGGCGCCATACTCAAGCGCCACTTCGACGAGCCGCACGGAGTTGGAGGAATTCGCCGATCCCACCACGATCACGAGGTCCGCCTGCGGGGCAATCTTCTTGATGGCCACTTGGCGGTTGGTGGTGGCATAGCAAATGTCGTCGCTGGGCGGATCCTGCAACGTGGGGAAGCGCTCCTTAAGCATCCGGACGGTTTCCATGGTCTCGTCGACGCTCAGGGTGGTCTGCGAAAGCCAGATGGTCTTCTCCGGATTGCGCACCGTGACCTTGTCCACTTCGTGCGGACCATTGATGATCTGGATGTGGTCCGGGGCTTCGCCAGCTGTGCCTTCCACTTCCTCGTGACCGTCATGTCCGATGAGGAGAATGTCGTAGTCTTCCTTGGCGAAGCGTACGGCTTCGCGATGCACCTTCGTGACGAGCGGGCACGTGGCATCGATGGTGCGCAGACCGCGGTCTTCGGCAGACTGCACGACAGCCGGGGACACTCCATGGGCGGAGAAGATCACGAGGGCGCCTTCAGGTACCTCGTCCGTCTCTTCGACGAAGATGGCACCCTTCTCCTCCAGCGAGGTGACCACGTGTACGTTATGCACGATCTGCTTACGGACGTATACCGGCGGCCCATAGTGTTCCAGTGCCTTCTCCACTGCGATGACTGCGCGGTCGACGCCTGCGCAGTATCCGCGGGGGGCCGCGAGCAAGACGCGCTTGGCGCCGGAAACCGGAGCGGCGGCCAGCACCTCGTCCGGCGTCCGACGCCTACGCGGGACAGAGGGCATCGGAATGGAAACTGCTGAGCTGGTCATCCCTCCATGCTACCGGCAGCGTTCGACCGCACGCTCGGCCTGGCTCTGCGCGAGAAGATCACGCTGAGCAGGCCAAGAAGCGCAAGCACTCCCGCGGCAATCCAGGCGTTGGTGATCCAGCCGGTGAAATTGTCGACCGACGCCGCCACCAACTCCCGCGCGAAAAGGCCGCCTGTGGCGGTTCCGCCCAAGCCCGCATTGCCTGCGCCCTTCAGCACCGTCGTAGCCACTTGCCATAGCGCTGCGACTGCGGCCAAGCCCAGTCCGGTGAACAAGAGAAGCACGCCCCTGCGTTTCGCGGCAAGCAACCCCAGGACAAACAGCAGGACGGCGCCGAGGCCTGGAATCCACCACATCGGCGCGTACGCGGCTATGGCGTCTACCTGCTGGCGCTGGGCGGGGCCGCCGATGTTGATCAAGGTGGAGTCCGGCGTCGCAAGGGGGAGGCCGGTTGCCGCATGGAGCCGGTCGGCGGCGAGCTTGACCAAGGGGCCGACGTCGAGCACCAAGGACGTCCCAGCGGTCGAGTTCCCGGGGCCGGCGTTGCCTGCGAAATTCAGTTGGTGGCTCCGGCGTACGGTTTCATTCCACGCTTGCGGGTATTCGGGCCACGTGGACATTGCGGTGGCCGCATCCTTGAGGAAAGCGGCGCCAAGTTGCTCCACTGGCGCAGGTAGATTGATTTTGGATTCCAGGCTTGCGACGGCTGTGGCCGCCAGGCGCTGCTGGAACGCTTGGTCCTTCCCGATCGAAGAGGTGAGCGCCACAAATCCGTCTTCCCTGACGATGTTGGCGTCCGTCCATGCCATAGGGATGGCGATTCCTGTGAGCAGAAGGGCAAAGATCACTGCGATTGCAGAGACGAACGTACGCAATGGATTCCTCAAGTTTGGAGTACAGCAATTCCAGGCGGGGCGACGACGAGTAAATGTCGGTCATGCATGCTACAAGGTATGGATAGAGTTGGAAGCCTGCCACCGTCTTTTCGATAGCGCTGTCTTTTCGGTAGCAAAATCTTTTCGGTAGCAAAATTCCAGTAGCACTGATAGCAGCGGTGCTACTGGCACCCCCTTAGCAAAGTACCAGCGAGGACGGAACCATGCACCAGCCACCAGCAGGAGGCTACCCGCGTGTCCCATGATGCTGTCCCGGGCGGCGCGCCACGGGCGTTGCCGATTTCAGGATTCCCGAACCCGGAAGCCCAGGAAGAAGAGTCCTCCGGAGGAGAATCCACGAAGGCAGAGTCAACCCTGCCCGCGACGGCGTCGGAGACAAGTCCCGACAATCCCTGGCCGCTGCAGCTGCTGTCCCGCAAGCTCAAGACCCACATAGAACGGGCCCCGGCCGCGTGGATCGAGGGCCAGGTCATCGAACTCAACCGTCGCGGCGGCAGCGCCTTCTTGACGCTGCGGGACACCGACGCCGAAATCTCCCTGCCCGCGTCACTGTGGTCAAACGTCCTGGACCGCCAGAAGATGCCGCTGGAGCGGGGCTCACGCGTCGTGGCCCTGGTGAAACCTGAATTCTGGCTCAAAACCGGCCGGCTCAACATGTCGATCAAGGACATCCGTCCCGTCGGCCTCGGCGATCTCCTCGCGAGAATCGAGCGCTTGCGCCAGGCCCTTGGCGCCGAGGGGCTGTTTTCAGACTCGAGGAAGAAACGGCTGCCCCTGCTCCCCCACCGAATCGGGCTCATCACCGGCCGGGATTCCGACGCCAAGAAAGACGTCCTGCGCAACGCGGCCCTTCGCTGGCCCGCCGTCGAATTCGCCGTCCGTGAAGTTGCAGTCCAGGGTGTCACCGCGGTCAGCCAGATCCTGGCTGCACTTAAGGAACTCGACGCCGATCCGCACGTGGATGTGATCGTGATCGCCCGCGGTGGCGGAGCCCTGGAAGATCTGCTTCCGTTCAGCAACGAAGACCTCGTCCGGGCAGTATCCGCAGCGGCCACCCCGGTAGTCAGCGCGATCGGCCATGAAGCCGACCATCCCATCCTGGACGATGTCGCCGACCTTCGCGCATCCACGCCCACCGACGCCGCGAAGAGGATCGTCCCTGATGTCGTCGAGGAACTTGCAAGGGTACGCCAGGCCAGCGAGCAGCTGCGCCGCGGCGTGGGACGCCTCGTGGACCGCGAAACGGACCGACTCCACGCTCTGAGATCGCGCCCTGTACTGGCCTCCCCCGAGGGAATGGTCACCGCACGGGAAGAGGACGTCGAACGGCTCCGGAAACATGCCCACACCGCGGTAAGTTCCGCAGTTATCCGCGCACTTGACCAGGTGCATCACCTCCGCGCACAGGTAAGGGCATTGTCTCCCCAAAAAACACTGGACCGCGGCTACGCCGTGGTCCAGCTTGCGGGAGCGGACGGGGTCGGCCACGACGTCGTCCGGAGCCCGGACCAAGCCCCTGACGGTACGGAGCTTACCCTCCGGTTGGCGGAAGGCCGCCTTGCCGCCGTATCTTCCGGAGCCGCCGCAGCTGCCGGACCACCTAGCAAGCACCAGCAAAATGAGGACTAAGAAATGACAGCAGAAAACACATCCCCTGCGGCCAAGGCATCCGCTGAGGACCTGGACGCTCTCAGCTATGAGGAAGCCCGCGAGCAGCTCATGGCCGTGGTTGGCCGCCTTGAAGCCGGCGGAGCAAGCCTTGAGGAATCACTCGCCCTCTGGGAACGCGGCGAGGCTTTGGCGAAGCGCTGCGAAGAGTGGCTGGAGGGCGCCCGCAGGAGGCTGGCCGCGGCCCGAAGCAACGGCGAGGACAGCCCGACGGCCGGCTAGGATTGGACGGCCAGAGCCCGCTCCGCCGACACGTCAAAGTCGGCTTTCGGCCAGCTCAGGTCCAGCTTCCCGAGGGCCTCGAGTAGAAGCTCCTGGACAGCGATCCTCGCAAACCACTTCTTGTTCGCCGGAACCACATACCAAGGCGCCACCTCGGTTGAGGTCTTCTCGAAGACCAGCCGATAGGCGTCCATATAGGAATCCCAAAACGCGCGTTCCGTGAGATCGCTCGTGTTGTACTTCCAGTGCTTGGATGGGTCATCCAATCGTGCCAGCAGTCGCGCTTTTTGTTCATCGCGGCTGATGTTGAGCATGACCTTGACGATCGCAGTGCCTTGTTCGGCGAGGCGTGCCTCGAACTCGTTGATGGCGGCATAGCGCCGTTCCAGTTCAGCTTCATTAGCCCAACCGTGCACGCGGTGTATCAGCACGTCCTCGTAGTGGGATCGGTCAAAAACCCCGACGAATCCGGCGTCGGGCAGGGCCTTCTCGATCCGCCAGAGGAAATCGTGGGCTTTCTCCTCGTCAGTCGGAGCCTTGAACGGAGCAACCTTGACACCTTGGGGATCCATCGATCCGACGACGTGCTCAACAATCCCGCCTTTGCCCGCGGTGTCCATGGCTTGCAGGATCAACAGCACTCGTTTGGAGCTGCCAAATTTTCCCTCAGCAAAGAGCATCTCTTGCAGGACGTCCAAACGACCGTCCTGCGCTGTCAGCAAAGCGACGCCGTCGGACTTCTTCCCCTTGTAGCCGGGCGTCGATTCGGGATCTACTGCGTCCAGGGAGAATCCCGGTCCGGCCTTCAAGATCGTGGATACCTGCTTGGTGAACTCCTTGGTCCCGGCCATTTCGACGTCCCCTTTGGTCCGACCGCATTCGTCGCGGCTTGCACAACAGGCTAGTTGCCTTGGTACCGTCCCAGGAAGTCCGCCATGCGGCCAATCGCTTCTTCAATATCCTTGACGTTCGGCAGGGTCACCATGCGGAAGTGGTCAGGACGCACCCAGTTGAAGGCCCGTCCGTGTGAGACGAGGATCTTTTGCTCCTTGAGAAGATCGAGCACGAATTTCTCGTCGTCGCGGATGTGATAGACCTCGGGGTCCAACTTCGGGAACAGATAGAGGGCACCCCTGGCCTGTTGTGTGCTTACGCCGGGGATGGCGTTGAGAAGATCGTAGGCCTTGTTCCGCTGTTCAAGGAGCCTGCCGCCGGGCAGGATGAGATCGTTGATGCTCTGATGGCCACCGAGGGCGGTCTGGATGGCATGCTGCGCCGGCACATTGGCGCACAGACGCATGTTGGCCAGCAGGTTGATGCCTTCAAGGTAGTCTGCGGCGTCCTTCTTGGGTCCAGAGATGGCCATCCACCCGGCGCGGTAGCCACACACCCGGTAGGCCTTGGACAATCCACTAAACGTCAGGCAGAGCACGTCGTCGCCGGTGAGTCCGGCAAGATTCACGTGGACGGCGTCTTCGTAAAGGATCTTCTCGTAGATCTCATCGGCGAACACCACAAGGCCATGCTTTTCGGCCAGGGCCACGATCTTCTTGAGGGTCTCCTCCGGGTACACGGCACCCGTGGGGTTGTTGGGGTTGATGACCACGATGCCCTTGGTTTGAGGCGTGATCTTCGATTCCATGTCCTCAAGGTCCGGCTGCCAGCCCGATTCCTCGTCGCACAAATAGTGGACCGGACGTCCGCCAGCCAGTGCCACCGAGGCTGTCCAGAGCGGGTAGTCGGGCGTGGGGATGAGGATCTCGTCTCCCACTTCGAGCAAGGCCATGAGCGACATCGTGATGAGCTCGCTGACGCCGTTGCCAAGGTAGATGTCGTCAACGTGGATGTTTTGGATGCCGCGGGTCTGGTAGTACTGCGAGACGGCGGTGCGGGCCGAGAAAATTCCGCGTGAATCGCTGTATCCCTGGGCATGGGGCAGATGGCGGATCATGTCCACCAATATCGCGTCCGGCGCTTCAAATCCGAACGGTGCCGGGTTTCCGATATTCAGTTTGAGGATGCGGTGACCCTCTGCCTCCATCTGCTGGGCGGCCTGAAGAATCGGTCCACGGATGTCGTAAAGGACATTATGAAGCTTGGTGGACTGCTTGAATTCTGCCATTCATCAAATATGCCACACCGGGGATGTACTTCAGTTGAGACATCACTCACATTCACGACGACGGCGGCGAGGCCCCCAAAAGGGTTCCTCGCCGCCGTCGGCCTTGGCAGGGGCCTCCGCCGCCTGGGCCCCCGCTACCGAGGGGCCCCAATAGAGCTTGCGAGATTGGGGAGGTAGCGGGGAGGGTTCCCTGGACGAGCGGAGCGAGGCGAGGGAGGCGGTGGGGACTTACTTCACGATCCCCTTGTCCTTGAGCCAAGCGGCCGCAGCGTCCTTGGGGTTCTGCTTTTGGTTGCCGCTGACTGCCCGGTTGAGGTTGATGAGGTCGTCCGTGGTGAGGATCTTGGATACGTTGTTGAGGGCTGCCTTCGCCTTGTCCGTCATCTTGGCCATGTTGTACAGCGGGAGGACCTGCTGGGCCTTGAAGTTGTTCTTGGGATCATCAAGGACCACCAGGGCGTTGTCCTGGATGGACGGCGTGGTGGTGTAGATGTCGGCAACCTGGACGTCGTTGGAGAGCAGGGCCTGCAGCGTGAGGTTACCGCCGCCGTCGCTAAACGGCTTCAGGCCCTTGAGCACGCAGTTGTAGTTGGCTTTGAGGCCCGGGAACCCATAGGCGCGGGTCTCAAAGGTTGCCGGTGCCGCCATCGTGAAGTCCCCGCAGACCTTGGCCAGGTCGTCGATGGACTTAAGCTGGTACTTCTCCGCCGTGGCCTTCGTGACAACCATGGCGTCCTTGTCTTCAGCCTTGGCGGGGTCGAGCACTCCCAGGCCCTGTGGAAGCTTTCCGGGCAGCGCCTTGTAGACGTCGTCAGCCGAGACCTGCGTGGCGTTGGCATCCAGATAGGACAGCAAGTTGCCGGAATAGTCGGGGGCGAGGTCGATCGAACCGTCTTGCACGGCCTTGAAGTAGATTTCGCGGGATCCGATATTGGGCTTCGTGGTAGCGGTGACGCCGGCGGCGTTCAGTGCTCCGGCGTAGATTTCGGCGATGACCTGGCTCTCGGGGAAATCCGCCGAGCCCACGGTGAGCGAGCCGCCGGCCCCGGAGGGGGCGCTGGTGGACGGTGTGGACAGCGGGCTGCCGCCACATGCGCTCAGAGCAAGCGCAATGCCGACGCCGGCCGCTAGGCCGCCGAGCCCGCGGCGGGTCAGGGTGACGGGTTGCTTCATGCGGTACCTCCTTGAACGGCAGCCCCTGCTGGTGCGGCGGCTGCGAGATCTCCGGCGGCCTTGTGGCCGCCGTTGGAATCGGTGGAAAGTCCGGGCGGGAGGAGGATCCTCTGCGCCATGGCCAGAATGAGGTCGACGGCGATTGCCAACGCCGCGATGAGCAGTGACCCGCCGAGCATGCGGGGGAAGTCCTGAAGGACCAATCCGTCAAAAAGATAACGCCCCAAGCCTCCCAGCGGAAGGTACGCCACCACGGAAACCGTTGCGATGACCTGGAGGACCGCCGTGCGGATGCCGCCGAACATGACCTGGAGCCCGTTGGGCAGCTCCACACGGAACAAGATCTGGAGTTCTGTCATGCCCATGGCCCGGGCACCGTCAACAACCGTTGGATCCACACTGGAAATCCCCGCGTAGGTCCCGGCCAGGAGGGGCGGCACCGTCAAGATGACCAGTGCCCAGACGGGAGGCATGAGGCCGCTCCCAGCCAACAGCGCAAAGAGGACAAGCAGGCCGAGGGTGGGGAGGGCCCGCAAGGCGCCGGCGAACGCCACGGCAACGACGCGTCCGTGTCCCGTGTGGCCGATGAAGAGGCCCACCGGCACGGCGATGGCCGCGGCAATCACCAAGACCAGCCCGGAGTACTGCAGGTGTTCCAGGAGCCTCGTGGCGATTCCGCCGCTTCCTGACCAATGAGCCGGATCCGTGAGCCATGCGAGGGTGTCAACGAAGATATTGCTCATCGGCTTGCCTCCGCGTGCATCCGGGCATCTGCGATGAGCTCCCCGGCTTTGGCATCTTGCTTGGCGGTAACCGCACCGTCCCGGGTCCAGGGCGTCAGCAGCTTCTCCAACAGGACCAAGAACGTGTCCATGATGAGGGCCAGGAGGAGAATCGCGATGATGCCGACCACCACCTCAGTGACGAACGAGCGCTGCAGACCGTCGGTGAACAGCATTCCCAAGTTCCCGACCCCTAGGAGTGCGGCGACGCTCACGAGCGAGATATTGCTGACGGAAACCACGCGCAGGCCCGCAAAAAGCACAGGCAGGGAAAGCGGAAGGTCGATTTGCAGGAACCGTGCGGTCGGTTTGAACCCCATGGAGACTGCCGCCATGCGGAGATCGTCGTCCACGGAATCGAAGGCGTCCATGGCAGCCCGCACCAGCAAGGCGACGGCATACATGGTGAGGGCAACCACGACATTGAGCGGATCCAGGATCCGGGTTCCGAGGATCGGCGGCAGAATGATGAAAAGCGCCAAGGAAGGAATGGTGTACAGCAGGGAACTTCCCGTGGTGACCACGGCCCGGAGGGTACGGTTCCGCCGGGCCAGTTGCCCCAAAGGCACGGCAATCAGCAGACCCAAAACCATGGGAATCAAGGCCAGGACAAGGTGCTCGCCGGCCCGCTCGAAGACCATGCCGCTGTTCGCCAGGAACCATTCCATCAGGGGGCGTCCTCCCGGTTGTGCCGGGTCTTCTCGATGAGCGCCAGCACTTCATCGGCTTTGAGCACACCGGCGAGCCTGCCGGCATCGTCCACCACCACGCCTAGGCCCGAAGGTGAGGACAAAGCGGCGTCCAGCGCTCGGCGGAGCGTATCTCCGCGCCGGAACAAGGAGCCTCCGGGAATCAGGCCGGCACCGTCGCGCGGCGAGGCCCATCCCATGGGCCGGGAGTCGCCGTCGAGCACCAAAGCCCATTCGCTGCTGCCCCCCGCAACGTGCGGAGCGTCCACCGTCTTGACCGGATGCACCGGAACGGCATCGGCGCCGTTGAAAGAAAGGTGCCTGAATCCCCTGTCGCGGCCCACGAACGAGGCTACGAAGTCATTGGCGGGTGCCCGGAGGATCTCTTCGGGCGCTGCGTATTGCGCCAGTTTGCCGCCGACGGCGAAGACAGCCACTTTGTCGCCGAGCACGGTGGCTTCATCGATGTCGTGGGTGACGAAGACAATGGTCTTGGCCAGTTCGCGCTGGAGCCGGAGGAGTTCCTGCTGGAGTTCGTCGCGGACAACCGGGTCCACCGCGCTGAAGGGCTCATCCATGAGCAGTACGGGCGGGTCCGCTGCGAGCGCGCGGGCTACCCCGACGCGCTGCTGCTGGCCGCCGGACAATTGGGACGGGTACCGTTTGCCGAGCACCGAAGCCAGCCCGACGACGTCGAGCAGCTCTTCCGCGCGTTTGCGGGCTGCCGCCCTGGAAACGCCGTTGAGCCGCGGAACGGTGGCAATGTTGTCCAGCACCGAACGGTGCGGCATGAGTCCCGAGGACTGCATGACGTAGCCCATGGAGCGGCGCAACTGGGCGGCGGGTTCGTTCGAAACATCCTTGCCGGCAACGGTGATTGTGCCCGATGTCGGCTCTACCATACGGTTGATCATCCGCAGGGACGTGGTCTTTCCGCAGCCCGAGGGTCCGACGAATACGGTGATGGCACCCTTGTCGATGGACATGCTCAATCCATCAACAGCGGGTTGTCCGCCCTGATACTGCTTGGTGACGCTCTGGAACTCAATCATGGCTTCAGCCATTCCGGGGCTTACCTAACTTTTCGGGCCGCAAATATCAACGATGGAAATCAATCAACAGCGAGCTTTGTTCTACAGCCTAACCAGCACCACCGACGATGTCAGCGCAGGCGCGAAGACCGTAATGAATCGGCAATCCTCAGGGCGTCGGCAGTTTTCCGTTGAGGGGCCGCTCACTGTGCAGGCGGAGGCCGACATCGACCAGGGACACCCGGTTCAGTCCGGGAACCTTGCCCAGCGGCACCCAAGCGGCATGGGTAGTGCTGCCGTCTATCTCGTGGGTCAATTCGCCGCCCGTGATGCTTGCCTCGTACACCAGCCGGATTGCCTGGAAATCGCGGTCGGATCCGTCCAGCCGCTCCTCACCCGGCCAGTGGCCGACGTCGATGCCGAGCATCGCTCCGATATCGGCGTCGTACCCGGTTTCCTCCTGGATCTCGCGGCGGCAACCGTCCACGGGATGTTCCCCCAGGTCCAGGCCTCCCCCGGGAAGGGTCCAGCCCTCTTTGCCGTCTTGCTTCCAATAGGCGAGAAGGATTGCTCCGTCGCGAATGACCACTCCGTACGCGGCCGGGCGGGTGTCGAACTGCATGCTCATGGAGCCAGCCTAGGCCTAAGCTGGAGGGAACACTGTTCAGCACATGGAGTTGTATTGTGACCAACTTGGAAACGGCCCCGTCGCAGGAAGCCTGCCCGGCCGGACACCCCGGGCGAGGACCCTTTGTTCAGCTTTGGCCGGCGCGCGAAGTTCCCTTAGGCGGTGTCCGCAACATGACGGTCTCCCGCACCCTCCCCCAGCGCGGAATGCCGACTGTAGGAGCCTGGTGCTTCCTGGACAGTTTCGGCCCGGACCGCGTCGCGATGAGCGTTCTTCCCCACCCGCACATGGGACTGCAGACGGTCACGTGGCCCCTCCAAGGCGAGGTGCGGCACCGCGACAGCGTAGGCAGCGACGTCGTGGTCCGTCCCGGGCAGTTGAACATCATGACGGCCGGCCGCGGTATTTCGCATTCCGAGTTCGGCGTGCTGCCGGCGGGAGTTCACCCTGACGCGCCCGACGCCGGCCAGCTCCTGCCGCTGTCCCGGGGCCTGCAGTTGTGGGTTGCTTTACCCGACGCCGTAAGGCACCGGGCGCCGTCGTTCCAGCAGATCGTCGAGCTGCCGGTGGTCGCCACGGACAGTTTCAGGGCAACGGTGCTCGTGGGCGAATTCGCCGGACAGCGCTCGCCTGCCATCATGTACAGCCCGATTGTCGGCGTCGAAATCTCAGCCTCGGGCCCAATCGAGCTGCCGCTGAACCCCGACTTCGAGCATGCGGTCCTGGTCCTGGACGGCACCGCCGTGATCGACGGCCAGGAAGTCGACCCCGGCCCCTTGGCATTCCTCGGCATGGGCCGGGAATCGCTCCACCTTGAGGCGGCTCCTGGAACATGCTTCATGCTTCTAGGCGGTGAACCCTTCGAAGAGGACATCCTGATGTGGTGGAACTTCGTGGGCCGTACGCACGAGGAAGTGGAGCAGGCCCGCGAAGACTGGGAAGCCCAGGCTCTCCTGAGTGACGAGGACGCCCGCACCGCGCGGTTCGGCTGGATCCATGGCCACGGGCCCGATGCCGGAGTCGAAGCCGGGCGCATCCCCGCACCGCCCATGCCGGGCGTCCAGCTCAAGCCGAGGTCCCGGAACAGGGCTACTGACTAAGGCTGGCGACACCCAAAAGGATTGGCGACACGCAGCCGGACCCGGGACACCGGTATCCGAGGGTCGCCAGTCTTTCTCCGTGTCCGCCGGTCATTTGCGCGTCGCCTATGAGTCAGTGTGCGGCTAGGGAAGCTCCGCAACAATCCGCAGCACACCGAAAACCGGTTCCTGGTCCAGGACCCGTACATCGGTGATCCCGTGCGCGGCCAGTCCCACCCGGAAAGCGGACTGCAGGGGCTCGACGTTCATGCCGAGGCCGCCGCCCAGAATCACCGGCCCGGGGAGACCAAGCTGGCGAACGGCCTGCGCCGCCAGCTCCGCGAGATCCCGTCCTGCCTGGTCCAGCAGCTGGCAGCTGATCTCGAGCCCTTCGCGCGCGGTCTCGACGACGGCGCTTGCGCGCTGGGCCCAGTACCGCCGGTCGGTGTCCTCCGAATGGAACAGGGCAATGAGCTTGTTGGGGTCGTCCACCCCGCAGGATTCCAGGAGGGCCGCTGTGAGGCCATCTGGTTCCAGCCCTTTGTTCATCCGCCGGAGGCTGTGACGCACTGCCTCCCTGCCCAGCCAGTAACCGCTGCCCTCATCACCCAGGAGAAAGCCCCAGCCGCCGGCACGGGCTTCCTCCCCCTCGGCGTTCTTTCCCCAGGCCGCGGATCCGGTCCCGGCGATGACAGCCACTCCCGTGCTGGCCCGGCCTGCCGCCAACAGCAGGCGGGAATCGTGGACCACCGTGACCTGTGCGCCCGGGACATGGGGTTCGATCAATTCGGCCAGGGCGCGGGCATCGGCGTCGGTGTCGATTCCGCCTGCGCCGGCGAGGACGCGGTCCACGTCGCCGCCGCCGATCATGGCGAAGAGCTCGGCAAGATTCTTCGCCGCCGTCTCCCGGCTCACGTTCTGGACGTTGGAGCTGCCCGTGCTTTCGTCGCGGACCGGCTTGCCGTCCTCGAAGCGGACACCGCGGGTCTTCGTGCCACCGATGTCGAGTCCGATGACCGTTGCGTCGGGCCGGGGGCTTGTGTTCTCTGCAGTCTCCACGTCCAAAAGCCTAGCGCGGGGGCTATGGGTGGTCCTATTGGGTTCCGGACCGAGTGGATCTATTGGGTTCCGGATCGCGCTTTGACAAGTCCTGCGAGCAGGCCCGGCCCTTCGGAAAGCACCAGTTCGCGGAAAAGCCTTACGGGGTCGGGTTCCTTGCGCCGTTCACGCCAGGCAATCCCTATCTCCCGGTATGCGAGTTCCGAGTCGAGCGATACCTCCACCCACCCCAGGTCCGTGGAATCGAGGACCCCTTGAGGTCCCGGCCCGAGTCCTCCCGGCGGAAGGATGCTGTAGCCCAGTCCAGCGGACACGAGCCCGCGGATGGTGTGCGAGTCCTGGCTCTCGAAAGCGACCCTCGGGCGAAAGCCCGCGTCCCGGAAGATCGCGTCGGTCAGCGAGCGCAGGCCGAAGCCGGGCCCCATCGAAACGAACGGCTCATGCTTGAGCTCGGCGAGCCGCGCACTGGCCCGCCGGGCCACCGGATGGCGGTGATGGACCACCAGCCGCAACGGCTCGCGGTACAGCGCCGCCGAGCCGAGGCCCCTGCCCGGAGCCGCCACGGGTGCCGTCAAGGCGAAGTCGGCCTCACCCGCGATGAGCGATTCAAGGCAGGCGGCACGCGCTCCCTGGCTGAGCTCGAAGGCCGTGGAAGGGTGCCGGCTCCGGAACGCGCTCATGAGCAGCGGCAAGGTGGCCTCGCCGAAAGTGTGCTGGAAGGTCACCCCGATTCGGCCGCGGACAACATCGGATTCGTGGCGGACCACGTCCAGTCCCGCCTGGAATTCCGCGAGCGCCGCTTCGATGTAGGGAAGCAGCGTCTTCGCGGCCGGGGTCAGGCGGACGCCGCGGCCTTCACGGATAAGGAGTTCGGTCCCGACGACGGCGCTTGCGCGGGCCAGCGCCCGACTCACCGTCGATTGGGGTACTCCGAGCAGCTCGGCCGTCTCCGTGACATGTTCTGTCCGGCCAAGCTCGGCCAGCAGCGGGAGCAATGGCAGCAGTTGGACCAGTTGCTTGTGTTCGATGTCCATGCTCGTCCACCCTCAGATTGACCATCTTCAATATCATCCATTTTGGCTATCAATCTTAAGTGAATCATGCATTGGAATCATCACTTCTGCTCGCCCTACTGTGGAGAGGTGAGTACAAGCGCAGCAACCTCCAGCCCCGCAGAGTCCGATTGGGAAGGCCATCTGAAGGGCTCCACTGCGTACCGGCGGATCCTCGCCGGCTTGGCCCTCGCCGGAGTGGCCACCTTCGCGCAGCTGTACTCCACCCAAGCCGTCCTGCCACTCATGGCGAACGAGCTGCACATCACGGCGGCAGAGGCAGCGCTCACCATTTCCTTGGCCACGGTAGGCCTCGCGGCAACAGTGTTGCCCTGGTCCTTCGTCGCCGACAAGATCGGCCGCGTGCGTGCGATGACCATCGGTATCGCGGCAGCCACGGTCCTGGGCCTGCTCGTACCCCTGGCCCCCACCTTCCCGGTTGTTCTCGCTCTGAGGGCGCTGGAGGGCATGGCCCTCGGCGGTATTCCGGCGATCGCCATCGCATACTTGAATGAAGAAGTCAACAAAGTACACGCCGCGCTGGCCGCCGGCAGCTACGTAGCAGGCACGACGCTCGGCGGACTTGCCGGCCGTTTGCTCGCGGGACCCATCGGTGAATTGTGGGGTTGGCGGGCCGCGGCCTTCGCAGTTTCGATCCTTGCGACAGCATCGGCAGCCCTGTTCCTGCTGCTGGTCCCGAAGCCGCGCCGCTTCACACCCAGTTCCGCTGGAGGTTTCCGCGGGGCCATGAAGACGTTGGCGGGCCATTCTTCGAATCCTCGGTTGCTTGCCCTCTATGTTCAAGCGTTCCTGTTGATGGGTGGTTTCGTGGCCGTCTACAACTACCTCGGTTTCCGCCTCCATGCCGCGCCCTTCGGAATGCCCGCCACCGTGGTCAGCCTGATTTTCCTGGCCTATTTGTCCGGAACCGTGAGTTCCCGCTGGGGAGCCGGATTGTCCATGCGCTTCGGCCGCCGCACGGTCATGCTCGCCGGAATCGCGACCATGACCGCTGGCCTGGGACTCACCCTGTGGGACAACATCGCCGCGGTGCTGGCGGGCTTGGTTGTCTTCACGGGCGGCTTCTTCGCCGCGCACAGCATCGGAGCAGGCTGGACCGGGACCATCGCGACGAGCGGCCGCGCGCAAGCAGCGTCGTTGTACAACCTGTCCTACTACCTGGGTTCCAGCATTATTGGCTGGGCCGGAGGACTCGCCTTCCAGGCTTTCGGATGGAGTGCACTCGCCTGGACCGTCATCGCACTGGGGTGCACGACGGCGGTGATCACCGCCGTCGTGCACCGTTCCCCGGCGCGCCGGGTCGCCGTCGTCGGCTCCTTGGAGCCAGCCGGGCAGGGAAAGTAGCAGACGCTACCGGGTGGACTCGATAGCGTGGACCAGGTCATCGATGATATCGGCCGGATCTTCCAAACCGATGGAAAGCCTGAGCATGCGCGCCCGGGGCTTGGCCTCCGGGGCCACTGGGCGGTGGGTCAATCCGGCCGGGTGTTGGATCAGCGTGTCGATTCCGCCCAGAGACACTGCGTGCGTGATGAGGTGGACCGCACCGGGAATGCGCTCCGCATGCTCGGCCGATTCGAGGTCGAAAGAGATCAACGAGCCCGGGCCGCTCATCTGCGTACCCACCAAATGCAGGGCATCGCACTCGGGAAGCCCCGGGTAGTACACCTTGGTGACGAGTTCGTGGCCTGCGAGCGCTGCCGCGATCTTGTGGGCGTGGTCCTGTTGGGCACGTACCCGGATGGGAAGGGTCGCCAGGCCCCGGTGCAACAGGTAGGCGGGCCACGGAGTCAGGATGCCTCCGGTTACGGCTCGGACCCGGCGCAGCCGCGTGGCCCACTCCGGGCTTGTTGCCACCACGCCGCCCATGGCATCGCCGTGGCCGCCCAGGAATTTCGTGGCGCTGTGAAGCACCATCGCAACGCCGTGCTTGAGTGGATGCTGGAGGATCGGCGTGGCAAAAGTGTTGTCCACGAGAACCGGAACGTCTCCGGCGTCGGCCACCAGGCGGTTAAGGTCCACAAGGTCAAGGCTCGGGTTCGCGGGAGTTTCCACCACCACCAGGCCGGTGTCCGGACGAAGGGCATCCCGGACGCCGTCGGCCTTGACGAAGGTGACTTGGTTGCCAAGCAGGCCGCTAGCCAGAACGTGGTCCGTGCCGCCGTAGAGGGGCCGCACCGCAACCACGTGCGTCTTGCCTTCTGATTGGGCGGCGAGCAGCACTGCGCTGAAGGCGGCCATCCCTGAGGCAAAACCGACGGCTTGCGCTGCACCTTCGAGCGCAGCTACGCCGTCTTCGAACCTGGCTACCGTAGGATTCCAGAGACGCTGGTACACCGTGCTCTGACCGTCAAGGGGCACGCCGCCCGTGGCCATCTGCTCGTAGGCGAGGCCGCCGTCGTGAACAGAAGGCAAAGGCGCAGTGGTTGAAAGGTCAATAGGAACGGCATGCACGCCTTGCTCCGTGAGTCCTGTCCGGCCGGCGTGGACTGCGAGTGTGTCTATGGCTGTCACTGCTCTCCTTGAATTATTCACCGTTGAATCCGGTCAGTATCTGGCAATAATTCGGAGATTGACAGTGCAAATGAATGGATTGAGTGGAAACTGGCACCTATGATGAACAGACAGCACTTTCAGGAGGATCCGTGACCACCACCCCGAAGAACGTTCGGCCCGTCGGCATCAGCGAGCCCCTGGATGCGATCGACGAACGCATCCTCGCGGCTTTGGTTGACGATGCCCGGATCTCCAACAAGCAGCTGGCCGAACTCGTCGGAATTGCTCCATCAACGGCGCTCATGCGGACGCGGTCACTCTCCGAACGCGGCATTATTGAAGGTTTCGAAGCCGTCCTCAGCCTCCCGGCAATCGGCCGATCGGTCCAGGCTTTGATCGCCGTGCGCCTGCGAGCCCATGACCGCGACCAGATCGACCGCTTCACGGCCCGGGTTCCCGCCCTCCCTGCAGTCATCTCCACGTTCCACACTTCGGGCTCTGTGGACTACCTTCTGCACATCGCCGTAGCCAACACCGACGACCTCCGCGACTGGGTCCTGGACAACCTCGCCACGGACCCCGTGGTGGGCCATACCGAGACCACTTTGGTCTTCGCCCACATCCAGGGCAACCACGGGCCGCTGCCGGAATAGCGGTTGACTTAGGCCCGGCTTGGATTAGACCTGGCTCAGTGGCGTGGTTCGAGGCCCGAGTGTGCGGCCCCAATGGCGTCCTGGCGCAAATCACCGAGTTCCTGCCGGCGCGTGAGTGCCGCTCGCTGCATGGCCAGGTCGACCGGCGGAAGGTAGCGTCTGCGCTCGGCCCACGAAACCAGGCTGGTTCCGATTCCGGCGGCTGCCGACTCAAGCATGGAGGGCCGACGGTATGTGCCGTGCGATGCGGTGGCAGTGCTCATGACTCTTTCCCTTCGGTTGCTGCTGCGTGCGACTTGGCGTCGCGGGATTTCTTGTCTCCGGCCCACGCCGGGACGCCCAGGATCGGGAATGCGTTGAAATGGATCTGCACGGGGCGGGCGTCGTCCGCCTCGGGTTCGCTCCGGATCTCCTCCAGAAGATTGCGGGCGAAGGCTTCCATGGAGCGGGCGTAGCGGCCGAGCTGCTCGGCTGACATCCGGGCGTTGGCCGTGTTGACGATGGCCGCGTCGAGCCAGTCTTCGTCCAAGGAGTCCATGCCGTGTGCCATGAAGTCCGCGAGGACGGCCTGCCTGCTGCGTTCGAACTCGCGGGTCACCAGCCGCGATGCCTCCTGCGTTGCCGGTGAATGCGCCAACTCGGGCGAAGTGATCTGGATTGCTCCCCTGGGCCGCTCCCACCACCGCTCCCGTGCCGTCCCTTTGCCCTGGACCTCCTGGACGAAGTCGAACTTGGCAAGTTGCCGCAGGTGGTAGCTCGTAGCGCCACTGGATTCATCGAGCAGTTCGGCCAGGCTGCAGGCGGTCTGCGGCCCATAACGGGACAGCATCTCGAGAATCTGAACGCGCAGCGGGTGCGCGAGCGCTTTGAGGGATGCCGTATCGACCTTGCGGACGGGGAATTCCGGCTCTTGAACCTTGTCCATGCCGGAAACGCTACCCTTGCAAAGAAACCTTTGCAAGGGTTTCTTTGCAAATCAATCTTTGCGAACTTGGGCGCGTCAGATGTACCGCCGGTCAGCCCTTGCGGAGCACCCTGCGGAGGGAAACGACAGCGAGCGCCGTTGCGGCCAGCCCGCACACCACAGTGAAATAGCTGGCGGCGGCGCCTAGCCCGATGACCGAGGCAGCCAGGCCCAACCCGATGACCGGCACAGCGCTGCCAAGGTAGGTGATGACGTAAACGGTGCTGATGATCTGGGCATGCCGGGACGCTTCAACCTTGCTGGCTACGTCATTGAACACCAGCCGGAAGGCGATCCCCTGCCCTACCCCTGCGGACAAACTCGCTGCCACCAGCAGCACCGGACTGGACAGGGATGCCGCCGCGCCGACCAGCACAATGGAAACTCCCAGGACCGCCAATCCGGCGGGCACGGCGAAACGGCCGCGGACGGTCAGCAATTGGCTGAGCGCGGACGCTCCGAGCGTCAGTCCGGCGAGCAGACCGGTCATGGGGCGGGAATCGGCGTGCACGACGACGGCGAAGTAGCCGGGCGCGAGCGAAAGGCAAAATCCGAACACGGCAAAGCTGAGGAATCCCACGCTTGAGGCGAGCCAAAACGCTCCCCTGGCTTCCCGCGATACGGAGGGTCGGCGTGGGGCGAGCACCGTGTAGGGGCGAGGGCCTTCGGCGGGCCGAATCGCCGGGCGTGCTTTGAGAAGCCACAGCGGGACCAGCAATAGGAGCAGGGCGGCCGCGTGAATGAAGAACGGCGTTGACGTGGCAGCCGGGAGCAGCGAAAGCAGTCCACCGATGGCGGGACCGGCGGCCACCCCTCCGGAGGAAGAGAGCAAAGTGAAACGGGAAGCCCACTCGGGCCGGGACGGAAGCAATTCACGCAGCGCCGCCGAGCTCGCTCCGGTCGCAAGGCCCACGGCAACGCCCTGGAGCATGCGGCCGGCCGAGAGTATCAAGAGGTTGTCGGCGTTGGCGAAAACCAGGCCACCCACCAAGCTCACGAGGACTGCCAGTACCAGGGCCGCGCGCCTGCCGATATGGTCCGACCAGTGGCCGGCGAGCATCAGCACAGCCACGAGTGCCAGGACGTAGCTTGCAAAGGCAATGGTCACGCCCAGTGAAGTGATTCCCAGTTCTGCCTGAAGCAGCGGATACAGCGGGCTCGCCAAGTTGGCACCGACCAGCAGTGTGAACATGACGCCGCCGGCCAGGACCAGCCGTGCCGTGGTGGAAGCATCCCAGCCCGAGCGCCCGGCCGTGGCCTGGCGCATGCGCAGTTCGCTAAAGACAGTCATTTCCGTGCCTTCGCCTCAGCGGCCATCACGGAGCCTGGCCTTGTGGGCCGGGACTGGACGGCCCAAAATATTGATGGCAATAGGATGCCGCAATCCTGCCAGATAGATCAGATCTCCATGAAAGAATTGATCAGAACAGTCAAAATTGACGTCCACTGATGACCACAAATGAGCCGGAGTGATGATTTGAATACCCTCGATCCGACGGACCTGAAGATCCTGCTCGAGTTGATCCGTGATCCCAGGGTTCAGATCGGCGAACTCAGCGAGTCCCTGGGTATTGCACGCAACACCGCCCAATCGAGGATGCGCCGTCTGGTCCGCTCGGGCGTACTGAACGACGGCGGCCGCGAGGTCGACCTCGAAAAGGTGGGTTACGACGTCGTAGGCTTCGTAACCCTGGAGGTGACCCACCGGGAACTCGACGGCGTGATCGGAGCCCTGCGCCGCATCCCCCAGGTCCTCGAGGTGCATGAAATTTCAGGGAGGGGAGATCTCTTATGCCGGGTCGTGGCCACCGACACGCACAACCTGCAAACCGCGCTTCGCTCCATCCTCAGAACCAAAGGCGTCATCCGCACGGAGACGGTTCTTGCCCTGCACACCCATATCCCTTACCGGACAGAGCCGCTCATCGGCAGGCTCGTAGACGCTGCCGAGACCGCCGGCGCCACGAAACGGGTCAAAACGCAGGTTTCCACTGATTCTCCAGTCAGGGAAGCCGACTAGGATTCCAGAATGGATTGGCTCTCTTCTCTTCAGCACCTCAACTGGCTGGCGATACTCCTGGCGTTCGTTTCCAGCATGGTCATCGGTTTTGTCTGGTACATGCCGGCGATCCTCGGGAGACGGTGGATGCAGGCTATTGGCAAGACCGAGGAAGACCTCAAGAAGATCGACGGCGGCGCAGGAATCTGGATTCCCATGATGGTGGCCGCTGCGCTCACGAGCATCCTGTTGGCCGTCCTCATCGGGAAGCTGGGCGTGCAGGGAAGCCTGCACGCCGGTTTCTTTGCGCTGGTGGTTGCGGTCGTCTTCCGCGTCGGCGGCCACGTCATCCACAACGGTTTCGCGGGCAGGCCGTCTGCCGTGACCCTCATCGACTCCGGCCATGACATCGTGGCCATGACTGTCGCCGGGTCAATCATCGGGGCGTTGCAGTAACAGGAGGAGAATAACCTCGTGACCATCATTGACAATGCCGTCTATGTGAACGGCATCCGGACCGCTACTCCCGGGAGCCTCGAGCAAAGCGTCGAAACGCTGGCCGCCCACGGCGGGATGGTGTGGATTGGACTGTATCGGCCGGACGAGACGGAAATGGCGGCAGTGGCTGCCGAGTTCGGCCTCCACTTGCTCGCAGTCGAGGACGCCGTCAACGCCCACCAGCGGCCCAAGCTGGAACGCTACGACAACAACCTCTTCACAGTCCTCCGGCCCGCGCGGTACGTAGACGCTACAGAGACCGTGGAGTTCGGCGAGCTTCACATCTTCACCGGGAGGAACTTCGTGGTCACGGTCCGGCACGCGGAGACACCCGGGGTGGCCAAGGTCCGTCGCGATCTGGAACAACAACCGGAGCTTCTGCGCCATGGTCCCGAAGCCGTCCTGTACGCACTGTTGGACCGGGTGGTGGACGACTACGGCCCCGTGATCTCGGGGCTGGAAAACGACATCGACGAGATCGAAGACCAGCTCTTCGGCGGCGATCCCCTGGTTTCGCGGCGCATTTATGAACTCGCCCGGGAAGTCATCCAGTTCCAGCGCGCAATCAACCCACTCCCGGAGATGATGGCCTCCCTGAAGCGCGGGTTCGAGAAATACGGAGTCGACATCGAACTGCAGCGCAAACTCCGCGATGTGGAGGACCACGTCGAACAGGTAATTTCCCGGGCCAACGGGTTCCGCGACCTGCTCCAAAACGCCCTGACCCTCGACGGGACTCTGACCGCGAACCGGCAAAACGAGGCGAGCGCGGCACAAAACGAACAAACCAAGAAGATCTCCTCGTGGGCCGCGATCTTCTTTGCACCCGCATTCGTCACCGGGCTCTACGGCATGAACTTCGATATCATGCCCGAGCTCCATTGGCCATTCGGCTATCCCATGGCGCTCGGCATGATGGTCATCGCGGGGTTTGTCATGTATGTCATCTTCAAGCGGAAGAACTGGATCTAGTGGTTCCTGGACAGGAGGGCTTCAGCAGGGGCAAGATCATTACTCCCGGAACGCCGGCGCAACTCGGAGCCTTCGGTTTGTTCCCGCCGGCGAAGTCACAAGCGCGGATCCTCACCCCAACGACGCAACGGCTCACCGTCAAAATGGCTGGCGACACGCTCTGGGTCAGTTTCACGGAACTGTGCGGCGGCGTCATGTCGACGGCGGACTACTTGGCTTTGGCGGAGGACTACGGAACCTGGGTGATCGACGGGGTACCCTCGCCAACCATCGAATCAACTGCCGGGTACGCACCGGCCTGGCAACGGTTCAGCAAGGTGGTGGATGTCTTGTACGACCAGGACATCACGCTGTTCCTGGTGGGTCACGGCCCCTTGGACTGGAATCTTGCCGGTGATCAGGCTTCCCGAACCAGTACGCCGCCGGTTGACCTGGCCAGAATCGCGAGCCGTTTGTCGCTCCTGGGCCGGGTGGAAGCCTCGGCGCCTTTTGACGAGGTCGAGGCCGGGGGCAGCTGAAGGCCTGCCTCTCCGCGGGGAGGCAGGCGTAACCCGATGTCCGGTATCAACCAACACGGATACGGCCGTGGCTGTCTCATCGAAGCGGCGGGCTCCGGAATCCGCCCCCTCCGGAACCTAAGCTCAGGCAGGGGGCGGTGTCCGGGTTGGACCTCTACACGCGTGACCTGCCACTGATGAAGTGGAAAATCAGAACGACGACGGCGACGACCAGAAGCAGGTGAATGAGCCCACCGCCGATGCCGCCGATAAAGCCGAGAAGCCAGAGAACGGCGATAATGATGGCTATCCAAAGCAACATGTGAGCCTCCTTGTTTGTTTGCGTGCCCCGGCCGGCGGCCTCGGGCATTCGTTACTAAGTATACTTACTAATGAAGGTAAGTGGGTCAGTTAGGGCGGTTTTTCAGTTTGGAAGCCGCGCCGGCACCGCAGTACCCGAGTGCGGAGGGTGTCGACCGGGCCCGGACTGCGGCGACGAAGTCCGCTGTGGTGGACATGACGCGGGCGCCGCCGCATTTGGCGCAGTTGAAGGCGGCGGCGAGGGTTTCGCTGCGGCGGTCCATCATGGTGGTGGAGTCCACGAGCGGTTTAACCGTTCGGCTTACGCATCGCCTGTCGGGACAAGTGGCGAGTGACGAGCCGCGCCTTCCCTTGCCGGCAACTTGGGGAGGATCCACGGACGTTGGACGGTCGCTGGTCGAAACCATGGGTAGTTCTTTGTCCCGGTCTTATCCTTAACGGGTGGACGGCAGTGAGTCGAGTTACCAGGGCGAACGTGAGTTGCTCAGCGATAGAGTTATCGAGCTTGGGGTACTCGAGCCGACGTTACGGGCTGATGTGATGGCACGCAGTGCGGGAGGTGGCCCCCCTATTGCGGAGCCGTACGACGCGTTGTCTTGCCAGATTGGGGAAGCGTCGTATCAGGTCACGGATGATCAGGTGGAGGCTGTGCGGCTGGCGGCCGGGAGCGATAAGGCTGCGTTCGAGGTTGTTTTAGCGGCCAGTGTCGGCGCCGGCCTGACGCGGTGGGACGCAGCGTTCCGCGCCATTGAGGGTCTTGATGATGCGACTGCGTGAGATCGAGCGAGGGGACCGGTTATCAAGCCGGTTGCTCTTCAAATTGATTTCTGTCATCTCCGGAACCCGATTCCCGGACGCCGCGCGGGTCGCTTATTATCACCGCGGCTTCGCCGGGCCGGTCCTCAATGCGTGGACGCAGCAGGTCATGCGCGGTCCGAGCGAATGGTCGGTCGGTGAGCGGGAGCTGATGGCGGCGATGGTGGCGCGATTCAACTCGTGTCCGTTCTGTGTTGGTGCCCACGGTGCGGTCGCCATCCACGGCCTCGGCGCCGAGGTTGTCGAGGCCGCGTTGGGTGACTACCGGTCGGCCCCGCTTTCTGATGTTTTACGAGCGGCTCTGACTTTCATTGAGAAGATGACCCGTGATCCTGAGGAGCTGGGGGTCGATGATGCGCGGGCAGCAACCATGGCTGGCGTCGGCAGGAATCAGCTACTCGATGCCGCGGCAGTCGCGACCGTCTTTAACATCGTCACCCGCTACGCGAATGCCTTGGATTTCGAAATCCCGAGCCCAAGCGACTTCGCGAAGTCAGCTAAGACCCTCCTGAAACGCGGCTACAAATAGCAATCAGCATCAAATCCAAGCCCACTGTCTCCGTCCGAAAGCCGAACGGCATGGGGGCCGGCACTGACATCTCCGGCGAGACGCACTTCCCGGATCCGTACTCTGATCGGTCCGGTGAGAATATGGGGTCCGGACACCCTAGATCGCCCCACCGGCGGTGGGCGGCGCGCCTGTGTCGTTCCCGCCGTCGCCGACTTGCTCCCGCGCGACATAGTTCTCGATGTCGAAGAGGTTGTCCGCGCGCTCCGCGATATTCAGCAAAGTAGTCATCGAGGCCACTTCTTCGACCTGCTCCTTCAGGAACCACAACATGAATTGCTCGCCGAGGGGATCATTTTGTTCCCTCGCTGCCCGGAAGAGTTCCTCGATGTTGCTGGTGACTTCCTTTTCCTGGGCCAACGCCAAGGCAATCGGCTCCCGCACGTCGGCAAAGTCGTTGCGGACGGCCGGAATTCCCGGAATCTCGACCGGCTGGTTGCGGTCCAACATGTACTGGACCATCATCATGGCGTGGTTGCGCTCTTCAAGTGACTGCCGGTAGAAGTGTGCTGCCAGCTGCGGCAGATCCTGGCCGTCAAAGTACACCGCCACCGCGAGGTACTGCTGGGACGCAGCAAACTCGTTTCCGACCTGGGCGGACAGGAGCTCATTGAATGTCTTCTTTGCCATGCGCCCGATCCTACCTTTGGCATATGCCCGCGGACAGCCGCCTCAGAACAACAAGACCAGCCCGACGCCGGCCGCCACGGCTCCGACACATGCCGCCATAGTGCCCACCCCGTTAAGGAGGGCAAGGCCGGTCCGGCCGCTTTGGACAAGCCTGACGGTCTCCAGGCTTGCCGTGCTGAAGGTCGTGTATCCACCGAGGAACCCGGTTCCGAGAATCAACTGAAGGGATTCGGGAGCCTGATGTGCCATGACCAGTCCCGCCAGGATCCCCATGAGCAGCGACCCGGAGAGATTGATGAAGATCGTTCCCAGCGGCAGCGCAGTCCGGGCCCAGGAACGGACCACCCCATCCACCACGAAACGTGCGGCCGCGCCTGCGCCACCCGCGAGCGCTATGAGAAGGAGGGTCATGGCTGGGCCTTCTGCCCCTGACGGGCGGACCGGTGCTGGAGCGCCCCAAGCCAAATCCCTAGGGTTGTGGCCGCGACGCCGCCCAGCAGGCTGGCTACGAGATACCACATAGCGTCCATCCCGCGTCCTGCTCCGAAGAGATGCACCGAGTCCAGCGCCAGGGTGCTGTAGGTGGTGTAGGCCCCAAGGAAACCACTTCCAATGCCCAAGCGGGCAATCCGGCGGAGGCCGGCGTCGGGCCCGCTCCGGGAGAGTGCTTCGAGGAGCCAGCCAAGCGCGAGCGCGCCGGACAGATTGATGAGCAGGGTGGGCAGCGGCCACGCGTTTGGCGCCGGAAGGGCCATGCCAAACCCGTAGCGGCTCAAAGCCCCCAGGATTCCGCCGGCCGCCACAAGCAGAACGAACCGCCCGTGCAGATGGAGCGGGCGGTGCGGGTGCCGGTCCGAGGGTACCGTCTGGGATTTGGCTCCCGGCGGGGCGGTGCTGCTTTCCTTCATTGATCCCTGCTCGGGTCGTGACGGCCCAAGGGAACCATGAGCACGGGGCAGTTTTGGCGATGTGCCAGATGCAAGGCTACCGATCCGGTGACCAGTCCTTCAAACTTCGGGCCGAGTCCATGTTCCTTGGTTCCCACGACGATCATGGAAGCGTTGATACTCGCCGCATAACGGCCTAATGACCGGGCAGGCTCGCCGGCGAGCGCCACAAAGGTCCACCGCACGCCCGTTCCATCGAGTTGCTCCGCGAGGCGGGATCGGAGCGACTCCGAGATGGCCGCGGCGTCGTCGTCGATTCCGTCTGGGTCGATCGGCTGGGCAGCAAGATGCCCGTCCCTGTCCCCCGCCGCCGGGAAGCTCGTGACGTCAGCGAAGGCCAGGACCAGTTCCAACCTGGCGCTGAGCGCTACTTCAGCGGCTTTCTCAACCACTCCGGCGGGCTGGTGCGGGAGCACCCCTGCCAGCACAGGACCGGTCAAACGGGCGGGGCCGCCCTTGGCCGGCGGCGCGTCCTCGCCGCGGGGGTTGCTCATGGGGCCCTCCAAATGTCCGGGGTGTCAGGATGCGGGTTCTTCCATCTTGCTCCAGTATGGGCTTCTGCGACTGGCGTTGTCCCAAGGGCTAAGCGAGAATGTCGATATGTGCGGTCGGTTCAGTGTCGGTTTCGAAGCAGACTATCTCTCGAGGAAGCTCGGTGCCGTGCTGCGCGGTGATACCGACTATCCCTCCCCAACGCTCCAAATCAACCCAACCGACCCCGTGGTCTTTCTGCGGGGACGGGCTGGAGACGGTTCAGTCGGACGCGAGCTCGCGGCCGGCAGGTGGGGCTTGGTTCCGACATTCTCCAAGTCCTTCGATTCGAAGGTACCCACCTGGAATGCGCGCTCGGAAACTGCCGGGGCAATCCCGGTGTTTAGGGCGTCCCTGCCCAAGTGGCGGGCTGTCGTTCCGGCCTCTGCCTACTACGAGTGGAAGAAATCGGGGCCTGGCCGCAGGGATCCCAAGCAGCGCTACATCGTCGAACCTGAGGATGAGCTGATTACCTTCGCCGGATTGTTTGCGCCGTGGCGCGACGAGAGCATCGAGGACAAGTCCGTGCCCGGCGCATGGCGCTTGTCCTGCTCGATCCTGACCATGGATTCCCCTCCGGAAGGCGTTCACGAGAGACTTCACAATTTGCATGACCGGATTCCGGTTCCGATCTCTCCGGACATGATCGACGATTGGATCGACCCCAAGGAAACCAGGGGCCAGGCCTTGTTGGACGCGGTGCTGGGCGATGCGTATGGCTTGGCGTCGGCATGGACGATGAGGCCCGTGGAACTTGTGGAGGACAACACCAAGTTGGTGGACGTCGCGAACCCGGCCGCCTGACTCAACGTTCGTAGCGCAGCTCGGCCCTCACGTCCGTATCCTTTAGCCATGTCAATCTGGTGGTCGATCCAAAGGGATTCGGCCACCATTGCACTAGGACCTTGCCCTCCGACGTCCGGGTGACCATGGCCGGAACATATTGAAGGTACTTCGGCCAAACAAGCTTGGCGATAACGGGCACCCTTGAAACGGTTGACAGTGGTTCCGTTTGCCGCGGAGGCGGGGCGCCGACTGAATTCAACGGCGCGGGATATTCGGGCTGGTCAGGCATGCCCGAATACTACTGCGAGGCATCGACAATATGGAGGTCAGGAGATTCGGACTCCTTACCCCGTCATTTCGGGCACCGCGCGTGCGGCGGCCACTTCCCATGCCGCTGGGAAGTGGCGCCACAGCCTAAAGCCGGCCTAAAGCCGGGTGTCGAACGAATCGCAGAACACGTTCTCGTTGAACGTTCCCTGGAACCCGGACTTGCCCTGGATTTTCTGGATGGTCGACCGGACGGCCTCGCGAGTCCCGGCATGGGCGTTGATGGCCGTCTTGACCATCGGCACGTCGATCAAGTGGTTCGGCTGGTTCAGCGAGACGAACACCGTGGGGACTTCCGTGACGTACCAAGGGATTTCCGCCGCCATAGGGCTGGACCACTTGATGCGGATCGCAGCCTCTTGGGCGAAGCCCTTGACGTTGGCGAAGACGAACGCGGCATCGTACTTATCCGCATAGTCACCCGTAGCCTCGTCAGAGATGACGCTCATGAAGTTCACCCCGGACTCCCCTGCAGCTTCGCGCTGCTCCGCGGTCTTGAAGACGTGGACTTCGAAACCGGCGCTTTCCAGTTCCTCCCTGACCGTATCCAGGTAGGCCAGCGGATCCGCTCGGGTGAAATCGGAACCGCCGGAGATGCCATACAGGCGGATGCGCTGATGCGTTTCCGGCGTGATGGGCAGGTTGCCGGCAGTGTCCTTGACCAGTGTGACGGTCTTGTCGGCGATTTCGGCGGCGACGGCGAGGTGGGCTTCGCTGCCGATCAGCCGGAGCGCCTCGGGCTGCGGAGTCAATTCTTCCCGCAACTTGTTGTGCAGCCCCAGGCTGGCCTTCAACCCCAGAATCCGGCGCAGCGCGTCGTGTAGGCGCTGCTCGGTGATGACGCCGGATTTGTAGCCGTCCATCATGTACTGGAAGTCCTCCGCCGGGTTGCGGAAGAACAGGAACATGTCGCAACCGGCAGCGATGGTGGCCGGAACAAGGTCCTTGCGCTTCATGGCCTGGGTGAGGCCGACCATTTGGGATGCATCAGTGAGGATCAGCCCGTTGAAGCCGAGCTCGCCACGGAGCAAGTCCTGGAGAAGCTCAGGAGCGAGGGTGGCGGGCAGGATGTCCCTGTCGTCCGTCCCCGGACGGAAATGCCGCGTGAGCTCCGGCGCCCCGATGTGTCCGACCATGACGGATTGGACCCCGTGGCCGATCATTTCCCGGTACACATGCCCATAGCTGGAATTCCATTTCGCATACCCGAGCGTGTTGTACGAAGTGACCACATGCTGGTCGCGTTCGTCCACACCGTCGCCCGGGAAATGCTTGATGGCACAGACAGTGGGCGATTCGCTGATGCCGTCGAAGTACTCCTTGGCGCGCTCCACCACGATTTCCGGTGTGTTGCCGAAGGCCCGGGTGGAAATGACCGTGTTGCGCCAGTTGTAGTGGATGTCCACGATCGGCGCGAAGGCCCAGTTGCAGCCCAATGCCGCGGTTTCAACACCGGCCACCTGGCCCATTTTCCTGGCGATGGACTTATCCGGGTGGGAACCGGCCTGCAGGTGGGTCGACACAAAAGTTCCGTCGTCGCAGCTTCCGGCTCCTCCCATTTCCGGGTTGGAGGCCACCAAAAGGGGGATGCGCGTTTTGGACTGGGCATAACGGATGTGTTGCTGGACAGCCGCGGACGGACCCGGCCTGTACCGCATCCCGCCAACGTGATAGTTCTCCAGCACGCCGTCGAGGTACTCGGGCGAGTAATCGTTGTTGTGGTTGATGAAGAGCTGCCCGATTTTTTCCTCGAGGCTCATGCCCCGGATGGTGGAGTCCACCCACGCAATGGCGTCGTCGTCGAGGTTGAACGGCGCCGACTGGAGGTCGACGTCGAACTGGCGCGCCTGTGTGCCCGCGGTACCGGCGCTGTCGGCTGCCGGAGCTTTGGAGCCCGCGACGGCGGCAATCCTCGCCAACGCCTCCGAGACAACCTCGCTGACCGGGACGGCGATGTCGACGACGAACCCGGCCTCGTCGGCGTCGAGCGGTTCCAGGGTGGCGAGCTGCGAATCAAGGAGGGCGGGCGGCATGAAGTGGCCGGAACGCCCTTCTGTCCGTTCCCTCAGCACCTCTTTGCTGCCGTGCAGGTGCAGGAAGACGGTGTCCGGGGCTTTCTCACGAATGGCGTCACGGTAGCTGCGCCGGAGGGCGGAGCACGCGAGAACCAGACCGCCGTCTCCGGCGTTGGCGAGTTCAGTGCCCACCGTCGCAAGCCACGGCCAGCGGTCTTCGTCAGTCAGCGGGGTTCCGGCAGCCATTTTGGCGACGTTTTCCACCGGGTGGAGTGAATCGCCGTCGAGGAACGGAACTCCGAGTTCCCGGGCAACGAGGTCCCCGATGGTGGTCTTGCCGCAGCCGGAGACGCCCATCACCACAATGCGGCGCGGCGTTTCTGCTTCAGTGTTCAGGTCACCGGTCATGGCCCCGTTCCTACCAGTCATGAACCGTGCCGTCCACGAGGCGGTTGTACGGCAGGTAGGCCTGCTGGTACGGGAAGGAGTTGGCGGCTTCTTCGTTGAACTCGACGCCCAGGCCCGGCTTGTCGCCGGGGTGCAGATAGCCGTCGGTGAAGGTCATGGACTGCTCGAAGACGGTGTTGGTCTTGTCGGAGTGCTGCATGTATTCCTGGATGCCGTAGTTGTGGATGGCCAGGCCCACGTGCAACTGCGCGGCGAAACCGACAGGGGAAATGTCGGTGGGGCCGTGGAAGCCGGACTTGATCTGGTACTGCGCGGCGAAGTCCATGACCTTCTTCAGCGGGGAGATCCCGCCGAAGTGGGTGGACGCGGCCCGGACGTAGTCGATCAGCTGTTCCTTGATGAGGGTCTGGAAGTCATAGACGGTGTTGAAGATTTCACCGATGGCCAGCGGCGTGGTGGTGTGCTGGCGGACCAGACGCAGTCCTTCCTGGTTTTCGGCCGGAGTGCAGTCTTCGAGCCAGAACAGGTCGTACGGTTCCAGGGCCTTGCCGAGCTTGGCTGCCTGGATGGGGGTCATGCGGTGGTGGCCATCGTGCAGGAGCGGGATTTCCGGGCCGAATTCGTTGCGGACCGCTTCGAAGACGGTGGGCAGGTGGCGCAGGTAGGCGCGGGTGTCCCAGTCCTCTTCCTGCGGGAACGCGCCGCGGCCGGCGGGTTCGTAGTCGTAGCGTTCCCCGGAGGCCTGTGCTTGGGCGGCGACGCCGTAGACGGCCTTGATGCCCGGGATGGCGGTCTGAATACGGATGGACTTGTAACCGAGCTCCAGGTGCTCCCGGACCGAGTCGAACAAGGAGGGAATGTCCGCGCCCGAGGCGTGGCCGTACGCGCGGAGCCCGTTTCGGGAGGCGCCGCCCAGGAGTTGGTAGACCGGCAGTCCGGCCACCTTTCCCTTGATGTCCCACAGGGCCATGTCGACGGCGGCGATCGCCGCCATGGTGACCGGGCCGCGGCGCCAGTACGAGCTGCGGTAAAGGAACTGCCACGTGTCCTCGATGCGGTGCGGGTCCTTGCCGATCAGTAGCTGCGCAACGTGTTCCTTCAGGTACGCGGCCACGGCGAGTTCACGGCCGTTCAGGGTCGCGTCGCCGATGCCGGTCACGCCGTCCTCGGTGGTGATCCGCAAAGTCACGAAGTTCCGGGTAGGGCTGGTCACGAAGACTTCAGCAGCAATGATTTTCACAGCTGGTCCTTTCAGGGTTGCTGATCGAGGGCTGGCCTGGCCCGGATGCGACGTACACCACAGGGCGGGTAAAGACGATCTTAGGATGGATGACAATTATTGGCAACCGGTTGCAGTATTATTTCGCGGAGATTTTTTCTGGTCCGGCGGTTTCCCCGGCGATTTCCAAGGTGGCCCTCACAGTGGGAGTCGAGACGGCGCGTTCCCCGCCCAATGGCTCCGCGGCAGATGTTTCCAGGGCTCGACGGGCCTTGATTTCGCCCAGGATCTGGGCATGGAGCGCGTCGGTCAGCTTGTACTTGGCCATGACAACAATTGCGAGGACGGTCATGATGGCGGGCAGCGCACCTGCGGCAAACTGGATAGTCTGCAGCGATTCGGCGGTGTGCGTGGTGCCGGACTTGTAGCCGCCGGCCGCGAGTGCGTATGCGGCAAGGGCGCCACCGACGGCCTGGCCCGTCTTGCGGGTGAAGGAGAACAGGGCATACGTGATGCCTTCAGTCCGGACACCGGTCTTCCATTCGCCGTATTCCACCGTGTCGGCTTCCAGGGCCCACACGACGATGTTGACGGCCATGACGCCAAGCATGCTCAGGAGCAGACCGGAGAACCCGATCCAGACCATGGAGGCCGGAGCGAAAAAGACGATTGCGCCACCGATGATGGCGAGGAACCCGGCGGCCACGTAGATGGTCTTCTTGCCGAAGTTTCGGACCAATCTCGGCATGAGCGGAGCGAGGGCAAAGGTCACCGCCAATTGAACGACGGAGAGGACTGCGTAGAGATCCAGCCGGCCGAGGACGTCACGCAAGTAGTACAGCTGCACCGAAGACAGGGCCATGTAGCCGGTCAAGAAGAGGAAGGAGCTCAGGCACAGCATGAGCAAGGGGCGGTTTGTTTTGAGCGTCGCCATGCTTTGCTTGAACGAAACCTTGGGCACCGCCCGGTGGACCCGCTCCTTGGCGGTCAGGAAGGTGAAGAAGTACAGGGCTGCGCCAATCACGACGAAGACCAGGGTGATGATGGTGAACGTGGACTGCAGGTTGGCGCCCGGCTTGATCAGCGGAGCTACGAAAATGCCCAACGCGGAACTTACCAAGAGGGCGCCGACCATGCGGGCAGAGCCCAGCTTTGCTCGCTCCCCCGGTTCTTGGGTCATCGCGCCGGCCAGCGAGCCGTACGGGATGTTGACCAGCGAGTAGGCCAGGCCCAGCGCCGCGTATGTCACGTAGGCGTAGAGCAACATCCCCGTTTCGCCGACCTGCGGAATGGAGAAGGCCGCGACACTCAGGAGCAGCAACGGAATGGAGCCGAACATGATGAATGGGCGGAATTTTCCGAAGCGCTTGCTGTAGGCGCGGTCAACCAACCGTCCAGCAAAGACATCGGCGAAAGCGTCGAAGATCCTGACAGTAAGCAACAGGGTCCCGGCGGCCGCCGCGGATATGCCCGCGACGTCGGTGTAGTAGACGAGCAGGAACATGGTGGCAGTAGTGAAGGCAAGGTTGTTGGCGGCGTCGCCAGCCCCATAGCCTAGGATGCTGAGTTTGCTGAGCTTGTGCATTGCGGGCTCCTTTACCCTTGCCAGTACCCCATGTTCCGGCTTGCGATGATGGAAAGGCTTCGGCCGAACCAGGCCTGAAATTGTTGAAGCTTGATGTAATTCTAATCACTCTGGCAACCATTCGGCAAGCGGTTGCCAAATGTTTCCATGAACCGTTCCCCTTCAGGGCGGATTCAACGTCGCCCAGAAGATGTGAGCGGGCGTTCGAGGAAACTGCCATATATGTGAGCGGGCGTTCGAGGAAACTGCCATACGTCTGAGCGGGCGTCGGCGAAAAGACCGCCAAACGTGAGCGAGCGTCGGCGAGAAATGCCGTATATGTGAGCGGGCGTCGGCGAAAAGACCGCCAAACGTGAGCGAGCGTCGGTCCTTCCAAACGCTCGCTCACATATAGCGAGTGCCCTCATCGTCAAGCTGGTTGTGAGTCATTCATTACCTGTTGCGCCAAACGCTCGCTCAGATATGCGGGCCCACACGACGGCGCCCGTCGCCTTCACGTGGAAGGCAACGGGCGCCGTCGAAAGTACCTGTCGGATTAGCTGGGGTTGCCGACACCTGCGAAGGTCTCGGCCATGCCCTCAACGAGGTCCACGATCGCCGGGTCGGCAACCAAGTCCGGATCCACGAGGCCGAGCAGGGCCTCGAGCCGGGCACGGCCCGAAAGCGCGTTCGCGGCGGCGATGCCTGCCGCCTGCGGGTCCTGGAGTCCTGTTGCCGTGTCAGTGTAAGCAGTCCAAGCCGCGATCATCCGCGCAGCCGCTTGGCCGCTGCGGCCGGCGCCGCGCTCGGCGCGGAGCACAGGCAGCGCCCGCATACGCAGCTTCGTGCTGCCGTCCATAGCTATCTGGGCCAGGTGGTGGGCGATCCGGGAGTTCCCGAAGCGTTCCAGGAGGGCAGCCCGGTACTCGGGGATGCGCAGGTCCCCTCCATGCAGGCTGGAGGCGGCCTCGTCCCAAAATTCCTCCACTGCTCGGCGGCAGAAATCGTCAGCAAGGGCTTCGGCCACTGTCTTGTGTCCGCGCAGCTGGCCGGCATAGGCGAGGAGCGAGTGGGCGCCGTTGAGGAGCCACAGCTTGCGGTTCTCGTACGGCTCGATCTCGTCCACGAAGACGGCGCCCGCGTCTTCCCAATGCGGTCGTCCCGCGGGGAAGTCCCCGCTGAGGACCCAGTTGCGGAAGGGCTCGGCGACGACGGGCGATTCGTCACGGTATCCGCAGGCGGCAGCGACGGCGTCGATATCGGCGTCCGTGGTACGCGGCGTGATGCGGTCAACGGAAGTACTGACGAAACTGACGTTGGCGTCGATCCAGGCGGCGAGGCCGGCGTCGAACGCCTTGGCCATCCCCATCACGGCGCTCCTGGCGACGGTCCCGTTGTTGGAGAGGTTGTCGCAGCAGACGACGGCGAGTGGCCCGGCGTCGGCGTCGCGGCGGGCGGCGAGGCCGAGCACGAGGCGGCCCAGCGGCGTCGTCGGCCTGCCGGAAGCAGAACCGTCAGCGAGCACGGCGAGGTCCGCGACGACGTCGGGCGCCTGGCTGTCCAGCTTGCCGTCGGCGCCAAGCCGGTAGGCGGCTTCGGTGATGGTGAGCGTGATGAGCGACGTCAGCGGCGCGGCGACAAGTGCGACAAAACGCTCGACGTCGGCACCGTCAATGGCCTCGACAATGCTGCCGATGACTTCGAAGGAATCACCGGCGTCCGAACGCTCGACCACGGTGTACAGGCCGTCTTGGGCGGCCAGGACCTCTGCGGCATCCGGGCGGCGGCCGGTGAAGGAGGCGATGCCCCACTCTGCCGCGTCGCCGGCATGCTGGGTGTACCACGCCTGATGGGATCGGTGGAAGGCCCCCAGTCCCATGTGCACAATGCGCACCGGGGCTTTGCCGATGGGCCTGATGGCACGGCTCAAGCGGGGAAGGTCCGCGGGTTGCCCGGGTTCGTTGCTCACAGTTTGAAGACCCTTCGGGGTGAGGCGTCGACGACGTCGACGATGATTTCGTGGGCGCGGTCTTCGCTGACACGATGCTCGGCCACGAGACGGGCGAGGAAGGAAGCTTCGATCCGGCGGGAGGCGTCGTGCCGGGCCGGGATCGAGCAGAACGCGCGGGTGTCGTCGATGAAGCCCGAGGACCGGGAGAAGCCGGTGGTCTCCGTGACGGCGGAGCGAAAGCGGAGCATGGCGTCCGGCGCATCGAGGAACCACCACGGAGCGCCGAGGTACACCGCGGGGTAGAACCCTGCCAGCGGCGCCAGTTCGCGCGAGAACACGGTCTCGTCCAGGGTGAACAGCACCAAGTGGAAGTCTTTGGCCGTGCCGAAGTCCTGGAGCAGGGGCCGGATGGCCTCGGTGTAGTTGGTGGCGAACGGGATGTCGTGTCCTGTGTCCGCGCCGTAGGCCTCGAAGGTGGGCTGGTGGTGGTTGCGGAAGGAACCCGGGTGGATGGTCATGACCAGGCCGTCTTCGACGGACATCCGGGCCATCTGGTACATCATGTGGGCTTCGAAGGTGTTGCGGTCCTCGGCAGTGGCATTGCCGGCACGCGCAAGCTCGAAGATCCGTTCGGCTTCGGCCCGGTCCAGCTTGAGTGTTGCCGGGGTGAGGACGCCGTGGTCCGCGGAGACCGCGCCATGGTCCACGAAATAGCGACGGCGGTTTTCCAGGGCCTTGATGTAGCCGGTGTAGCCGGTAGCGCCCTCGGCGGCGGAATCGACAAGCCGCTCAACGTTGGCACTCCACGCCGGGTGCGCGATGTTCAGGTAGGCATCCGGACGGAAGGTCGGCAGCACACGGCCGTTGAAGGAGGGGTCCTCAGCGATCGCCTTGTGGCTGGCCAGGCTATCCAAGGGATCGTCCGTGGTGGCCAGGACCTCGATGTTGAAGTCCTTGAAGAGCTGGCGGGGCCGGAAGTCTGGCTCGCCGAGCTTGGCGGCAATGGTGTCATAGCTGGCATCGGCAGACATCTCGCCAAGGTCCGCGCCGAGCTTGAACACGCTCCCGAACTGCGTGCGCAGCCAGTACCCGGAGGCCGTGCCCTCGAAGAGGGGCCAGGCCTGGACGAAAGTCCGCCAGATCTCACGCGATTCGGAAGCGTTGGCGCTTCCCGAGAGCAGCTTGCCCATGGGGACTCCGCTGGCATGGATCAGCCGGGTGACGTAATGGTCCGGGCTGACCAGGAGCGCGGCCGGATCAGGGAACGGGGTGTTGTGCTCGATGACGGCGGCGTCAACGTGGCCGTGCGGAGAGATGATGGGCAGGTCCTGGACACGCTCCAAAAGGGAGCGCGCAATGCTGCGCGTCCCGGGATCCGCGGGCAGGAGCCGGTCAGGATTGGCTGCGATCGACTGTGACATAGCTCAATTTTCGGCCGGAAGAACCAATCTGTCAACCGGTTGCCAACTATTGCCATCCCGTTGCAGCTGCTCCCAAAGATCGCTTGAACCTAAGCGATCAGCCGTCCGCTGGAGCCGCGAACCACGAGCTCCGTGTCCACGCGAACGGCTCCCTCGGGCCCCTCATTGCCGAGCAACATGTCCAGCAGCAGGCCGGCGGCGCGGGAACCGCACTCCCCCAGCGGCGACCTCACAGTGGTGAGCGCCGGCGTCGTGAAGTCTGCCCCGAAGATGTCGTCGAAGCCCACAATGCTGATCTGGTCCGGAACGTGCACGCCGGCGGCCTGAAGCTCCTGCATGAGGCCAATGGCGAGGAGATCGTTGTAGGTGATCACCGCCGTCGCACCGCTCGCCAGGACGTCGCGCGCTACTTGGCGGCCGCCGTCGACGGTTGGCTTGGACGATTCCAGGCGGACCGCCCCCAACTTGTACCAATCGCAGGCAGCTTCGACGCCTTCCCAACGGCGGCGGGACATCCAGGACTGCGGCGGCCCTGCAACGTAAGCGAGCTGCTGGTGGCCGTTGGCGGCAAGGCTCCGCACGGCCTGGCTGATCCCCTTGTTGACGTCGGGGACCACGCAAGGCACTCCCTCTATTTCACGATTGATCACGACCACCGGTTTGTCCGCGGCCAGGGCCCGGATCTTTTCATCGTCCATGCGCGGGCTCGCCAGAATGAGGCCGTCCACCGTACTCAACATCCTGCGGGCCGCAATGAGTTCGGTTTCAGGCGACTCCGCGGACTCGGCCAGCACCAGGGTGTAGTCCCGGGCGGACCCCGTGGTTTCCGCACCGCGGATAATGTCGAAGAATGTCGGGTTGGTGATATCCGCGACGATCAGTCCGATCGTCTGGGTACGGCCGGTGGGAAGTGCCCGGGCGAAGGGGTTCACCTGGTAGTTCAGCTGCTCGGCGGCATCCTCGATGATCTTCTGGGTCTTGGCACTGACCCTGCCCGGCTTGCTCAGCGCGCGCGAAACCGTGGACGGGTTGACTCCCGCGAGCTTCGCGATGTCGTAGATGGTGGGCGAGGATCTCTCCCCGCGTCCACGTTTGGCGGGGAAAGTTGCTGCTCCGGAATTCGTCGATTCAGTCACGGCTCCATCGTAATCTGGCATGGCAACAAAAAGCAGGACGGTTGCCAACCATTCGGCCGGCGACCGCCCCGCTTAAGTGCCCTGCTTGAGTGCCCTGCTTGAGTGCCCTGCTTGAGTGCGCTGCTGAGGCGCGCTGAGGTGCCCTGCTAATCTACGAGCGCTCGGCGAACTTGCCTTCTTCGCTGATGCGCTTGTTGAGCTCGCGCATGTACTCCTCCTCGTCGAAGTCGAGGGAGACTTCCCTGCCGGTCCAACTCGACAAGTGGATGGCGTTGGCCAGGCGGACGCCTTTGATGCCGTCCGAGCCGGGCGCCAACAACGGAGTGCCGTCCAGGATGTTGGCCGCGAAGTTCTCCAGGACGCCTGCGTGCTGTCCGCCCCAAGCCGACTCGAACTCGATGACCTCGCTGGTGTAGTAGTCCTCGGCCTTCAATTCGCCCATGAAAAGCTGGCGGACATCGTCCATGTCCATGCCGTCGCTGAGCTCGCGCTCGGGTTTGACCAGTCGGGTGACCGTGGCGGTCTTGCTGTTTTCCACCACGATCTTGCCCTGGTCGCCCAGGATCTCGAAGCGGTCCGTGCCCACGAGGTCGTGCGTCGCCGTGACGAAAACGCCAGTGGCGCCGTTGCCGTAGTCCACGACGGCGGTGACCTCGTCTTCGACGGCGATGTCCCGGCGGAATCCGTACGCCACCTTGGAGTAGACGGACTTGGGCACGCCGCAGATCCATTGCCACAGGTCGAGCTGATGGGGTGCCTGGTTGACCAGGACACCACCGCCTTCGCCGCCCCAGGTGGCGCGCCATTCGCTGGAGTTGTAGTAGCCCTGCGGACGCCACCAGTTGGTGATGATCCAGTTGGTGCGGCGGATGCTGCCGATTTCGCCGTTGTCGACGATCTCCTTGAGCTTCTTGTAGAGCGGGTTGTTGCGCTGGTTGAACATGATGCCGAAGGAAAGCTCGGGCTTGGAGGCGGCGAACTCGTTGAGCTCCTTGACCTGCTTGGTGTAGACACCGGCGGGCTTCTCCACGAGGGCGTGGACATTGCGCTTGAGCGATTCGATACCCATTTCCGGGTGCAGGTAGTGGGGTACGCACGTGACGATCGCATCGACGTCGCCGCTTTCAATCATGGCGATGTAGTCATCATAGAAAGGGGTATCAGGGTACCGGGAGGCCGCCAGTTCCTTCTTTGCAGGATCGGTGTCGCAGATAGCGCCGATCACCATGTTCGGGACCATTCCGTCAGTGATGAACTTGGCGTACGTGCCGCCCTGCTGGCCCAGGCCGATGATGCCAAGGCCTACTTTCTTGCTCATGAGTGGATCTCCGTTGTTGTGGGATTAGAAGAGGTCTGCGTGGCCCATGGCCACCAGGTTGTCGTGGGAAGTCTGCAGTGCTTCCCACACGGTGCGGCCGTAGAGCTCGTCCTGCTCCACGAGCAAGTACTCCGCGCCGGCAGCCTGGGCCGCGGGAATGATGGACGGGAAGTCAAGGTTGCCTTCCCCCACTTCGGCGAACTGGACCACGTTCTTGAACTCGGCCATGAAGCCCCCGATGTCCCCCGTTTCCAGGAGCCCGAAGGCCTGCTCCGGCAACTCACCGATCCGGTAGTCCTTCAAATGCACCATGGCAGTGCGTCCGGTGTATTTGGCCAGGGTCCGGACAGGGTCCAGTCCGCCGCGCTGCACCCAGTGCACGTCGATCTCCATGCCCATGGCCGGAGAGTTTTCGGCAATGATGTCCAGCATGTACTTGCCGTCGAACTTCGCGAACTCGATGTGGTGGTTGTGGTAGTACAGGCCGATGCCGTGTTCCCGGAGGTTTTCGGCGTATTCGTTGGCTTGCTTCGCGAAGTCCACCACGGCGTCGATCGACTTCATGGCCGGGAACGGCATCATGCCAATCCGCAGGAGGTGGGTGTCCAGTCGCTTTGTGTCGTCAACGATCTTGTCGAAGTGGTCCTTGAGGGAGTCGCCGGGCATGCCCTTTGGCGTCTCCATGGCGACCGAAAGGGCCGCGATGTCCATGTCCAGTTCGCTGCGCGAACGGTCCAGTTCGGCCACGTTTTCCGGGGTCATCGGGATCTGGGAGATCTCGACGGCGTTGTACCCGATCGCGCTGACCTTGCGGAGCGTTTCAAACGCCCCCGCTTCGGCAAAGCTGCCCTTCAGCATCATTGCCTGCACGCCAATTCTGGCCACTTTGTCCTCCGTTGGTTCCGGGCCCTCATGGGCCGCGTGGTTAGCCCACCTGCCCGGAGATCTCCGGGTAGCTCTGGGCATAGATGTCTTTGACGATCCTGAGTGATTTTTCGGCTTTCGCGGGGCTGATCCAGAACGGAGCAGGATCCCCGAGCTTGGCGTAGAAGTCCTTGATCAGGAGTTCGTGGGATACGCCCCAATACGCGCGCCCACCCGATTCCAAGGCACGTTCCGCGATGGTTTCCACGGTGCCGTCGGCATAGCTGACAACAAGGTCGCCCCGGAGGCTGAGTATTGCCTTTTCGGTCACGATGTCGAGCGTCACCGGTGCGTTGGTGGCGTTCGCCAAGGTGGCGTAGAAAACGCTGGTGGCACCATTTGCGTGCCCGGCGATGAATTCCGCCGTATCCTCCACCTCGATCACGCCGCCCAGCGAGCGCGTGGACGCGTGGCCCTCCACCTTGGTCACGTCCCCTACCAGCCACTGAAGCAAGTCCACCGTGTGGATGGCCTGGTTCATCATGAGGCCGCCGCCTCCTTCAGCCCAGGTCCCGCGCCACGGCCTGTCCCGGTAGTACTCGGCCGTCCGGTGCCACATCACGGTTGCCGAGGCGCCCAGAACCTGACCCAGCCTGCCGTCGTCGAGCAGTCTCCGCATGGCCTGCGACGTCGCGTTGTAGCGGTTCTGGAAACATACGGCAATCTTCGCCGTGCTCCGTTCGGCCGCCTCGACCAGGCGGCGCCCCTCTTTGAGGGTGTGGGCGAGCGGCTTCTCGACGATCACGCTGACGCCGCGCTCAAGGCAGTCCGCGGCAAGCGAGGCATGCAGGTGGTGCGGAGTGCAGATATGCACGACGTCGGGCCTCACCGCCTCGAGCATCTCCAGGTAGTCCGCGTACCCCGGCACGCCGTACGCGTCCGTTGCCGCCTGGAGGCGTCCGGCGTCGGTGTCGCAGACTGCCACCAGTTCAACGTCGTCCATCTTGGCGATCGCTCCGAAGTGCACGCTCGATACATCGCCGCAACCGATGACTGCTGCTGTAGGCATTCTTCTCCCTCGAAAGATGTTTTCCTTTGAACCTACAGGCCCTCAGGCGAGGGCAACACCGTTCCTGGAGGTGAGTGCCGCAAAGGCACGCGCCGCAGTGCCGAAGGCGACGGGACCGGAGAATCCGCCCAGTTCGTGGGTGCTTGCAAGGTGCGGTTCCAGCGATGCGAAGCCGCCAAAGCCGTCGGCCCTGAGCGCGGCGATGGTGGCGTCCAGTTCGCCGTCGCCTTCACCGGCAGGCACTACTTGACCGGTCCCGGCGACTGCATCCTTGATCTGGAAGTACTCCAGGTAGGGGCGCAGTACGGCATAAGCCTCCGTGTACGGCTTGACGCCCACCTGGACAAAGTTGGCGCTGTCCCAGGCAACGCGCAGCGCGGGTGAATCGACGGTCTCCATGATGTCGAGGACTCGCTCGGGCGTGTCGCCGTAGATGCCTTTTTCGTTTTCGTGCAGGAGGACGACGCCGGACGCGGCCGCCTCGTTCGTGAGTGCGGTCAGGCGCTCCATGACTGAGTCGCGGATGTCCTCGTGGCTCTGCCCTTCGGCCCGGTAGAAGGAGAAGATGCGGATGTATTTGGTATCGAGGCTCTTGGCCACCGAAATGATCTGGCGCATCCGGGCGAGCTCGTGTTCCACGGGAACGCTGACGTCAATCTTGCCGATGGGGCTCGCGACCGCGGAAACCTTCAGGCCCTTCTCGTCCAGGATCGCCTTGAGCCGCTCGACCTCTTCCGGCTCGAGTTCCGAGACATTGGTGCCCCACGCGCCGCGCACTTCGATATGGCCGGCACCGAGGGCCTGCAGTACGGCGGCCTGGACCGCGGGATCGGGATCTATTTCGTCGCCGAAACCGGACAGGCTCCACACGGCGTTGGTTTCAGTCACGGAAATCTCCTTTGGATCCGTTCGCCCGCACGGCAGCATATGGCGCCAAGCGGTAGTTCGCGGGCATGCGTTCGCCTCGAGTCTAGTCAGCTATGCACCGGGTTGACAACCGATTGCCAAACATTTGCAACGTGCGGAAGTGTGCCAGGCGCAATCGGGCACGCGATGCACCTGATAGCACGTATAGTCGTAAAAATCAGGTCGACCGGTTTGTTTTTGTATCACGATGTCCGTAGTGTCGAACCCGGACAGAGAAATTCGGCGGTGGGGACACAGCTTGAGCGGCTAGAGCTTGAGCGCTGGGTGACCTTCAGTTCTGGGGTTGACAACGAGCTTAAGGAGGTTCTCTTCCACTTGGCTGGGCGGAATGTGGTTGAAGTCGGAGCGCTGACTTCCAAATGACTGATCAAATAGCGCGTAGCCAGACGAAGCTCTGGGATCGCGACTTCAGCACGCTGTGGTGGAGCGAAGCGGTATCGTTCTTCGGAAGCCAGCTCACCCTGTTCGCGATTCCCATCGTGGCGCTCCAGCTCCTTGACTCTTCCGCCTCGGACGTTGCGTGGATAAACACGGCAGCAGGACTGGGAACCGTGGTCTTTCTCGGCCTTCTGGGGCCCTGGACCGACAAGGTGCGCAGGACGCGGTTCATGTCCCTGATGTCGGGACTTCGAGCACTGGTCCTCGGCGCGATGGCAGTTCTGTTTCTCACGGGAAACCTGTCACTGCTCGCCCTCGTTATTGCGGCTTTCCTGGTGTCGGGGCTGACCGGGCTCTACGACAGCGCCTTTGCAGCCCTTCTCCCGAGCGTCGCCAATCGTTCCAAGCTGACGACGGCGAACACCTGGGTCGCGGGAATCAGATCCGCTGGCGACATTGGTGCTGGAGCGACGGCCGGAATACTCCTGCAGCTACTCTCACCTGTGGCCCTCTTTATTTCGGATGCGGTCACGTACATAGCGTCAGCGCTGGCGATTGGCCGGATCCGGGAAGATCGGCAGGCGCCGTCGGAGACATTCACTTTCAGGGATTATTTTTTGTCGTTGGGTTCAGGATTCGCAATTCTCGTCCGGGATCGCGTGATGTGGCCAGTCACCTTGTCGATTGCCCATTTCAACCTATTCACCACGGCGATCCAGTCGGTCTATGTCACGCATGCACTGCGGACTGGATCCATGACACCGGCCGAGATCGGAATCGCCGGAGCACTCGGTGGAATCGTCGGCCTGCTCTCCATGATGGTCGCACCCTGGGTGTGGGACAGGTTTCGGCCTGTCCGGGCACTCATGGCAACTTTCATGCTCCCAGCTCTCGCAGGGCTCGGCATGCTCTTACTCACGCCTGGACAAGTCGTCGCGAACGTACTTCTCCTCGGGCTTTCGCTCGGTTTCTGGGCGTCTTGCGTGATGGTCAACATCACCGGAACGGAAACACTCAAACAGCTTCTTATTCCCCACGAAGCCCTCGGTAGATTCTCTTCCGCCAGCAGGGTCCTCACGTGGGGCATCGATCCGATCGGCGCAGCTCTGGCCGGCGTTCTGGCCTTGTTCCTTCCGACCGGCGCCGTACTCGCCGTCGCGAGCTTCGGCGTCGTGATTTCAGCTTGCTGGATTGCCGCCTCCGCTGCCGTTCGAGAATTGCCGCTGTTGTCCGCGATCGGAAAGGGCTCGGACTGAGCCGTCGTCAGGCCTGCACTTCCTCGGTCTGGGCAGTGATCGGGGCAGCTATGTCCTCCAGCGACCGTCTCGCAGCCTCAACTCCGAACACGATCTCGACGATCCCGGCGGCAACCATCAACACGGCGCCGATGACATAACCGAAGGCCACGGACTGGATTCCCTTTCCAACGAATCTACCGAACAGGATGGGGCCGATAATGCCACCCAGTCCAGTGCCCACGGCGTAGAAGAACGCGATGGCGATCGCCCGGGTTTCCATAGGGAAGATTTCGCTCACCGTCAGGTAGGCGGAACTGGCGCCGGCAGACGCAGGACACCCGACGCGATGTAAGTGCCGGAGATCATCGTGCGGCGCCCGACGCTGTCGAAGAAGCGGCCCAGGACGAGGGGGCCAAGGAAATTGCCGACGGCGATCGGAACCAGCGTCCATGGGGCGACGTCGCTGGGGACGTTCAGCAGTTTTGTCAGCACAAGTGCGTAGGTGAAGAACACCGCGTTGTAGAGGAACGGGGAGATCATCAGCATGCTTCCTATCTGCGGTTGAAGGAACCATTTCAGGCCCTGGCCCCGGGGAAATCCGCTGCGCTTCGCTATGGCACAGAGGCCCGCGTGCTGCCAAGATGGGCTCCATGGACCCCCTGGACATGGCGGCGCCCCCTCTGGCCGAACCGGTTGTGCTGGTTGTCATGGGCGTTTCCGGTTCCGGCAAGTCCACAGTTGCGGCCCTCCTTGCGGGCCGGCTTGGCTGGCCCTTCGAAGAAGGCGATGCCTTGCATCCCCAAACAAACATCGACAAGATGGCAGCGGGACATCCGCTCACGGACGAGGACAGATATCCCTGGCTGGAGAAGGTTGCCGAGTGGGTCGACCGGAGGCTGGATCATGGGGAAAACGGCGTCCTTACTTGTTCGGCGCTCAAACGGTCTTACCGAAACATCATTAATCGCCGGGGTTCAGGTGTCGTCTTCGTTTTTCTGTCCGGGACGCCCGAGACTATCAGCGCTCGGCTGGCCGAACGCCATGGCCATTTCATGCCCGCCAGTATGCTGGGGAGTCAGTTCGCGGACCTTGAGGAACTGTCCCCCGGCGAGCCCGGAATCCGGATCGACGTTGGTCCGGGTCCAGCGGTGATTGCCCAGCAAATCATGGACCAGTTCGGCCTGCGGCCGAGCGGAACAGGACGAGAACCATGAACGGAATCTCCATCCTCGACAGGCCCTTCGCCGGGGTCGCCACCGACGCCACCACGGACGCGATGCATCAACCGTGGACAGGCCACGACACCCAAGTACTCGTGGTGGCGGCCATCGGCATCGCGATAGTCGTCTTGCTGATCGTTTGGGCAAAGATGCATGCTTTCCTGGCCTTGAGCATCGGCGCCCTCTTCGTCGGCATTGCCTCGGGCATCGCCTTGGACAAGGTGACCACGTCCTACGAAAACGGCGTCGGCGGCGTGCTGGGCTACGTCGGCGTGCTCATCGCATTGGGAGCGATGCTGGGCAAACTGTTGGCGGATTCCGGCGGTGCGGACAAGATCGTGGACACACTTCTCCACGGCCGGCCTGCAACGCTGCCTTGGAAGATGGCGCTCATCGCTGGCATCATCGGCATCCCCATGTTTTTCGAGATCGGGCTCGTGCTACTCATACCTGTCGTGATGCTCGCAGTGCACCGTTCCAAGGGCCCGGCGATGCGTCTTGGCATTCCGGCCCTGGCCGGCTTGTCGGTGCTCCACGGGTTCATCCCACCGCACCCGGGCCCGTTGGCCGCGATCGGCATCCTGCACGCCAATGTCGGCGTGACTCTTGCCTTTGGCCTGCTAATAGCCATTCCAACCGTCATCATCGCGGGTCCCCTCTTTGGCCGTCTCGCCGCACGGATCGTGCCGATCGGAGCCGCGGGCGCAGGCCTGGCCGTCACAGTTGGAGCTGGCGAGAGCACCCACCCGGACAGCTCGCAAGGCCCTGGCGCAAAAGCCGCCAGTTCACGCGGCGAGGCGCCCGTTGGTAAGGCACAGGATCCGCAGGCCACGCGCAGCCCTTCCTTTGCCTGGACCCTGGTGACCCTGCTGTCGCCGTTGGTACTCATGCTGATCAAAGCCGGGGCAGACATTTGGATGGACAAGAGCGCCGCGCTCCGGCCCTTGCTGGACTTCATCGGCGATCCGGTATTTGCGCTGCTCGTTGCGGTGCTTCTGGCAATGGTGACTTTCGGTACGAGGGTAGGCTTCTCCGCCTCGACCCTGACGAAGAAGATCGGCGAGAGCCTGTTGCCGATTGTCGGGGTCATGCTCATCGTCGGCGCGGGCGGCGGCTTCAAGCAAGTACTCGTCGACGGCGGTACGGGAACCGCGATCGCCAAGATCGCTGTAGCTGCCAGTCTGTCGGCCCTCGTGCTGGGGTGGATCATCGCAGTGCTGATTCGCCTCGCGACCGGCTCGGCGACTGTTGCTACGGTGACGGCGGCCGGCATCATCGCACCCCTGGCAACCGGCTTGTCGCCGGCTCAGCTAGCGCTGGTTGTACTCGCCATCGGTGCCGGATCGCTGTTCTTCTCCCATGTCAACGATGCCGGCTTCTGGCTGGTCAAGGAATACTTCGGGCTGACAGTAGGGCAAACGATCAAGACCTGGTCGGTCATGGAAACCATAATTTCCGTCGTGGGATTCGGATTCACGCTGCTGCTATCCGTTTTCATCTGATCCTTCGCAAGACGAAGGCCCTCCAATCATGCGTTTCGGCAGCTCGGGGGGCCTTCACTGCGCTAGAGGGCGGCACGCGCCTCGTCAGCGGTCAAAAGCCTTCCACCAAGCCCGCCATTCTGGTGAAGGTCGCCTCGCATCAGCTCGAGCCTGCCGGCCGCCTCGATTCCTCCGGCTTTGACAGGATCAAATCCAGCGGCACCATTGAGCCTCTCCGCCGTTTCTGCCGCCGCGTCGTCGTCGGTTGCGTAAAACAGAACTGCCCGGCCGGATGGCCGGTTGGCTGCCGAACCCAGCGCGTCGGCGCCCAACGTGCCGAAGGCCTTCACGAAGTGCGCGCCGTCAGGGAGCAGATTTGCCACGATCGAGGCTGCTGATTGGCCCTCCGGCAGCGTGGTGGTATAGCCGCCGCGGCCATCAGGCCCGATCGGGTTGGTCGGGTCGATGACCACCTTGCCGACGAGCGCCTCGGACAATTGGGAAATGAGTTCCTTCTCGGTGTCCAGCCACACGGCCATCAAGACAGCGTCAGCCTGTGACACGGCATCGATGACGCTCGCCGAACTCGCCAACGCGCCCAGCTCAGCGGCCAACGATTCAGTAGCGGATTGATCGCGGGCCGCCAAGACGACCGGCTCGCCTCCCAGAACAAGATGGCGGGCGACCCGGGACCCGATGTTGCCGATTCCAATAATTGCAGTTGTCACGTCAACCTCCAGATTATGGTGATAGAACCATTGGCCTAATGGTCTATTTGTCGTGAGATTGGGCCACTTAAGTGAGACGGGACAAACCAAGCTCCCGCTTTCGCCAAGTGCCCTGTCCTGATGCTACGCGTGGTGATAATGGCCAACATAGGGTGTTTACCGGCGTAAGAACAACGCGTCGCGATAGTCGCCGCAGGAAGTATCGCCCGATCGCCCACCCCGGCCCCCCACCACGAAGCGCTCCGTGAGGAGCCCGCGCCAATCCCGTATCCCCGATGCAGTTCGTGGACTTCTCCGGCCACATTCATCGACAGGGGGTTCCGCCCAGATGATAAGCATGCTTACTATTTTAACTGCCAGTATTTCTGGTTCTTGATCCGCAGCCGACCTTCTTGGAAAGAGAGCGAAGATGACAGAGAACCAATGGGACGGGAATTACACGCCCCCGCCGGCCACCGAGCAACTAGCGGATACACAAGTTCCCCCGTCGCTTGCCCAGAACAGCGGCACGCCGACGACGGAAACCATCAAGGGCGAAGCAGTCCACGTGGCCGCGCAGGCCGGCGACTCTGCGAAGAACGTCGTCGAAACCGCGAAATCCGAAGTCGCGAACGTTGCCTCCGAAGTGAACTCGAGCGCAAGGGATCTGCTGGACCAGGCCAGGCTGGACCTCACGGACCAGGCCGGCAAGCAGCAGCAAAAGGTCGCCGCAGGCCTTCGATCCATCTCGGAGGAACTGCAATCCATGGCCGCCGCCTCGGAGCAACCCGGCGTCGCTACGGATTTGGTGCGGCAAGCAGCCGAACGGTCTTCATCCGTGGCGACGTGGCTGGAGGACCGGGATCCAGGCTCCCTCCTGGACGAAGTAAAGACCTTCGCGCGGCAGCGTCCTGGCGCGTTTCTCCTCTTGGCCGCGGGAGCAGGCGTCCTCGCCGGCCGCCTGAGCCGCGGACTGAGCGCCGGCGCTGACGGTTCACCACGAGAAATGACCACCGGGCGTGCCCCCATCCAACCCGCCCACGACAAAGCGAAACCTTTCGTCCCCGGGCCAGGGACGACAGTGCCCCCTCCCCCGGTCCAGCTCCCCGGTCCAACCACCACGACTGCTGGATACTCGAACCCCGGCAACCTCTCGGGGAACGGGACCGTTGCGCCCACCGGCGCGCCCGGCACCCTGCCCCAACCCGCACCGGTCACCGAGCCGGAACCCGATCCCTGGCCTAACGGCGGGACAGCCGAGGATCCATTCACCCGTGACCGTTCGCATCGCCTCGGTTCTCCTGCTCCCTTGGCAGGAAGTGACGCAGCCGACGCCGAAAACAGGCTCGGCGTCGACCCCGCCAGCGGTGAGTCGCGATGACCGAGAGCCAAATCCCGCCGACGCCCGCACAAGCCAAAGCGGACTCGACATCGTTGGGAGACCTTCTGAGTGAGGTCACGCGGGACATTTCCACGCTGATGCGCCAGGAAGTGGAGCTGGCCAAGGCTGAACTGAAGCAGTCCACGGCGCAGGCAGGCAAGGGCGCCGGAATGCTGGCAGGCTCCGGTGTTGCCGGGCATCTTGTCCTCCTTTTCCTTTCCCTCGCCCTTTGGTGCGCACTGGGCGAGCTGACGGGACTGGGCTGGTCCGCCGTCGTCGTGGCTGTTCTCTGGGCGATCGTGGCCGCTGTCCTGGCGTCGATTGGCCGCAAGGAACTCAAAGCCGTCAAAGGCATGCCCCAGACGGCCGAAACAATCCAGGAAATCCCAGAAACACTCAAACCACGCGAGGAGCAACGATGAGTGAAAATCCGGATGATATCCGTTCCGAGATAGAGGAAACCCGCCGACGCCTTGGCACCAACGTTGATGCGGTGGCGGATAAGGTGACGCCGTCGCACGTGGTCCGACGCCAAACCGAGAAAGTCAAGGACGCCGTCTTCGGCGCGAAGGAGAACGTTCTGGGCGCAGCTGATGAGCTGGCGCACGGCGGCCGATCAGCGATCGACGACGCCGGGGCGGCGATCGGCGACGTGCCCCACCGCCTCGCCGGCAAAACGCAAGGCAACCCGCTGGCTGCCGGGCTGATAGCCTTCGGGGCCGGGATGCTGGCGGCTTCCCTGATCCCGGCAAGTGAGAAGGAAAAGGAGGGAGCCGCGGCACTGAAGGAAGCGGCCGAACCCCTGACCACCGAACTTGCCGCGGCGGCGCAGGACGTGGCCCAGGATCTCCAGGAGCCGGCCCAGGAAGCGCTGGAGAACGTGAAATCTGCGGCCTCGGAGGCAGTCGAAAACGTCAAGGAAGAATCACAGACCGCCGTTTCCGACGTAGCCGACAGCACCACAGCGGCCAGGGACAGGATTCAGCCCGCCTGATCCAGACGGAGGCGTGCTGTCCGGGACCGGGCACCGGTGCCCGGTCCCGACCACCATGAGCGTCAGGACGAATGGGGAAGGGAACGCTGGCCCGCCTTCTCTTCTCCGGCGGACCAATCCCTTGACTCCGCTTCGCGCCCCTCGACGAGTTCCTTGAAGTGCTCCAGGTCTTGCCGGATCTGGCAGGCGTCCAGAGCTACTGCATGTCGGGAACCCGGCTCCCAGCTCAGGCGCAAAAGTACCTTCGTTTCCAATGGCCCCATCGGCTCCAGAAGCACGGTCCCGCCCGCGAGGGGGTGCCCAACACTTTCCCAGGTAATTTGTTCATCCGGCTCGCGGGCGATGATCCACACATCGTATTCACGGGGCACCCCGCCAACAACCGTTTTGAACCGGAGACGAACGTTATCGACCTTTGCCACGGACTCTACCCCGCTCATGAAAAGCGGGAATTCCTCAAATCGTATCCACTGTTCATAGGCCAGCCGAACCGGAACGTTGACATTAATTGACCCATGAACGTCGTTCACGGCGCAGACTCCTGTCCTGTATCCGGGATCGCCCAAGGGGCCAACCGCTCTACAAAGTAAAACCGACAGCCATTCTACACAAAACCATCAGTATGCTTATCTTCTCATCCGAGTACGCGATCGGTGAGCCGTGGTCCCGCGGCGGTCGAGGACGGGTCGTCCGGCGTTGGAACTGCTTCTCAGCCGGATGCCTCCGGTACGTCTGGGGACCGGTCGCCGCGCCGGATGATGCCCATTTGCTCAAGCTGGGCAGACATCCCGGCACCGTCCGGAGAGTAGATCCAGGGGACCCCCGGGGTCGGCTGGGCTGGGGACTTCGACCGCCCGCCGGCGAGCACCGCCTCACCGACGGAGAGCTGGCGGATCGCTATGGCCCTGACGTTCTGCGGATGGCGTTGGGCGAACTCGGCGTAGATGGCCTCGTCGTGCTGTCCATCATCACCAACCAGCAGCCACTTGATGCCGGGGAACTCCGCCGCGAGACGTTCCAAAGATGTCCTTTTGTGCTCCTGGCCGCTGCGGAACCAGCGGTCGGGCGTAGGACCCCAGTCGGTCAGGAGCTTGGGACCGGCTGGATACAAATTGCGGGACAGGAACCGCGATAGGGTCGGTGCGACATTCCAAGCTCCGGTCGACAGGTACACCACGGGAGCCGAGGGCGCCGTCCTTACGATCCGCTCGTACAGCACTGCCATGCCCGGCGTCGGGGTCCTCGCGTGTTCGTCGAGGACGAAAGTGTTCCAGGCGGCTAGGAACGGACGAGGCAGCGCAGTGACCATCACGGTGTCGTCGATGTCGGAGACGACACCGAAGTCTGTATCGTCAGCGACGATCTGCACTGGAGCCTCCACGATGCTGGATCCCCCGGATTGCAGGGTGATCGTATGCCAGCCGGCGTCGAAGGCTACGGGGATATGCGCGTCGACCACGCCTCCTCGGTCCGCTTCGACATCATGGACGGTGCCTGCGACGGTCACGCGCACGGCGGCGTGTGCCACGGGCGCACTGGTGAAATTGCGCCAGCCGCGCATTCCATCCTGCAATGGTTTGAGCCCACTTGCCTGAGCACTGGTCCCGGTGTCCCGCGCGTCACTGCGGACAACGCGCGCCAACACCCGGACCCAGGAAGTGGTGCCGTAACCGGTGTAAGGGATGACGGTCTCCACCCGACCGCGCCGGATCGCGAGTCGCGTCTGGAACCCGAGCCAGGCATCGTCGAGTCTCAGGGCGAGATGGCGGCGCGCGCGGCTCGGCAGCGTCGGGCTCCCGCTGTCAACGCTGTCGGACAGAGCGCGCGGCTTCACAGGGAGGGGACACATGCGTCCAGTCTTACATGGTCACTCCCCAAGCCTACGCACGGGCCATCTGCTAACCGGCAGGCTTGCCGACCCTCCCCCGGGCCGCTTGGCCTGGATCCCTACCGTGCATAGCGCCCGGCGCGCGGCCGGACGCTTTCCCCCGTCCTGCATCCGCCGTAAAGTCCGGGGTAGGCTCCGTCCCGGGCCGTGCAAACGAACACTTGGAGGTTTTCTCATGTCGCGCATCATGCGGTTCGACCACGTCGGCGTCACCGTTCAGGACCTCGACACGGTGACGGCGTTCTTCGTTGGACTCGGGCTCGAGATCGAGGGACGGACGTTCGTGGAGGGCGAGTTCATCGACACGGTCATAGCGATCCCTGATTCCCGTACGGAGATTGTCATGTTGCGAACACCCGACGGAGGAACAGGGGTGGAGCTATCCAGCTTCGCCAGGCCGGACCCCGAGCCCGGCTCGCCCGCCGCCATGGCCAACGAACTCGGGCTGCGCAGTTTGTCCTTCGAAGTTGACAATCTTCAAGCGCACGTCGACCGGCTGGCCGCTAACGGATACGGGTTGGTCGGTGGCATCGGCCAGTATGAGGGAGCCTGGCGCATGGCCTACGTGCGAGGTCCAGAGGGAATCATCGTCGCCCTGGCCGAGCGGATCAACTGACGCGACCCGCTCGTAGGCACTACCGGGCCCATACGACTGGGCCCGGTACCCTCCGTGTAGTCGTCGTCGCTTTGGACCAAGGAGAACAGCCTGCGGAGCTCGCGGCCGGTGGCCTCAATCGGGTGTGACTCGGCCTTCTTGCGCAAAGCTTGGAACTCCGGAGCGCCGCCGTCTTGGTCATCGATGAAGCGCGTGGCGAATATGCCGTTCTTGATGCGAGAACGGCCTTGATGTTTTCTTTGACGTTCGGGGTGATGATGCGGGGACCGGAGGGATAGTCGCCGAAGCAGGCGATTTCAGGCTTGTACTACATTGAAGAAGCAGCGGCCCGGAAAGTCGTCATTCAAAACTCCGCTGTTTGGTATGTCTTGGCGGTCTCATCAAAATTCGGACGGGTAGCACGTCATCGAGTCGCTGGGCTCCAGGAGCTCACCGGGCTAATCACCGACTCCGAACCACCAGCCACTATCCGTGAAGCCCTCGAAAGGGCGGCGGCGTAACAATCATCGCGTAACTCACCACCGCTCGCCACTTCTGTGCCGCGTCACGCGGAGCAGGTTTTCGGGGCGCCCAACGGACTGTGAGCCCGGGATTCCGGGGTCTCGAAGGAGTCTGGGCGCCAAAAAGATGCGTGACGTGACCCGGTGCCGAGTGCTATAGCAGAGGTCCGTATCAAGCTGGGTCGAGTTCCCACTCGAGTTCGTCCGCTTCCTCCAGCAACTGGCCTTGGCTGGCGGTAGTGAGGATCGCAGAAAACACCATTTCCCCGGGTTCAACGGGGATCTCGGCCACGCCGTCGGGCTCAGGCAACCAGTCGTCGACGTTGACATCAGGAAATGAGCTCATCAAGAGTGCGCATGTCTTCGGATCCGCTCGCCCATGGGCGCCAATCATTATGTAGACGATATTGCTTTCCGTCATCCGCACCCTGACCCAAACCAAGGCTTCGCCAATTTGAAAGCAAAATGCTTTACTCAGGCTCAGGGACAGCCAGGCGCAGCGCCGGACCATCCGATGGGTGATCTCTTGAGCCGCAACCGCTTGCTCTGCGTACCAGCGTTTCCAATCCAAGGGCTGCGGGAGGAAAGGGCTGGTGTCTGCCGGGAGCGTAGCGTAAAAGTCTTTTTGAGGGGTATCGTTCTGGCGCCAGCCTGCCAGTCCCAGCCATAAGGACTCATGATCGCATATGTGGGAGTACACCGGATCCTCGGCAACACTGGTTACGCCTCCCCGAAAATCCCCAACCTTTACTTTCAGCCACCGACGGTCGCCAAGCGAAAGAATGGGTTCCGCTTCATTGCAAGCAAGCAGCTCCGGGATTTTCTGGGCTTTGGCAACCAACGGATGTTCAACATTCTCAAGCTGGACGTTCAAAGGTGGCCTTTTAACGCCAAAACCTCCAAGCACTCGAGTGTAGGTCGTACGATTCGAAGCTCAGAGGTCATGGGTGCTTACTCTCGTTACTTCTCGGGAACGCCGCCGAGCTCGTCGAGCTCTTCGGCGGAAAGTCCGGTCATCATTGACACAACGGATGTGTTGGTTCCGTCGAGTTGCGACATAGTGTCCTTAATTGCGGCGCTCAGCTCGGCGCGGTGGCTGTCGATGTACTCGCGCATTGCTTCGTCTACTACAGCCTTCTTCGTCTTACCGAAGAAGTGTGCTGCATGCGAAATAAGGCGGTCGGTGTGCTGGTCTACTTTGATTGGTGTGGCGGTTGTCGTCATGTCGTTTTTCACCCACGTCTTTTCTAATGTGCGTTACTTGCGTATTCGCGGTGATGACTCCATGATCCTCGAAGTACCCAAGTACCGCAAGTTACAATGAAGCATCGTTACCCCATCGACGCCTACGCCGGCGCTGGGTAAGGGTTCCAGGCCAACGCCGGACTTTGCCTGACTCCACACGCCCCTCGGCGGACTGATTGCGGGAGGGGCGGTTGTTGAACTCGGGGCCGTAGGGCGACATGGCCATGCCGATCATCGAACCAGCATGCCCCTATGTGGCTTTGGCCGTGGAAACCAAGTCGTCGACCTCGCCGCGGAACGATGTTCAGGTTACGCCGCGCTAGACTCCCGCTGTAGGTCCCTTCACTTCAACGAAAAGGCAGCACGGTGGCATACTTAGGCAGCGGTGCAGACAACCCCGTTGAGATGAACGCATCGGCCGATAAACTGGCCGATCGCATCGAGGCAGTCGGCCGGAACAGCAGAGTTCCTACGATCGTGACCAGGTTCGGGTCAATGCTTCATGTTCATCTCCAAGACCAGGGGCCTGCCGACGCCAGCGAAGTCAGGCCGGACCCGCTTGACGTAGCAGCGTTACACCTTGCTCTTTTATTGGAGGGCGTTTTCCGCTGCGCCACGGGGACTCATTGCCCTGTCTACTGCCCTCAGTCCCGATCAACTAGATTCAGTGGCCGTTGCTTACAAGCGGGCTTTCACTCGCATGACTGCCGGCTGAGCCCGGCCGAACGAGGACGCCGGTTCGAGACTGGATTCGAATTCTGGGAACAGGAGGGCATGGCAGCCGTTTCCTGACCTAGCAGCCAGCGGCAGGGCATTGGATATCCCGCTCGCGCTGGGAAGCATCGACCCGTCCTGCGACCGGCCGGTGTTGGCACGACCAAAGTAACGCGGTGGGTTCGTGGCCTTTTGCACTTTGCGTTCCGGCTGGTATTCGGGATGCAAGGTCGGATTTGAGCGGGCCCGGCGATGCGCTTTCCATAATCTGCCGGACCGGCAGTCTTTCAGCAGACCCCTTCTGCTCCCGGCCAGCGCGGGTCTAGATGGGTGTTACTACGGGTATTTCCTTAAGTTGGGATTCGGTTTTTGCCAGCTTGTGCATTGCCAGGACGCCCGCCATCACCGCGATGGTCTCCCTGCTCGGCGTCCCCTGAACTACTTGGTCCCGGGCGAGGCCTTCGAAATCGTCCTCAGCGTCTCGGCGGTGGGCATTATCACGACCTGGGCTACAATCCTCCTGTGCCAGATTCAGCTCAAGCGCTGGGCTGATAAAGGCCGGCTCAGCCGACCTCCTTCAGGATGTTCGGCGCACCCTACACGGGCTACCTCTCGCTTCTCTTCCTGCCCGCCGTGCTAATCATAATTTTCATCGACTCACCCCACACGCTCCTCGTCACTGTCGTGGCCGTAGCCCTCATGACCGTGGGAATGGTTCGCCTGCCGGGACCGCATCAAGGCCATCGCGGCCCAGCGTGACGGCTTCACCGTCGCCGTTCCAACGCTGCCCAGCGCACACAATCAAAATTCATAATCCATCTCCACCTCAGATAAGCCCGCCGCTTAGGTCCGGGACTGCCGCGGGCGGTAAGGGATCCCGTGTGGGCAAGCATCGAGACCACTATCGATCACGGCGGCTTGGAGACTTCTAAACGACGGCCTCCGGGAGAGGCAGGAGGGCGTGGCTCTTCAGCAGACTCATGATGCGGAGTCGCCCCGCCAGTGATGTAGGGAGCGCCATGCTGCTCCTCCTTTACCCAGATGAGGTGACTCTATCCGCCAGCTCGGACATTGATTGGGCACGACGCTGTCCCGAGCCGTGGCCCGGGAGACCGCGATGAGGTGGCCGAGCATGCTGGCTTTCATCGCCGTGTCGACGTCCGCGCTCACACGTCGCCCACGGTGAGTCTAGGCAGCAGCTTGGCCGGACTCGGGCAGGCGCTGTTTCCCCGCGGCGGTTTGACGGCAAATCGGCCACAGCTCGTAGCCCCTTCACTCATCCTGAGCCATTTGAACTGAAGCCCCCAGCTCTTTCTCGGACCGGTAGCTGGCGTCGATAATCCGCGCCACGGCAAGGGCATCCTTGACGGGTGCCACCACAGGTGCACCGGTGCGGATGCTGTCGATCCATCCGCGCATTTCCGTGCGGAAATTGCTGATGTTCTCCAACTCGGGCAGCTCAGAGAACTTGTTCGCATCAGTACGGGCGAAGGGCGGAGTGAAGTAGCTCTGCGTCCATTCAGTCCAGCCAGCTGACCAACCGGCCCGGTCCTTCTCGACGTAGACCCTCAGCTTTTGGGGAAGGACGCCGATTTCGATCATGCCAGCGGTGCCGTAGACGGATATACCGGAGCTTTCAAACCATTCGAGACGGTCGTGGCTGTCGAAGCTGAACGTGGCGGACATGTCGGGATAATTCAGCAGCACAGCCGCGGAGTCCTCGCGGCTCGACTCGTCGGAGAGCATCGCGGACTTGCGCACCCGCGCATTGACGGACTCCGGGACCCCAAACATGCTGACCAGGGAGTCGATCATGTGGCACCCGATGATCCACAGCGCTCCTCCCATGTCCGCCGGCTGGTTCAGATGGGCAGTGAGATGCTCACCGGCCAGGGCGGCACCTCGGGCCGACACACTGACCACATTCCCGATGGTCCCGGCGTCTATGAGCTCCTTCGCCCGAGTGACCGACTGCGCCAGGCGAACGTTGTAGCCGACCTGGATTACCAAACCCGGAGCGGCCCGGGTCTCCGCCTCGGCCAGCTTCAGCAGGTCATTGACGGTTCCGCCGCCCGGCTTCTCTACGACCACAGATTTTCCGGCGGCAAGGGCCCGCAGGGCATGGGCGACCATGTCCTTGCTCTTGGAATGCACCATGACTGCGTTGATGCGGTCGTCCTGGATTATACCGTCGATGTCGCGGGGCTCCATGTCGTACTTGTCGGTGAAGTACTGCAGCCGCGGATCGTCGTCTGCGGCGGCCACCACCTCGACGCCCTCGATTTCGCGAAGGGCACGAACCCGTGCGGAAGCGTGCGGGTGGGTGATTCCCAGGAGTCCTACGACGAGCGGTTCCAACGGGCTATCTCCTATCGGTTCTTGTAACAAGACATCGGTCATGATCGATCCGGGCGGCTCACCGGATTGTGCTCCAGGCGAGGTGTCCTATTCCGTGAGCAGCTGATTTTCAGTGCTGTGTGGCAGGGCGCGGCTCCACCAGGCGTCGGGACTTTATCCGGCTCCTCCTGCCACCAGCCTTCCCAAGCGAAGGAAGCAAGGACTCCCTGGGGGAACCCCGCCGCTTTCGGGTCATGGGACGACGCGTTGCCGTCGCCTCCGTAACCGGCCCCATCGACCAGAACCGAAAAGAGGTTGAGCAGCATTTTCATCGTCCTCCCCAAAGTGAAGTGAGTGAATTCAAAGGTCTGGTCCTGAGCGCTTGGCCAGGTCTATCGGATCGGCGTAGGTCCTGTGAACCTCGGTTTTGGTGAACAGTCGGCGGCCCGTGCCGTCGCTCAGGAGCAGCCACAGGTACTCGCCGTCAGCGGATACGGTGTCGACCTTTCCGGTGTGCGAAGCCTTCCCGGACAGCACCAACACAAGGTCGCCCGGGCTCAGTTCGTTCCAGTGGACAGGAGTGGTCGCAGTGCTTGGCTGCGCCTCACCCGAACGTCCCCGCCAACGGTAGCGAGCGGATGAAGAATTCAACTGGGGACTCCGTTCCATAATCCGTGAGAGCAGGTGTCGTTCTCTTTCAGCTGCTGATTTGTGTTGTATGCATGCAGAGCCAAAGCGTAAATCCGCTGCGAACGGGCAGTCTCCGCCAGGGTTATGGGACCGGTGAGACAGACTTGTCCAGCTGATGGCTTCGCCGGCCGACCACCACCCAAATTGCGATGCAATCTTCGTTGAAAGGATTGCTGAGCCGGTGAGGAGCGGAAGAGACGAAGTTGATGCTGTCACCGGCGCTAAGGGTTCCCGCGGAGGAGCCGGCCTCCACGTTGAGTCTTCCTTCAAGAATGTGGAAGTATTCGTGTCCCCCGTGCCGCATGAGGTTGTCCGGCGGGCATGATTCGGTGCCGCTTCGGTACGTGACGCGGAGCAGTTCCACGTTGGGGTCGTTCTCCGCGGTGAGCCGCTCCCAGAGGACACCGTCGACGCGGAGTTTTGGACGGTCCTTCGCTTCCAGGAGTCCGGGAAGTCCGTGGCTCCCTGCAGATGGCACCAGAGGTGTCACGGCACCTTCGGATGACCACGACCGCCCGTCGTCAATGACGGCTGGAGTTTCAACAACCCGAAGACCGGTGCCTGCCGACGGAATGTTTACTTGCGCCCCATCCTGCAGTACCGCATCAAGGGACAAGCCCAGCACTGATACGAGGGCGTAAAGGGTTCCGACAGACGGTGTTGTGCGGCCCAGCTCGACCTGTGAGACGAGGCTGGCGGAGACGTCCACACGGCGCGCCAGCTCGCGCAGGGAGAGCCGGGCGCTCTGCCGGGCTCCACGAAGACGCATCCCAAGCTGGATGGCAGCATCCGATCGTGCCTCGGGGGCTGGTGCGCTCATGGTGTTCCGCTTCTCTTCTGTGCTCAGTGCGGTCCGGCCCACGCACCATCCCCTGCCGGGTAGCGCGTGGGCCAGGCTTAGTGTGGATCGGCTCGGGTTAGACCTTTTCGGACTGTTCCGCGGCGATCAGTTGGGACGCTGCCTCAAGTGTTGCCGCGGCGGAATCGTGGGCGCGTGCCAACGCCTGATCCAACGGCAGCACGCGGTGTGATTCAGCGAGGATTTCCACGCCCCAGTGTCCGCGCCATCCGGCTTCATGAATGGCTTTGACGAAGGCAACCGTGTCGAGGTCACCTTCACCGGGGTATAGACGTTCATTGATGGTGTCTTCCCACAGTGAACCGATGACGTCTTTGCGGGCATCATCGATCTCGACGATGAAGACTTTGTCCATCGGCAGGATGGCGGCCAGGTCTTCGTATCGGGTGCCGCCGCGGCTGGTGTGCCAGGTGTCAACGGTGAGCCCGCCGTGCGGGTTGTTGACCTCGCTGATGAACTTCGCACCGATTTCGATGGTCTTGAGGTTGTTCATGGGCATCGGTTCCAGAGCCACGCGCGTGCCCACGTTTCCGGCCTGGGTGGCAAGCCTGTCGAATTCCTGGTGGAATGCGGTTTCATCGACAGGCGCCGGCTCGCCTACAAGGGCGAGTTCGGCGCCGATCTTGATGGTCTTGACGCCGAGGATTTCTGCGGCGTTGAACAGGATCTTGCGCCAGCGGTCGGATTCTTCGCGTTCGGGGCCGGTCTTCCACCAGTCCGCGAGGAATTCCATCTCGACGTGGATGATGCCGTTGTCGTCCAGCAGCTGACGGAGCCCCTTGAGACCGATGGTCTTTTCAATCTCCGGAAGGTCGGCATGGATAAAGCCCAGTCCCTTCCAGCCTGCCTTGGCGGCAGCTTCAACCCGGGTGCGCACATCGATCGGGCTCGTTTCATCGCCCCGAAGCGGGGCGGCGTTTCCTGCCCAGGTCCAGCAGGAGGCCAGGAGGTCCCGGTTCTGAATGATGTTCGTGTCGTTCACGTTCGTCCTTTGTTAGTTGGCTTTGTGGGTTGAGGAGGCAGGCACGTCGTCGGGATGAGTGCTATCTGGAGCCAGCATGACCTTCGTTTCCCGGCTTGAATCCTGCGCCCTTTGGAGGGCTTCGTCTCCGCGGGAGAACGGGACGACAGTGGAGACGATCTCACCGAGGTTGAGGCGGGTGTTTGCCACGTAGCGGATTGCTGCGGGCCATACTGCTACAGGCGCCCCGGTGGAGCTGGTAATCAAGAGGTTTCGTTCCTGGACCAGGCCCAGGCGTGCAGGGGCAAATTTTGGTGTGGAGACACCCATGAGTAGGACGCGTCCGTTGTGGTCTGCGCTTTCAAGGGCTGCTGCTTGCGCTGCGGAGTTTCCTGAGGCTTCGATGACGACGTCGGCGAAGGGCCGCCCCGTGGCTGCTGCCGCAGCACCGGTGGTGTCCGGGGTTTCGACCGGATTAACGGCAGCCGCAGCCCCCAGTTTCATCGCAGTTTCGCGACGAAGTGGGCTGGGATCAAATACGACCACTTCCGCTCCCGCGGTGACAGCCTGGATCACTGCATTCAGGCCGATTGCTCCGAGCCCGTGCACGTGGACCGTGTCGGCGGCACTGATGCCGCCGATCTTCCTAAGTCCGTTCAATACGCAGGCGAAAGGCTCAATAACTGCGGCCGTGAGCATGTCCACCTCGTCAGGGATGTGGAAGCACATGTCGGCCGGGACGGTGAACAGCTCGGCGGCGGCCCCATCGTGGGTGACCCCGAACCAGTCGTTGCCGCCCAGGTGTCCGTGCCCAAGAACGCGGTCCCCCGGATGGAATCCTTCTACAGCTGTGCCGGCTTCCACGACGATGCCTGACCATTCATGGCCCAGGACGTGGGGGTAATTGATCTTGAAGGATTCCGGCATGCTGCCGTGCAGGATTTCGATATCGGTGCCGCACACCCCCACGTAAGCGGGCCGGACCAGAAGCTCGTTGGGCTTGGGTGCAGTGACGGCTGCGGTGCCGGGTTCGACTGTGACGGTGCCGCCGGCGTCTTTCCGGACCAGGACTGCCGGGACAGTTCCCAGCGGGTTTACCGCGGGCACCGAACGCACGTCGTTGACGGTCTCAGACATGGTGTGTTCTTTCTGTAGGTTCAGGCAAACGGGCAGGAATGAGGACGCTGTTAGACGTCGCTGCCGTGAAGGGCGGCCGTGACAAGTTCGCGGATGCCCTCGGGGGTTACTTCCCGCGGGTTGGCATACGGGTTTCTGGTGGCGATTTCAACGATCTTGTCGATGTCGGATTCCTTCAGGCCCAGCTCAGCCAAGGACGACGGTGCGCCGAGGGCGAGGCTTAGTTTCCGGAAGTGGGCCGCCGGGTTGTCTGCCCCGGTGGCGCGCTGCAGGGCCGCGACCGCCTGCGGGGCGTGCTGGGCGTTGTAGGCCAGGGCATATGGCAGCACCACTGTGTGGGTTTCGGCATGGGGAAGGTTGAAGGTCCCGCCGAGCGTGTGGCACAACTTGTGGTGCAAGGACATCGTTGTCGCACCCAAAGTAGCTCCGCAGAGCCAGGCCCCGTACAGGGCATTGGAGCGCGCGTCGATGTTGGACGGGTTTTCGACGATCTTTGGCATCGCTTCGAGGAGGGCGCGTGTGCCCTCCTCGGCCATCAGGGAGATGATGGGCGAACCGTCCGGCGCGTACAGCGCTTCCACGGCGTGGGCGATGGCGTTGAATCCGCTGGTGACGGACATTTTCACCGGGAGGGACACGGTGAGTTCGGGGTCGTAAATGACACTGGTGGGCAGAACCTTGGAGTCGCGTCCGGTCTTTTTCTCGCCGTCGGCGGTCAGGCCCCATACGGGCGTCATTTCGGAGCCGGCGTAGGTTGTGGGTACGGCAATGATGGGCTGGCCGAACTCCAGCGCGATGGCCTTGCCCAGGCCGGTGGTGGACCCGCCGCCGACCGCAACGTACCCGTCGGCTTGGGCAGCAGCAGCTACTTCGCGCGCTTTGTGGGCTGATTCGATGGGCACATGCATTTCTGCTTCTGCGTGCACGCCGGCGCTGAGCTCGCCCAGCTGTTGCGAAACCCTTTCGGCCATATCCGCTTGGAAGGGTGTAGCCAGGACCAGGACCCGCTTGAGGCCAAGGTTGACGACTTCGTCGTTAAGTGAGGCAAGTGAGCCGGCTCCGAAGCGGACGCGCATCGGAAGTGCCTGGTACTGAAAATCCTTCATCGGGTGTTCTCCTGTGCTTCGATAATCCGTGCGGTGGACGGGGACATCACGGCGGTGTTGATAATGTCCGGGTCGACGAGGTCGGGGTGGATGACAATGTCGATCACTGCCTCCATGAACGGTGAGGTGAGCCCGTAGCGGGCCGCGTCGGCTTCTGAGGTGTTGGGCACGAATTCGGCGATCAGGCTCTGCTTCACGGCGAAAACGGCGTCTGAGTCGATGTAGTCGCTGCCGGCAACAAAAATGTGGGTCGTCAGTTCCCGGAATCCCGGCGCGGTGACGATGAAGTGGATGTGCGCTGGCCTGTTCGGGTGCCGGGCAGTGGCGTGCAGCAGGTCCCCGACAGGTCCGTCGGTCGGGATCGGGTAATAGCTGGGGATGACGCTGCGGAAGTAGAACTCTCCGGCGGTGTTGGACGTGAACAGGCCGCGGCCGTTGCCGATGCTTTGGATGCCGGGTTGCTGAACATCGTAGAAGCCCTTGGTGTTTGCCTGCCAGATGTCGATGGCGGCATTGGGGACGGGTTCACCGGTGACAGAGAGGATGCGCCCCCTGACCAGGCAGATGTCTCCTTCGCTTTCCGGGGAGGCGTTCTCGCCCAGTTCGCGCTTTGGGGATTCGACCATGTGGAACGGGCCCAGAACGGTGGAGTCGGTGGCGTCCGGAGTTTCGGCGTCGTTGATCGTTTCGACCAGCATGGAGACGCCCAGCACGTCGGACAGGAGGATGAACTCCTGCCGGACCGAATCGCATTTTTGACCGGTCGCGGTCAGGAAATCGATGGCCGTCTCCCATTCCTCAATGGAAGGTTCGATGTCCCGGACGAATTCGTGCAGGTGCTGGGTGAGGCTGGTCAGGATGTCCTTCAACCGCTCGTAGGGCGTGTTCCGGAAGCTGTCGATGACGGCGCTGGTTAGTGTTCCGGGACCCAAATCCGTAGTCATGAGAGGATCTCTTTCTAGTCGATGGGGTTGGATGCTGCGGCCTCAGACGCTGGTGAATCCGCCGTCTACCACCAGCTGTGCGCCGGTGATGTAGGAGGCTTGGTCAGAGGCGAGGTATAGGATCGCGTCGGCCACTTCGGAGGCCTTGCCGGCACGGCCCATCGGGGTCTTGGCGATCAGATCGTCGGATATCTCCTGATCTTGGTTTTCCGTCAGCGGTGTGATGATCAGGCCCGGGTGAACGGAATTCACGCGGATGCCCTGGCCGGCCCAGGTGGCCGAGGCGTTCTTGGTCATGAGCGTGACGGCTCCCTTGGATGCCTGGTATGCCGCGACGCCGGCTGCCCCAACCAAGCCCCAAATCGAAGAGACATTCACGATAGCCCCTGCGCCTTGAGCGAGCATGGCGGGGCAACGGTCCTCATGCCCAGGAACACGCCGGTCTGGTTGACGGAAATGATCCGGTGCCAGTCCGCTATGTCGATGTCCGTGATTGAGTCGTAGGAGCCGACGAGACCGGCGTTGTTGACCAGGATGTCGATCCGGCCGTGCTCTCCGAGCACTTCCGCGGCGAGGGCTTTCCAGCCTGCTTCTTCGGCGACGTCCAGTTTTCGCCACTGGACGGATTCGTGGGCGTTGTCGCTGCTTGGTGCCGCGATGTCCGCTCCGTAGACCGTGGCGCCCTGCTCTGCAAGCGCCACCGCCGCGGCGTGGCCGATGCCACTGGCTGCCCCCGTGACGATCGCGATCTTGCCTGCGAAATTTTGTGGAGTCATTTCCGTTTGCTCCTTGGTTTGTGCCGGCTGCCCGGCGGGGATTGGCGGACTAAATGATCGTCACACTACGCGGCGGGTTCGTCGGGAACCGGCGAAGTAGTTGAAGATCAGTGCGCTGAGGATGATGAGTCCATAGATGGCTTTGATCCAGAACGAAGGAACCTCGGACAGGACCAGGATGTTCTGGATAATACCCAGCAGCAGCACGCCGCTCAGTGCCCCGATCATCGATCCTTTTCCGCCGTTGAGGCTGATTCCGCCGATGACAGCAGCGGCGAACACGGTGAAGATGAGCCCGTCTCCCTGGTTCGCCGTTACCGATGCGATGCGGCCGGTCAGCATCAGGCCTGCGAAGGCCGCAATGATGGCACCTGCGACAAAGATACCGATGGTGAGGCGCAGCGTCTTGATGCCTGCTGCGGCTGCGGCGGCGTTGTTGCCGCCCATCGCGTAGAGCTTGCGGCCGACCGGGTGGCTTCGCATGAAGATCGCGGCTGCCACCAGAAAGATGACGAAAAGCCAGATCTGGATGGAGATGCCGAACCATTTGGTGTTGCCCAGTGCCAGGAATTCAGCCGGCAACCCGGAGAGCGTCTTGCCCCCGGACAGGCCCATGGTCAGGCCTCGAAGAAGCGTGAGCATCGCCAAGGTGACCATGAAGGCGTTCAGCTTCAGCTTGCCAACGAGGAAACCGTTGACAAGGCCCACAATGATGGCCAGAACCAGCATCGCGGCAAACGCAGCCCACGGCGACCATCCCCAGCCCGAGCCTCCGACAGAGGCCGGCAGCACCAGCCACACTGCCAGCATGGGCGCCAGGCCGACCGTGGATTCGAGCGAGAGGTCGAAATAGCCGGAGATCAGTATGATGCTCTCGGCAATGACGACGATCCCCAGCACGGCAGAAGTGACCAGCACGTTGTTGAGCAGGTTGTTCGCGGTGAGGAACTGCGGGGACAGCACGGCACCGATCACCATGGCCACGATGATGGCCGGCAAAAGTGCCAGTTCCCTGGCCCAGCCGGACGACCGGACCTGGTCGATCAGGGTGACGGGCCGGCGGCTTGTGGGCGTACCCGCAACGGTGGGAGTATGCGTGGACATTGGAACTTCTCCTTGATTTTGTTGCTCGCTGGATGCAGAAGTGCGGGAGCCTGCGGTGGTTGTCATGCGGCTTCCTCCGCGCCCTGGATTGCGCTGACAAGCTCCCATTCTTCGTAGCCGGCGCTTAATTCGGTGTGGACTGCGCCCTTGTACATCACGATCACCCTGTCGCAGATTTCCAGGTCCGTGTCATCTGTCGAGACGATCAGCAGGGACCGGCCGCTTTCGCGCAGGGACCGCAGGGACTCATAGATCGATTCTTTTGCGGTCACGTCAACGCCCGCGGTTGGGTGCACGAGCACCAGGGTGTCCGGGTTCGAGGCCAAAGCCCTTGCCAGGACCACTTTCTGCTGGTTCCCGCCGCTGAGTTCCTCGACGGCCTGGGTGGGCCCGTCGCACTTGATGGCCCATGCGCCTGACAGTTCCGTGAATCGCTTGCGGCGCCGGGCCGGATTAATCAATCCACCCGCGCCACGGAGCCGGTCCACGATGGTCAGTGTGGCGTTTTCTTCGACGGAAAGCTCAGGGACATAACCATTGACGTGGCGGTCTTCCGGGACGAATCCCACGCCCGCGTTAATGGTTTCGATGACGTTGCCTGTGCCGAGTCGGCGCCCGTTATGCTCCATGGTTCCTTGATCCAGGGGGATCTGCCCGGCGATGGCCTGGGCGAGCTGGACGTGGCCTGCGCCATCGAGGCCTGTCAGCCCGACGCATTCGCCCGCCCGGATGGTCAGGCTGACGTCGGAGACGCGTGATCCCACCACGGCGCCCGATACCGTGAGACGTTTGTCGCCAAAATTCCCGGGACTCCGCTTAGCCTTCTCGGAGTCCACCCTGGCTGCTTCTGCTTCTGCGTCGCTGACGCCGGCCATGACATTGACGATGCGGCTTACGGAGAGCTCGGACGTGGGAGCCGTCAGCACGTCCCGCCCGTCGCGCAGGATCGTGACCGAGTCACACACCCTGAAGATTTCCTCCAAGTGGTGGGAGACATAGATCACAGTGACGCCGCGTTTTCGCAAACTGTCGATCTGGGCGAACAATTCGTGCGATCCGCCTTCATCGAGCCCGGCGGTCGGTTCGTCCAGAAGCAGGATCCGCGGACCCCGTGAAAGCGCCCGGCAAACTTCCACGATCTTTTTCTCCAGGGGTTCAAGATCGGCCACTGTCCGATCGACAATCCCCTCGTAGCCCCATTCCCTGAGCTGCTCTGCCGCGGAACGCCGGATAGCCCGCCAGTCGACGCCTCCCCACCGTTTGCGCGGGTAGGCGCCAAGGCTGATGTTTTCCGCGACCGTCAGCTCCGGAACGAGCGTGCTCTTCTGGTACACACAGGCGATCGAATCAGACCCTGGCCCCTCGGTGATTTCCCCGTCTGCGCCCATGATCCGGATGCTGCCGGAGTCTGGATGGATCAGCCCGGTCAGCATAGCGATGAGGGTTGATTTACCGGCACCGTTCCGGCCGAGCAAGGCCCTGGACTCACCTGAACGGACGATCAGGTTGGCATCTGTCAGAGCCTGGGTTGATCCGAAGGACTTCTGTAGCCCTCGAATCTCGATGGCATTTTGCGAATCAGCTGTGACCACGATGTCACCCTTTCCAAGTTCAGTTCCAGTCGGCACTGGCCCGGCCGGAAGGACCGCTGTCACTTCTTCTTGTTGCCCCAGAGGTTCTGGTCGTCAACGTTCGCCTTGGTGATGACCGGAGACGGAAGCATGTCTGCAAGGTTTCCCTTATAGTCAACGATCTGGCTGCCGTGCTCGGACGGGCCGACCTTGTACACCTTGCCCGCCATCGCATCCTTCAGGTACTGGACGCCGTACTTGCCGTAGAGATCCACCGGCTGCGAGATGACGGCATCGACATTGCCGGAGCGAATCGCGTCCAGCGAACCGGCTGAACCATCGATGGTCACGAGCGGAATGTGCCCGGGCTGTCCGGCCGGAATCCACTTTCCCTGGCCCTGAAGTACAGTCTGGACCCCGGAGAGCATGACGGAGTCGCTGGCAAGGAATACGCCGTCGATTTTGGAGGTGCTCAGCACGGTCTGGGCGTTCTCGACGGCCTTGGCAGACTCCCAGTTTGTGTCTTTCTTGATAATCGAGATGCCCGGGAACTTGGATTTCATGCAGTCGCTGAAGCCCTTGTCGCGGTCGAAGCCCGAGGTGGTAGAGAGGGCACCGTGCAGTTCGAGAACTGTTCCCTTCCCGCCGGTGAGTTTGCCCATCTGCTCGCAGACGCTGGTCCCCATGGCTACATTGTCTGCACGGACATTCATGTAGATCTTTCCGCCGTTAGCCGCGGTATCCACCGTCACGACGGGGACGTTGGCTGCGTTCGCGGCCTGGATGGCGGGGATGATCGCATCGCTGTCACGGGGAATCGTCACAAGGCCCTTGATGCCTTGGGAGATCAGCGTGTTGAAGTCCGTGACCTGCTTTGCCGGGTCGCCCTCAGCGTTGGAGGCCGGAAGCATGTTCAGGCCGCTTGAGTTGGCCTGGCTGACAACGGAATCCACGAGCCCGGCGGTGAAAGGGTTGTCAAGGACGCCAGCGGAGAAACCAACCGTCGGCTTGTCACCGCCGCTGCCCGAGGCGCCGCCGGAACAGGCGGAGAGCGCCAACGCGGCGCCGGCGAGCACGACGACGCCAACGTGGCGGCGGCTCAGTTTGAATGAGGAGGCGCCTTTGCGATCCTGCACCATCAGTTGCTCCTAGTTAGAAGGTAGATATACACAGTGGAACTTTTGCTCCGGTGCTGCCTGTTCTCGACTTCGAGTCCGGCACTTCCCGAAGCTTCCGCCGATGCGCCGACTGGCTGGGAGATCCCCCGCCGTTATCAGCTCACGCGGCTTCAGCACCCTTCAAATGTAAAGTGATACACCGCACACTGTCAAGTAATACAGCACATGCCACTTTACGTTCGGCCTCTCCGCACCCTTCCATGATCCATTCCGGCGCAATAACTGTGAAGTTCTGGGCAATAATGCGGTAGAGAAGCTAAACTGATGTGTACGCGCACTGTACATTTATGGCTGGTTCCCCGGCCCTTTGGTGGACAGACAGATCAGCGGTCCCCTCTTTTGCCGGGTTGGATCGCCGGAAAGGCCGAGGATGAGCATTCAAGCCACTGCACCGGTTACCCCGGAGAGTCGTGCCCAGCTGGGCAGTCAGCTCAGGGCTGCCAGGACGGAGGCGAAGATATCCCTCAGGGAGCTCTCCCGCAGGGTCGGTATCTCCGCGAGCTTCATGTCCCAGGTCGAGTTGGGCCGTGCCGTCCCTTCCATCGGAACTCTCTACACCATCGTTTCGGAGCTTGGGCTGTCCCTGGACACCCTGATGAGTGGTGAGCACTCGGCCCCCGCTCCGGAACGAAATGGCGCGACCGTTGATGGAGCCGTCAGCGAGCCGGCGGGCCTTTCCGTCTTAGCCCCGTCTGCAGGCACGGCAATTCCGGGAATCCAGAGGGCCGGGGATCGTCCCGAGATCAACATGGGAGGCGTCCGCTGGGAGCGGCTCACGGAACGGGCCGACCCTTTGGTCGAGTTCCTACGGGTTACGTACGGGCCCGGGAGCGAGTCCTGCGCCGCGGACGCCCTGATGCGCCACCCCGGATGGGAGTACCTCCACATCCTTTCCGGCCGGCTCAACGTCCAGGTCGCCTTCGACAGCGATGTTCTCGGGCCGGGAGACAGCATGAACTTCGATTCGAACGTGCCGCACCGTCTCAGCAACACCTCCGCTGAAGACTGTGTCGCCATCTGGGCCGTGGTTGGCCGTCAGGGCTTCGCCCATCCCCTGGATCTGGCCAGAGCCGGACAGGGATCGAACGGTGAGGACTCCGGGGCGATGGAACACTCCCACTCTTAGCGCCGTCCCGGTCCTGACGCAGTGTCGTGCCGTCAATGCGGAAGCTTTGGTTTGTAAGTGTCAACCGGGGGAATACAAGTGAGCACGCTCCTCGCAGCATTGGGCCGCCTGCCAAGACGTGGACGCGGTGGACGCCAAAAGATGCCGGCGAGGGGTGTCGCCGGCCCTCTTTTGGCTTTGCGGTCCGATGCACTTTAGACAGCTGAGCCCGCGGAGGCGATTGTGCCTTCCTGACCGAGGGCAGCCTGCCCAGGCTTGGGCGTCGGCTGGTAGGCCAGCAGCTTCCAGGATGAACCCACGCGGATCCACACGGCCAGGGCGGTGTTGTCCAACGTGGTATGCGTGCCCCGGATGGTCAGATCAGCATGCATTTCTCCCATCACGAGGGCTACATCGCCCACTATTTTGATCTGCTCCACCGGATGATCGATCCGGTGATAGACGTACACACCCTGCCGGCACTTGTCGATGTAGCTCCTCAGGTCATCGCGTTCCCCGTTTGAATGCGCGTAGACGAGGTCCTCATGGCAAAGTTCAGCGAAGGCGTCGAAGTCAGACCTAAGCACGGCCTCGTAGCGGCGGTCTTCGAGGGACAGGATCTCCTGTTCGTTTGAAGAATGGTGATCGGGCACGTGGTGCTCCTTCCGATCCAGGTCGGGCTGAAGGTTAGATAAGTCCACGGATGCTGCCGCCATCCACGCCCCAGACGGAACCGGTGACGAAGCTGGTCACCGGGCTGCAAAGCAACGCGATGACGCGTGCTACTTCCTCCGGGGTGCCGAGCCGTTCCAGGGGCAGCTGGCGCAGCTTCATTTCGTGTTCGACGGCTGACTGGCGTTCCATCCCGTGGAGGGTTGCGAACGTGTCAGCAAATCCGCCCGGCTTGGTCCAGAACGGTGTCCAGATGGGTCCTGGTGCCACGGCGTTGACCCGGATCTTCGGGCCCTCCGCGCGGGCGATGGACTTCGTCAGGGCCAGGACGGCAGCCTTGCTGGCGGAGTAGTCGACAGGCTGGGCCTCAGGCTGTCGGGCGAGGTCGGATGCATTGTTGACGATGCACGGGGCCGCTGACTCGCGCAGGGCAGGCAAGGCGGCGCGGATGGCGCGCACGTAACTCATGAAGTTTAACTCCATGGTCCGCGCCCAGTCCTCGTCGGTGATCTGCTCGAAGGTCCGAACTGCTCCGGAGCCGACGTTGTTGATGAGAAGGTCCAGGCCGCCGAGCTGGGCGATGGCCTCGGTAACTGCGTTGTTCGTTGCCTCGCCCTGGGTGAAGTCAACGACGGCCGGGACGATCCGGCCAGGGTGGTCAGCGGCCAGTTCCTCAAGTTCGGTCAGAGCCGACTTGTCTATGTCCAGGGCAGCCACCGTGGCTCCTTCGGCGGTGAGCAGCAGGGCGGTGGCACGGCCAATGCCCAAGGCAGCGCCCGTGATGACGGCTTTTTTGCCGTTCAGTTCCAGTTCCATGAGTAGTACCTTTCGATGGTTCGGTGTTCCTGTGGTGCTTTAGTTCTGATGGGCGGAGGAACCTTCTGAGCCGGTTCGGAAATCAAAACCGGTGGTCAGGCCTCCATCGGCGATGACCGTCGTGCCGAAGACGGCCGAGGACTCCTTGGAGAGCAGGAATAGTGCAGAGTTGGCGACTTCGTCTGCTCCGGTGATCCGTCCGAGGGGCTGGCGTGCCTGGCGGGTGGCGAGGAATTTCTCCGGGTCGCTGGCCGAGGCCAGGTGGCGTTCAAAAAGTCCCGCCCGCATGGGCCCCGGTGCCAGCAGATTGAATTGGATGCCTGTGCGGGCGTAGTCCAAAGCAATGGTGCGGACGGCTCCGGTCAGGGCGGCCTTGGATGACGCGTAGGAGGCCAGCTGCTGCTCGGCGAAGTGCGCGTCCACGCTGGTGACCACGACGACGGAAGCGTGCTCTGCTTTCTGCAGGTGCGGCATGAGCGTTTTGAGGGCGATGACGTTGCCGAGGACGTTCACTTCCCATGTACGCTTCCACGACTCCAACGTTTCTTCCTCGAGCGTGCCGACGCCAAGGATGGCCGCTGCTGCGATCAGCCCCAGGGATCCATTGGCCCCTGCGGCGGCCGTTTTGGCTACTTCTTTCCAGGTCGCCTCTTCTGCGACGTTACCGACAATGTGTTGGTACCGGGGGTGGTCCTTCAGCTTTGCGGGGCTGTCCCCGAGGTCCACACCTAAGACGTGGCTTCCCGCTGACAGCAGTGTCTTCGCGCATTCCAGGCCCAAACCGCTGGCCGTGCCCGTGACGATGACATGGTCGGGAAGAGTGAGTGTCCAGTCAGTCATGAAGTTTCTCCGTTACTTGCCTACTGCTGCGGCGCAGTCAGCAAGGTTGGCTTTGGTGATCGTCTTGGGGGTCAGGTAGTTGTTCTTCTCCACGCTCTTGCCTTCGAGGACATCAATGACAGCCTTTGCGGCGAACTCGCCATCCTCGATAGGACTCTGCAGAACCGATGCGTACTGGACTCCCTTTTCAATGCCGGTGTAGCCCTCGATGGAGCAGTTGGATCCGACCATGGCAAGGTCCGTGGATTTCAGGCCGGCCCGGTCAGCGGCGACGATGGCGCCGGCGAGCATGTTGTCTGCCTGGGCGTAGATGCCGCGAAGGTTCTTGTTGCCGAACTGGGTGATGAGGCTGGCAGCTGCGGATGTAGCCTGGGTCTGGTCCCAGTTGCCAGGCTGTGAACCGGCGATGGTGATTCCGGGGGCTTCCTTTGCCAGTTCGTCCTTGAAGCCTTTGGTGCGGTTGATGGCCGGCGGGGTTCCGGGTACACCTTCGACGATAACGACCGAGCCCGAGTCGCCGAAGCCTTTCTCTTTGAAACCGGCGATCATGGCCTTGGCGGCCTCCTGGCCGTTGGCATAGTCATCAGGCCCGGTGAAGGTGTTCCAGAGGTTGTCGTCGTCGGACTGTGGGTGGGAGTTGGTGACGACCACGGGGATTTTGGACTGCTTGAGCCGCTGCAGGGAGGGCATGATGGCTGTCGCGTCGGCGGGCCACAATACGACGGCATCCGGGTGGGTGCTGATGGCCTGGTTGACCTGTTGGGCCTGTTCGGCGGCGTTGAAGTCGTTGACGACGACCGTCACCTGAATACCGGCGGCCTCAGCTTCCTTTTTGAATTCTTCGGTGTGTTTGGCGCAGTAGTCGCAGCTTTGGGCGACGGTCAGCAGGGTGACCTTCTTGCCTTTGACGTCGGTAGACCCGCCGCTGGCGTTCGGGGCAGCGGTCGGAGTCGATCCACAGGCTGCCAGGAAGAGCGCAGAGGAGAGGGAGAGGGCGACGGCCAGTCTCTTCATTGAGGTGGTTTTCATTGGGAGTCCTTTAGTGGGTGGTTGATACGGGGTGCTTGGATGCCGTCATGGTGTTTTCCACTGACTTGTTGACGATGCGGTTTAGTGGCCGGTCGATGACGACAATGAAGAGGAGAATGCCGCCGTTGATGAGCTGGATGATGGCGGTTGATGTGCCTTGGAGGCTGAGCCCGTTGCCGACCACTGCGAGCAGCATCGCTCCGGCGGCGACACCGGGGATGTTGCCTTTACCTCCGGTCAGCGCGACACCGCCGATGATTGCTGCGGTGACGGCCTGCAGGAGGGTCGCTTCGTCTGATCCGGGCGCCCCTGATGCCAGGGTCAGTCCCTGAAGGGCGCCTGCCACTCCGGCGAAAAGACCGGAGACAACGAACGCCAGGATCAGGACATGGGTCACCGGAAGGCCGGACGCTGCGGAGCGCTGGCGATCACTCCCGACGGCACGGATTTTCATGCCGAACCACGTCTTGGCCATCAACCAACCCGCCGCAATGACGAGAACCAGGTAGATCAGTGCACGGGGCGCGATGATTTCGGCGACGGCCTGGTCCAGCCAGAGCCCGGGTTCAAAGTCGCTGAGGGTGACGATCTTGCCGCCGGCCACGGCGAAACCCAGACCAATGGTCAGCACCAGCGTTCCCACTGTGACGGCCAGGGACGGTACGGCGTAGTGGGCAGTCAGCCAGCCGTTCAGGGTGCCCACGGCGACGGCGACGCTGACCGCGGCAGCCACACCGAGGGGAATCCCGGCGGTTTCACCTACTTTGACCGCGATGAGCCCGGCCAAAGGAATGCTCCCGGCAATGGAGAGGTCGAATTCACCGGCGATCATGACGATCGCAAGACCGGTTGCGACCAGAGCCAGGACGGCGAAGGACTGCAGGAGAGAGTAGAGGTTGCCGGTGTTGATGAAGGCCGGGTTGGTTACCGTGAAGGCGATGAATGCGAGGATTGCCAGCGACCATGCCAGCAGTGTCCGGAAGTGCCAATAGAGTTTGATCACGGGATCAGCGCTTTCTTCCTGATTGACGGTTGGATGCGATGCCGGTTGCTACGACGGCCAGCAGGACGAGGACGCCCTTGAAGATGAGCTGGACTTCGTAGCTGAGCCCGAGCAGGACCAGTGCGTTGCCGAGCAGGCCGACGAGGACGGCCCCGGTTGCGGCCCCGACGGGATTGCCTGTTCCGCCTTTGACGCTGACGCCGCCGACAACGACAGCTGTGATGGCGTCGAAGCCAAAAGTGCCGCCCAGCTGGAGGTTTCCTTGCCCCGACTCGGAGGACAGCAGTCCGCCGGCCAGGCCTGCCATGGCGCCCGAGGCGATAAAGGCAAACAGGACCACCGGCCAGGCGCGCATTCCTGAAACAAGGGCTGCTTTTTCGTTCAGGCCAACGAGGGTTACCTGCCGGCCCAGCACGGTGTAGCGGTGCATCCACCAGGCGAGAGCTGTGAGGACGAAGAAGGCAAGCACCTGGACGGGCATGACGCCGAAGATGGTTTGCCCGAAGACGCTGGCGTCGCCTGTGCCCTGCACGTTGCGTCCACCGGTCATGATTTGCGCGATGCCAATGAGGATCGCTGCGGCTGCGATGGTGGTGACGATGGGGTCGGTGCCGAGGCGCCCAACGAAGAACCCCTGCACTGCACCGGCGAGGGCCCCGAACAGGACAGCGGCCGCCATGGCGCTCCATGGACCGGTGTGAAGGAGGGAGGCGAAGACGATGGTGGACACCGCGACCATCGCACTGACGGACAGGGCGAATAGTCTGCCGACGATGGTGATGATGCTCAGGCCGACCGCGGCAATTCCCACCAGGGCAACTGAGAGGAACAGGGCACGCAGGTTGGTGACCGTGGCGAACTCGTTGACGAAGATGCAAGCAAGGATGAACAACAGGACGGTGGTCACGGCGATGATGGCTGAGCTGTCCGTCGTGATCCGTTTGATGGTCGCAGCGAGGGGTCTGGCCGGTGCTGCCGGCTTTTGCTCTGTCGACCGTGTCGCGATTTTAGTGTTCATGCTTTGGCTCCATGAAGGATTTCGGTGAGGATCCGGGAGTCCTTGACATCGGTCGTACGGTGGCTGCTGACCGTGCGGCCGCGGAACATGGTGATGACACGGTCGGCCAGTTCGCGAAGCTCTACGATGTCGCTCGAATAAACGATGACGATGACGTTGTTCGCGGAAAGCTGCCGTAGCGCGCGATAGATTTCCGCGCGGGCACCGATGTCCACGCCACGGGTTGGCTCGTTCAGGACCAGAACGTCGGGTTGAGTGGCAAGGGCCCTGCCGATTGCGATCTTCTGCTGGTTGCCGCCGCTGAGGGATCCGACGGGAACCCGGATGCGTGACGGGTCGAAGGCCACCTTTGAGGCGATGGAGCGGGCGAGTTTCGTTTCCAGTTCTGTCCTGATGGTGCCCAGCCGGCTCACGCCGGCCAGTGCGCCCGAGCTGACGTTCTGGGCGACACTGCCGCTGAGGAAGACACCCTCCAGGACGCGGTCCGCGGAAACGTAGGCAATTCCGTGTTTCTGGGACTTTGGTCTTGTCAGGGCTGAGAGTTGAATCTCGTTGAGTTGAATGTCCCCCGCGGTCACGGGGATGAGGCCGACCAGGGCTCGAACAACGTCATCAGCTCCGGAGCCTATCTGGCCAAAGAGTGCGGTGACTTCCCCGGCCTGTGCGGTGAAAGAGACGTCCGAGAAGCGGTGCCCGGAGGCCAGTCCGCGCACGTTCAGCCTCCTGCGCTTTTCCGGGGCAAAGTTTTCCGCGACGTGGATTGCCTCCCCCGCTGCGTGTTCTTCGCCCAGCATGTGCGTGACAACCGAATCCATCGTGAATTCGGCCGTCGGGCCGCTGGCCACCACGCTGCCGGAACGCATGATGGTGATCCGGTCTGCCAGCCGGAAGACTTCGCCCATCCGGTGGGTGATGTAGACGATCGACCGTCCGCCTGACACAAGCGACCTGACAACTTGATGAACGCGTGAGATTTCAATGTCGGACAGGGTGGCGGTGGGCTCATCCAGGATCAGGGTGCGGGCGTCGGCGACGAGCCCGCGGGCGATCTCAAGCAGTTGGCGTTTGGCCAGCGGCAATGCCTCCACGGGCATGTCCAGATCGAGGTCTTCAAGACCCGCAGAAGTCAGCGCGGACTGCATCCGTTTCTGCAGTTTTTCCCTGCGCACCAGAAGACCTGAGGTCCGGCGCATGCTCAGAGCCATGTTGTCCCGGACGGAGAGCTCGGGAATCACTGAGAGTTCCTGGAACACCATGGCGACATCAGTTGATTCGAAGCCTCCCGGGAATGTCACCTCGCCGGTATCGGCGGTAACTACACCGGCTATCACTTTGACCAGGGTGCTCTTTCCGGCACCGTTTTCTCCCAGCAGCGCGTGCACTTCGCCCGCCCGGAAGTCCACCGAAACGTCGTTGAGCGCCTTCGCCCCGCCGAAGCTTTTGCTGATCCTGCTCACAGAAAGCAGGACCTCGGTACTAAGGACCACGTTGACCTCATTCCGTTTGATTGGTTCGAGGACGACGTTAAGTGATCCAACACACAGGTGTCAAGTAAAAGATTACACGTGCACTATTCCCGTAAACCACCGCCGTCGGCCAACGGATCACGGAGGAGTGCTTAGAAAACGCGTTCTCCTACCGATTAAGGCCGTTATTCTGCCGAATACGCGGTAAGAGGATGCTGGACGCAGGCCCTGTCGCGCAACCAGTCCCGCGAATTGTGTCAACTATCAGTTGACGGCCAAGCCTGCTGCCCCTTACCGTGGAATGAAGCTGGGCCAAGAATCATTAGCTCAGGTTCGGCTTTCCCTAACGAAGCCCGGCTCAACGTCGTGAAGAAGCAGCGTTGGGCGTGGATAGCAGGCGGAATCAGACTCCTGGCCTATAGTCGCCAACATTTTGAGCAAGGAGAGTGCTCCGTGGATAACGCCATTGAAGCCGAGAAAGACAAGATCGTAGCCTTGGAAGAAAAGCGCTACCAAGCCGTGGTCGATGGTGATTACGACGCCTTCGAGAGCCTGTGCCACCAGCGCCTCGTGTACACCCATTCGCTGGGTGATCGTGACACGCTGAGCAGCTACCTGGAGAAGCTTCGCAAGGGTTTCTACAGGTACCACCGGATCGACCATCCCATCGAAGACATCGTCCTGATTGGGGACACCGCGCTCGTCCTGGGACAAATGAACTCGGACCTCACCGTCAACGGAACCCACAAGACACTTGCCAACAGTGCACTCTCGGTATGGATCAAAGAGGGCGAGACCTGGAAGTTCCTGGCGTACCAGCCGACTCCGCGCAGGGCCGCGGCTGCGGCAGCCTAGACCCCGCAACCTCTGTTCGCGCCAACGAAGGAAGAACCATGAATCAGGCTATTGTGTACGACGCCGTTCGCCTTTCGGGAAGTTCGGCTCCGGCCTGCCGGGGTACGCCCGGATGACCTCGCGGCCCACGTAGTGCGCGAGGCCGTGAAGCGCACGCCGGATTTGGACCCCGAGCGGATCGACGAAGTGGTTTTCGGCAACGCCAACGGCGCCGGCGAGGAGAACCGCAACATCGCCCGGATGGCCACCTCAGCAAACGACGCCATGCTGTTTCCATCCTCAGCGGGAACCGTGCGCAATCCGAACAACTTCCGGCGCCAATGGCGGGACGCGCGGTCCGGCTCCGCATACGAATGGGTGACACCCCACGTCTTCCGAAAGTCAGTTGCCACATTGATCGACCGCGAATACAACTCCAAACACGCCGCAGCCCAGCTCGGTCACTCGGGCACTGCCATCGCTGAGAAGCACTACATAGCCAAAGCAACGGAATCCCCTGACCTCGCAAAAGCGCTTGAGCAGTTCGGCGGCCAAGAACACCCTGAGGGCCCCACCAGGTAGAAGCCAGTCAGCCCCGCGGTGGGATGCGGTGGCGTTCAACCGCATCCCAAGCTGCCCAATGCCATGGCTGCACCACTCACCTTCGTATGGAACACCGCGAACCACAGCTACCGAAATACGCCACCAGTGCTCATGCCCATCCATACGTTTTCAACGCCAAAACGATGAGTAAACGATGGGTACACCCCACGCTAGACAAGACGAAGGCCCTCCCACCCAGCGTTTCCGCAGGTCAAAGGGCCTTCACTGTGGAGCTAAGGGGATTCGAACCCCTGACCTCTTCGATGCGAACGAAGCGCTCTACCAACTGAGCTATAGCCCCTGGTCAACCGTGCGTTGCCAGTGTCCCTAGGCTACAAACTATCTTCGCGCTTTGCCAACCAAGACTCGAACGTGTCTGTTCCCGTCCGCTGGTCTGGCACCAAATTCAGTCCGTTCCGAAGATATTTACCCATCGCTCCCGGCAACGGCAGCTCCACGATCCGCCCGGCGTGTCCCGTAACTTTTTGCCAGATCTCAGCGAGTTCACGCATGGTCCGGATGTCCGGTCCGCCGATGGTACGTGTCCGGTGTCGCTCTGTTGAAGGCTCCCCCACCGCTTCGGTCAGCAACTCGGACGCCACATCTGACGGTGAAATCGTTTGAAAGCGTGCCCCCTTGAAGACCGGGATGAGGCGAACCTTCGCCCCGGCTTGGAACACCGCCGTCACGAGGCTGTGGAACTGGGTGGCCCGCACAACCACCGTCTCAAGACCCGACCGTTCATACACCCGTTCTTTCCGGGCTTTGGAGACATAGAATGCCGCGTTGCTCTGGTCGCAGTTGATGATCGAGAGGAGAACCGCCTTGCGGACACCGGCACCGGCCGCCGCGGCGAGCAGGCGCGCGCCGCCGTCGGCGAAATTCTTGCGGGCCTTCCCGAACTGCCCTTCCAAGCAATCAATCACGACGTCGGCGCCCTGCAGGGCTTCCGCCAGCCCGGCGCCTGTGGTGACGTCAGCCTGAAAGTAGCGGGCGCCGTCGTGATGGACTGGTGAGGTGCCCGACGGCGGGCGGCGGCTCAGGACCGTCACATCAAGTCCGGCGTCGAGCGCCACACGGACGACTTCACGGCCCACCTGTCCCGTGCCCCCTGCGACGCAGACAGTAGTCAAGGGAGGCTATGCCCGGCGGCGCTGCAAAACGTCGTCGAGGTTGCTGAGGGCGCTCTGAGGCTTCCCGTGCTGCGCCTGGACCGACGGGCCCGTGGAAGGCGCGCTGGCCGGCTTCAATGTCGGCTTGCCGAGGGGCTTGGGAGCCTCAGGCAGGTCGAGGGGTTCGGGTGCCGGCCGGGGCGCCTTGGCGGCGTCGACGTATGTTGGTTTGGGAACGTCCACCGGCTGCCATTCAGATTCCTTGGATTCCGCCGTAAACCGGACCGTGTTGTCGCCAGCGGCGACAGCAACGTTGAGGGCCGCCTGACGAAGTTCGACGGCGGTCAGGCGCGTCGCCTCACGGGCATGGGCTTCCGCGTCGAAGATCTTGGTAGCCGGGCGGTCCGATGACGGAGGACTCACGCGGGGACTCTCAACTGTGGGACCCATTGCGCTGCGGAAGGCCCTGTTCATCTTCGCCCGGCGGTCCCTGATGGCCAGCGCGCGAAGCAGGAAGACGGTCCCCACCACGCCGACGATGGATACCACTGGCAGCCAGCCCGAAACGAGGCCAAGGATGCGCAGCACGCCGGAAACGGCTGCCGCGAGCAGAAGGAGGAGGCCGGCGAGAGCAAGAGCGCAGCGCCCATATCTGACTTTGAAGACCGCTGCATCCGATGCAGCATCACGCCGTTCGCCGGCGTCAGCCGATACCTCGGGCAATGCGGTTGCGGTGCTCTGCATGGTTTCCATTGCTTTCTCCTGCCGAGGGGTGATTGACAGAACCACCCCGGCTTGCAGTTCATGAGCGTCTTCGTCGATAACATCCGCTGGGATGTCACCGGCCACTGGGACATGGTGGCGACGATTCCGCAGTATGTATGGCGCAACCCAAACAATCCACAGCGCGACAGCAATGACCAATATCACCGAGCTGCTGAGAGGGAAGTCCACAATCAAAACCGTAGAAGCAAATACGCAGAGGCCACCGCATTGCCCCCGGTGTGTCGTCGGAGAGTCGGCAAATCAATGGATTTACCGACTCTCATTCACCCGAACGAACTAGTTGGCTCCGCGTCTCAGCCAAGCAGCCAGCAAGCCTCCGGGGACCTCCTCCGAGGTCAACGCAAAGCTCCGGTGGTCAGCCCACTCTCCGTTGATGTGAAGGAATCGCTCACGACGGCCTTCGTCGCGGAATCCCAGCTTCTCGACGACTCGTAGGCTCGGCCCGTTCTCGGGCCTGATGTTGATCTCCATACGGTGCAGTCCAAGGGCCTCAAAGCAATGGTCGGTCGCCATGGCAACCGCAGTGGGAGCTATTCCACGACCGGCCCGAGCCTGGTCGACCCAGTAGCCAAGCGTGGCCGTCATGGCCGATCCCCACATAATCGAGGAAACCGTCAGCTGCCCGACGATCCTGGGCTCCGGGAACCCGGGAATACGCTCCGTGATCACAAACGGAAGGGCACTCGCTTGACGAGCCTGCGCGTTAAGGGAAGCCACCATCTGCCGGTAGTTCGGTAGTCGACCACCTGGGGCCGGGTTGGAGGCTTCCCAAGGCGCCAGCCAATCACTATTGCGCGAGCGGACTTCGGTCCATTCCTTCTTGTCCCGATAATGAATGGGACGCAAGATGAGGTCCCCGCACTCGAGCGTCACCGGCCAAATGGCCGCCCCCCACACAATGGGCTACTTGCTGAGGCCGGCGGCGAAGCCAGGCAACCACTCACGCAGACCGGGACCGAGGTCTTCGCTGTCGCAGGCCAGCTGGACGCAGGCTTTGAGGTAGCTGAGCTTGTCTCCGGTGTCGTACCGACGGCCGCGGAAGACCACTCCATAGACGCCGCGGCCTTCGCCCTGCCCGGCGGCCAGGACTTGAAGGGCATCCGTCAGTTGGATTTCGCCGCCCCGTCCCGGTTCGGTGTGCTCAAGGACGTCAAATACGGCGGGGTGAAGCACGTAGCGGCCAATCACGGCAAGGTTGGATGGAGCCTCATCTGCGGCTGGCTTTTCCACAAGCTGCTTGATCCGGACGTAACCGTCTTCACCGATATCCTCGATGTCGGCACAGCCATAGGCACTGATCTGGGCGGGCTCCACCTCAATGAGGGCGACAACGGATCCGCCGGTCTTCTGCTGGACCTCAATCATGTCGCTGAGGAGAGTGTCGCGGGCATCGATCAGATCGTCACCGAGAAGAACCGCGAACGGTTCGTACCCGACGTGCTGCTTTGCACGCAACACTGCGTGCCCCAGTCCCTTGGGGTCGCCCTGACGAACGTAGTGGATATCGCCGAGGTTGCTGGTAGCCTGCACCGAGTCCAATTTTGTGATGTCTCCCTTGGCCTCAAGGGTCGCTTCAAGCGCGGGGACACGGTCAAAGTGGTCCTCCAATGCGCGCTTGTTGCGTCCCGTGATCATCAGGATGTCGTTGAGGCCAACGCCCACGGCCTCCTCAACCACGTACTGGATGGCCGGCTTGTCAACGACCGGCAGCATTTCCTTGGGCATGGCCTTTGTAGCCGGCAGGAATCTGGTACCGAGCCCCGCAACGGGGATCACGGCCTTGCGGACGGCGCAGCTATTGGAAGTCACCGGACTAATCTAACGGAAGGAGCTGGACATTGGGCAAAACGAACCCGGAGCGGACAGAAGGGAACCCGCCGTTCCTTCCCCGGTCTCGAGCCGCAGCAGTCAGAACTGGAGCAAAGATGACTTTGAAAGACGATATCCGACGGGACAACCGGCAGCGCCGGCTCGCCTTGACCGTCCAACAGCGCGCTAATGCTGGAACGAGGATTGCACGCCGAGGCGTCGAATGGGCGGATGCCGTCGCCCAGGGGAAACCGGCGACCTTCGCGGCCTATGTCGGAGTGGCCGCCGAGCCGCCGACGATGCCCTTGCTTGCGGCGCTCCATGCCGCCGGGCACAGGATCCTTCTTCCCGTCTGTGAACCGGAACGGCGTCTGAGCTGGGTCTATTGGACACCAGAGACAACATTTGTCCGCTCGAAGTACGCCCCGATTGACGAACCCCTGGGCGAACGATTCGAAAGTGACGTCATCAAGGATGCGGCTGGAATCTTCCTCCCGGCCACCGCCGTCGATGAAGGCGGAAACCGTATCGGCCAAGGGGGCGGATACTACGACCGGCTCCTCGACAAGCTCGACGCCGACGGGCAGCGTCCGCCGACTGTCGCCGTTGTATATGACGACGAAGTGCTGCCCGCGGGGACGATCCCGGCCGAACCGTTCGACAAGCCCGTGGCGGAGGCACTGACCCCCCATCGGATCATCCGACTGGTTCCGGTCGATTGACCGGGGTTTCCTGCCTGTCTACTCCGCCACATTCCGTGGTAGCGGCCCCGGCTCCGGATGATAGAATTGGCACTCAGGCCCTGGGACTGCTAATAGAGGGAACAATCCTTCTCGGCAGCACCGGACCTGTAGTTCGTCCCGGAGGAGGATCACCAGTGCCCACATATGCCTATGCCTGCAAAGACTGCGGACATGCCTTTGACATCGTTCAGGCTTTCACGGACAGCTCCCTGTCCGACTGCCCTGAATGCCAAGGGTCGTTGCGCAAGAAGTTCAACAGCGTGGGCGTCGTCTTCAAGGGATCGGGCTTCTACCGCACCGACTCCCGGGACTCCAAGGGAAGCACCGTTTCGGCCGCTCCCGCCGCACCAGCTGCGTCTCCCGCTCCAGCATCGGTTCCGGCTGCTGCCGCGAGCTGATTGCGGTTTCCAACTGCCCTCGGTTTTCCACATAGCTGACTGTTTTCCACATAGCCCAACGTTGCCCTGCCACGGGCCTGCGTGCCCGGTTAGCGTGGCACCATGTCAGCAACCCCGAACGTATCCAAAGGCTCCACGTCTGCCGGACCTTCGTCGATTCCGCGCGATAAACTCCTCGCGCCGATCAACAGGGTCCGCACCCGCCGTCTTCAGGCTGGTCCCTTCAAGGCTGGCGGGCACCTGGGCGCTGCCGCAGGACAATCCAGGCAGCGCAGCTTCGGTAACTGGTTGAACCGCAACCGCCGCCTCGCAGTGACTCTCCTGCTATGCGTGGCCGTCGGGATCGTCGTCCATCAACTGACTCCCGCTTCGGAGGAGCGAGCCACGGTCCTGGCCGCCGCGCGGGATCTTCCTGCCGGGTCCACTTTGACGGATTCCGACCTCAAACCCCTCGAAGTCCTTCCTGATGGAGTTCCAGCCGGCGCACTCACCTCCCGGGCTGGATATGGCGGGAAGCAGCTTGCCTCGCCCCTGCAGAAGGGGCAGATCCCCACGGACGCCCAACTTCTGGGACCGGGCCTGCTGACCGGCACCGCACCCGCGACGGCGGCCGTTCCGCTTCGCATGGCCGATCCCGCTTCAATTCAGCTCATTTCGCCGGGCCAGTTGGTCAACGTTGTGCTCACCGCAACCGATGGACTTGACGGGCCCGGCAAGAAATCCGAGCTCCTGGCAGCTGCAGTCCCGGTTCTGTGGACGTCAGCGCAAGGAGGCAAGGCCAGCCAATGGTTGGGCACGAACGAGGCGGACGGCCTCGTGGTTGTCGCTGCCACTCCGCAACAGGCCGAAATTCTCGCCGGAGCTTCGACTCGCGGGAAACTGTTCTTTGTCCTCGTCAATCCCCCTGACAAGCGGCAGATCCAGACCTCGGCCGGAGAGTCACGACCATGATGGAACGCTCAGCCCCAGTGCGGGGGCCTTTGCTCCTTCAGCCAGGCGTCGTGGTCGTAGCCGGGCTCATCACCCCAACGGCGTGGATCATCTTCGGAGGCTTTCTTGGGCAGAATGCTTTCTCCCGCCTGCTTCCGCTCCGGCACGGGCTTCACTTTTGTTTTCTCCTGCTCGTCCAACTCGGTGTCAACGCCTACCGCATCGGCACCGGTGTCCGCAGGGTGCTTGGATTGAGGGCTTTTGCTTTCCGCCATTGCGCTTCCTTAGGAGATGGCCGGTCCCGAGCCAAGGCCTTGCGTACCGCCAGGCCCGGCCGCGGCCGGGTCCGCCTGGCTGTTCAGTTCCAATTGTTCAACATCGATGTCCAGGAATCCATCCTGGACGGCACCATACGAGGGTGCTACCGGCTTCTCCAGTCCCAGATAGGAGCCGATGCGATCAGCGCAGGACGAGGGATCCGTGAATACTTCGATGGTCCACAGGGACATGTAACGCCAGCCAAGGCGTTCGAGGAGCTGGGGCCGGAGCCTGCTGCGCTCCCTGACACTCATGCGGCGGTATCGTTCCGTGCCATCCGACTCAATGGCCACCGGAGTGGGCATTTCGGTGTCATCCCGGCCTATGGTGTGCACGGGATCGGCCGCCGCAGCGATGTCCAAGGCTCCGTCATAGTGGTGCCACACCCGGGCTCCGCGGGCACGGAGTCGCTCGCCCAGATCCGCTACCAAGGGATCCTCTCCGAGGGCTTGCTCGCTGGCCGCGGCCCTGGTGGCCGGTGTTCCCAGATCCGAATTCCCGGAGAGTTCGCGGTCAAGGAGTTCATGGAAATCAACGGCGCCGTGAGCCAACCTGTCCAGGTCGAGGTCCTCCGGACGGAAGCAGCTCAGGACATGCAACGATCTCCGGGAGCGGGTCATTGCCAAGGCAAATTTGTTTCGCCCGCCTTCGACGGACAGGGGTCCGAAACTGTGCAGCGCCCGGCCGTGCGGAGTGCGCCCAAAGCCCAGGGAGAAGATGATGTGGTCGCGGACCAGTCCTTGCGCGCGCTCCAAATCCACCACGCGGAAGGACTCTGCACCGGCGTTGAAAAAACCCGACAACAGCGGATAGTTAGGAAGCTGGAGCCTGATGGCTTCGCCGATCCTTGCGGCATGGCGCAGGCTTGCGGTGACCACGGCGAGCGAGGTCCGCGGCCTAAGGCTGGCGTGTTGAAACACCAGGTCAACAACACGGTTCACTTCGGCGGCGACAGATTCAACCCCTTCGTGATCCGCCCCGGGCAGGCCGGTACCATCCGGGATGTACTCAACTACCACCGAGCGGTCCAGCCCTGTTACAGATTGGCCGTCCGGCAGCCGACGCAGGCCGCCGTTGTAGTAGTTCTTGCTCAGCTGGAGCACGAGATCTTCGTCAACCGCGCGATACACCCAGTTCAACTGCCACGTGGGCAGGACCCGGGCCAAGGCACTGAAAGCACTGTCTACTGTGTCTTGGCTGGCGGCACCGGCCATGGGAGGCTCCACGGCAACGCTGAAGGTACGGGCATTGGCGGTCTTCGCGTCGCCAAAGGCAACCACTTGCTGGGCCCGGGCGATGGCCGGCAGTACAGCCTGCAAGGATGTGCTCTCGGCATCGAGAATCACCACCGCATCGAACTTCTGCTCTGCAGGCAAGAGGCTGGTCAGCAGGTACGGACTGATGGACCACACGGGAACCAAGCGGGAGACAAGGGCAGGCGCCTGGGCACTGAGCGCCGAGAGGGTAACGCGGCCATCCTTGATCAGGTTCCGCAGGAGGTCCGATTGGCGAGGATGTTCAGCGATTCCGGCCCGCCACATTTCGGCGAGTCTCCAACGCAGCCGGGCGGCTCCGCTGGCAATGTGCGCGTGGTCTGCCAGGCGGTACTCCGCTTCGAGACGGCGGAGGGAATCGCCGTCGGACATGGCGAGGTAGTCGTCACCGCTGATCATCGCCTCCAGGGCGGACTGCCACCAGGCAAGGTCCAGTTCCGCGGCAACGGATTCGGCAGGCACTTCGCGTTCGGCCAAGTCAGCGAGAAGCTCGGCGAGTCCATGCTCGCGCATATTCTCGACCAGAAGTGTGCGCTCCGGGAGCGTTTCCAGGGTTCCCGTGTCGGCCACAAGGCGCTCAAGACGCTGCATGAGATCTTCGTAACGGGTCGCGTGGAGGTCGCCGCCGCCGGCAGTGTGTTTGAGGCAATCCCCCAGACGGCGGAGATCCCGGTCCAGTTCGCGGTAGCTGGCGCCCAGGTCCGCCAGTCCGGAGGGCACTGCCGGATGGCGCTGTGTGGTCGCGTACTGGGCCCACAGCGCCCGCTGTTCCTGAACGAGCGCCAAGGAGCTGTGGAGATCCGCAATGTGGACACCGGGCCGGACATACTCCTTTGCCACGCGACGCAAGCGGGAGCGCTGCATCGAGGGCATCTCGACTCCCCGCTCACGACGCCAAGTGGAGGTAGCGGTGGCCGAAATCAGATCGTGGACTGGCCGGTCAAAAATATCCGGGGTGAATTTGTCCAAGCTCTCCCGTACCGCCATCAAGAGCTCAAGCTGCGCGCCCCATTCGGCGAAGTTCGCCCCAAGCCGGATTTCGGAGTGCTCCGCAACCTGGTTCATCCGCTCGCGCAACCGGGGAAGCTGTTCGGCGGCACCACTGGCCAGTTGCTGGGCTTCCTCGGTCTCCTTGCGGGTGACCAGACGCGCCCCGTACCAGGGGCTCGACGTCGATGCACGGCTGAAACTGCCAAGCTCGGCAGCGCGTCGGAGTCTTTCAGCCAGCTCAGCCCGGTCTTTGATATTGTCCAGCACGCTGCGCTTCAAGCGCACCGTCGTGGCGGGGGCAGGCTGGATCGAGGTCAGCTCCGCGAGCGACTGCATTGCCTGATAGGGCGAGCATCCCCAGCGCTGGCGTACATTGTGCAAAGACGCGACATGGTCCATGAGGGCATGGCGGTGCTCGGTCAGGGTCTTGTGGAGATTCCCAAGTTGCGGCTCCAGCGACTTTTCGTTGCGGATGATCGCGCTGACCAGCTGGCCCTTGAGCTGCTGGGGCGTGGCACCATTGCCCGGCCTGAACAGCATCGATTCAAGGCCCAGGGCTTCAAAATGGGCCGCCAGACCGTTGAGGCTCGCCCGCCGGTCGCCCACTACAAGCACCGATTTTCCCTCGTTGACGATGGCCCCGATGGCATTAAGGGCCGTCTGGGTCTGACCGCTGCCTGGCGGGGTACTCACCACCAGCGAATCGCCTGCCCGCACGGCATCCACGACGTACTGCTGATCCGAGTCCGCATCCAGGAGCAGCGATTCTTCGGCGGGGTCGCGCTCGTCGAGGCTCGGGAACCGTCCGGACTTGATGGGTTCGGGTTCCACGTCCCCGCCGTTGGCCGCTTCAAAAAGGGAGGCCACGACGCTGCTGTTCTCGTTGATCCAGGGGTCTTCCAAGTTCCCGGACAGATCCGCCAACGTCGTTATGAGCAGATTGGGGGTTACCTCGGCACCGTGGATCGGTTGTACCAAGGTGGCCAGTCGCTCAAGGACCGGTTGGGGATCAAGCCGCGCGGTGTTGTACGCCATGCGGCTCACGGCGTTGACGTCAAAGACAATTCCGTGGACGGTCTTCAAGTGCCGGACCAACGCGGGGTTGATGCCCGCCTGCTCGGTGAGTTGCAGCTCGTAGTCGTCTTCGCCCGGCCGCGCCGTGAGTGAGATGGCGGCCAACATAACAGGCGCGGAGACTCGTTGGGGTTTTCCTCCGACCGCCGACGTCCACACGACCGTGCCGCAGGACAGATAACCGGCGTCGATCCCCCGGTCGTTTCCCAGTTCGAAAATCTTGGAACGAAGATTCCTGGCGGCACGCGCGGCAACAAGATACTGCTGGCGATCCCGGATCAGAGTGGAAAGCCGGGTTCGACGCCCGGCGAGGAGCTGTGCCAGGCCTGAGGGGTGGCCGTTGCTAAGGTCTATCGACCCTTCCGGCGTCTTGACGAAGCGCAGCATGGTGTCTGCGCCAGTCACGGGCTTGAGCCCGGACAGCCATTTCCGGAGCTCTACGGAGCTCTCTTCGTGGCTTTGACCTACTGACACCGCTGCCTTCTTTTCTGTTATAGCTCGAGACGACTTGGACCAAATCGGCATACTTTCGAGGGTAGCGGGAATCGACCGGCAGTCCGCACCGCAACACTGGTGGAAAGGCAAATTACCCCTGATTTCAGGGGAAATACAAAGTGACCGGCCCCTGGGACAGGGGCCGGTCACTCAGAATACTATTCCCACTCGATGGTTCCCGGCGGCTTGCTGGTGACATCAAGTACCACGCGGTTGACCCCGTCAACCTCGTTGGTGATCCTGTTGGAGATCCGGGCGAGGAGGTCATACGGGAGCCTCGACCAGTCGGCGGTCATGGCGTCCTCGGAGGAAACGGGACGCAGTACGATCGGGTGTCCGTAGGTGCGTCCGTCGCCCTGCACGCCAACGCTGCGGACGTCGGCCAGAAGTACGACAGGCATCTGCCAGACGTCGTTGTCGAGTCCGGCTGCAGTGAGTTCTGCCCGCGCGATGGCATCTGCCTTGCGAAGCAGGTCGAGTCGTTCCTTGTTCACTTCCCCGACGATGCGGATACCCAGGCCGGGTCCGGGGAACGGCTGGCGTCCGACGATTTCCTGTGGCAAGCCGAGCTGCGCGCCCACGGCACGAACCTCGTCCTTGAACAGGGCGCGGAGCGGTTCAACGAGTTCGAACTGCAGGTCCTCGGGCAGGCCCCCCACGTTGTGGTGGCTCTTGATGTTCGCGGCACCTTCGCCGCCGCCGGATTCGACGACATCCGGGTAGAGGGTGCCCTGCACGAGGAACTTGATGCTCTCACCTTCGGACGCAGCTTCGGCGATGATGGCCCGCTCTGCTTCCTCAAACGCACGAATGAACTCGCGGCCGATGATCTTACGCTTGGTCTCGGGATCGCTGACCCCGGCCAGGGCGGACAGGAATCGCTCCTGCTCGTTGGCGACATAAAGTTTCACGCCGGTTGCTGCAACGAAGTCACGCTCGACCTGTTCGGCTTCGCCTTCGCGCAGCAAGCCGTGGTCCACGAATACACAGGTCAGTTGATCGCCCACGGCGCGCTGCACGAGGGCTGCGGCCACGGCCGAGTCGACGCCACCGGAGAGGCCGCAGATGACCTTGGAGTCGCCGATCTGCCGGCGGATCCGGTCCACCTGCTCTTCGAGGATGTTGCCGGTGGTCCAGTTCGGCTTCAGGCCGGCTCCGTTGAACAGGAAGTTCTCCAGAACCTGCTGTCCGTGGACAGAGTGCTTGACTTCCGGGTGCCACTGCACGCCGTAGAGATGCTTCTCTTCGTTCGCGAAAGCAGCCACAGGTGCGCCCGCAGTGGTCGCCAGGACCTCGAAACCTTCAGGAGCCTCATGAACGGAGTCTCCGTGGCTCATCCAGGTGTTCTGGGAGTCCGGAAGCCCCGCAAGGATGGAGCGCGCCTCGCCAACTGTGGTGGCCTCGGTGGCGCCGTACTCCCGCAAGCCGGTCTGCGCGACCTTGCCCCCGAGCGCATTCGCCATGGCCTGGAAGCCGTAGCAAATACCGAAGACCGGGACGCCGGCCTCGAAAAGGTCCGCGCCAACCCTCGGGGCACCCTCGGCATAAACGCTTGAAGGTCCGCCGGAGAGGATGATCGCTGCCGGGTTCTTGGCCAGAAGCTGCTCGGTGGTGAACGTGTGCGGAACAATTTCCGAGTACACATTCGCTTCACGGACGCGGCGGGCAATCAGCTGCGCGTACTGGGCACCGTAGTCAACAACCAGCACCGGCCTCTGGGAAGTCTGAGCTTCAGAACTGAAGGGTGCGGTGGGAGTAGTCACCGTAACAGCCTACTTTGCCGGGATGCCCCGGTGCACCTTGAAACCGGTCGTGAAGCCCCGAAATCAGCCCGGAAACTGTCCGACGTTAGCGATCTCACAATGCCCGCCGGGACACGCCCGTCAGTAGCGCTTGGAAGCCTGCGGATTCGCGGCGAGTTCCATCTCTACCTCCGAGTGGAACTTCTTCTCCACAATGAAGGACATGAGAGGGACAACGCCGCCCAAGGCGAGCAGGATGAGCTTCGTGAACGGCCAGCGCATGAGCGACCACAAGCGGAAGTCCGAGATGAGGTACAGCACGTACATCCAGCCGTGGACGATCAGGACGCCCACGGAGACGTTGACGCCGCCGAGGACCGCTTTGGACTCAGCGTCGGCGAATCCGAAACCGAACGGCTGACCAGTGATTGCATTGGTCCCGCCGGCGAAGAGATACACGCCGAACACATAGCGCGCAACGAGCTCGGCGCACAGGAGCAGCAGCATGGTGCCGGTGAGGTAGGCCATGACTTTATAGAACTTCAGGGCCGAACGGATCTGGGCCGTCGTTCCGCCGAAACGGCGTTTCTTGGCCGCGCTTGGCTTTGCGGCGGATTCTCCGGACTGTTCGGGCTGGATGGCCGGTTTGGGCTCAATCATGGCTTTACCTGTTCTGGCTTGGTAATTGCTGGCAAATCGTCTGACGGGAATTCGTCTTCGGGCTCTTCCTCGTCTTCTTCGAGGGTGCGCCGGTAGTCATCGGCCACCATGCGCCACCAAATGTAGAGGGCGAATCCTGCAAAGACCACCCATTCCACGGAGTAGAAAAGGTTGAGCCAGTTGATCTGTTGGTTGGGGGGCTGGGCCGGGATATTCAAGGGCTTCAGCTGCGCGGGAAGTGCGAGGGTCTTGCCCGCCGATACTTCCGAGGTAGCGGCGACGAAGCCGGGATAGCTTGAGACTTCCCACGTGTTGATGAGTTCCGCGACCGAAACCGCAGACGCGCGGCCCGCTCCGGCGTCGACGTTTGGCACTGGTGCCTCGGACGGCAGGAGCCGTCCGGTCAGCTCAATCGTGCCCGACGGCGGCGGCCCGGCTTGGGCTGGATCGGCAACCCAGCCGCGGGCCACGGGGATCCAGGTCTTCGCGGATGCGGCTACGCCGTGGAGGACGGGGGCGCCGTCGACAGCAAACGCGGTCACTACCCAGTACCCTTTTTGCCCGGCGAGCAACCGGCCCTCCACAAGGACCTGCTTGGCGGGGTCGTAACTACCCTTGGCGCTGACCATTTGGTCTGATGCCGAACCTGGGAAGAACGTTCCAGGCTGCAATTCCCCGGTAAGGGGCTTGACTTGCTCCACCGCGGGTTCGTCAACCGGGACGTCGCTCTGGGTGGATCTGCCGAACTGCCACTGACTGAGCAGCACAAACACCCCGGAGAGCAGGAGCGCGAAGACAAGTCCTGCGATCCAGCGGGGCTTCAGAGCGGTTTTCAACACCCCTTAACCGTACTTCGTCAAGCTGTAGAACAGCTAAACGAAAGGTCCTTTCCCTCGAGTGGGCAGCAGGGTCCCTACGTGGCGCGGAACGCGACACGAAAGGGCCTGCCCCCTAGAGTGGGGCAGCAGGGTCCCTACGTGGCGCGGAACGCGACACGAAAGGGCCTGCCCCCTAGAGTGGGGCAGCAGGGTCCCTACGTGGCGCGGAACGCGACACGAAAGGGCCTGCCCCCTAGAGTGAGGCAGCAGGGTCCCTACGTGGCGCGGAACGCAACACGAAAGGGCCTGCCCCAATCAGTGGTCGAAGAACACCAGGCTGGAGTTGATCAGTTCGGCGATGACTTCGGGATCGTGGGCGCGCCGGAGGGATTCCCTGAACGATTCCTTGGACAGCGAGCGGGCCAAGGTCGCGAGGACTTCCAAGTGGTCCGAGAATGAACTGGCGGGCGTAGCGATGAGCAGCACCAGGGTGGCCGGTCCGTCGCTTGCGCCGAAATCCAAGGAGTGTCCGAACTTCGTGACACCAACAGCGATGGAGACCCGGGAGACAAACTCGCTGCGGGCATGCGGAAGGCCAATGCCGCCCGGCAGCCCGGTGGCAAGTTGGTGCTCACGGGAGTTGACGACTTCGAGGAAGCCTTCAAGGTCCGTGATGCGCCCGGCGGCGTACAGCCTTTCCGCGAGCTGCCCCGCGGCATCTGTTTTGTCGACCGCTTCCATCTCCAGGATGACGGTCTCCGGCGTCGTTAGTTCGGCATCATACGGGTCCAGTGGTTCCGCCAAGTCGTTTTCCCTCCAGTGTGCCCAGCCAACCCGGGCCGCTTAGCGGAGGGGGACGATGTCATCGACACCCATGCGCGCAGCATCGGCCGATTCGTCGTCGGGCTGCTGTTGGCTGAGCCGTTCAGCTTCCACCCGGGCCAGGTAGTGCTTGATTTCGCTTTCCCGCTGCGCGTCGCTCCAGCCAAGAATTTCTCCCATCAGCTTAGCGACAACAGGGACCGCGGAAACACCTCTGTCCCATGACTCGATCGAGATACGGGTGCGTCGGGTCAGGACATCATGGACATGCCGGGCACCCTCATGGGTCGCGGCATACACGACTTCTGCTGAAAGATAGTCGTCGGCCCCCGGCAGCGGCTCGGCCATGGCCGGGTTGTCCTTGATGATCGCCAGGACTTCCGGGGTCATGGAGCCATAGCGGTTGAGCAAATGTTCCACCCTTGCGACGTGGACCCCGGCCTCATCAGCGCTTCTTGCCCGCCGGTTCCAAGCAGCCTTGAACCCCTCGGCGCCCAGGAGCGGGATGGTATCGGTGCAGCTCGCGGGTACGCGCTCGTCCATGGCCCGGGTCGCTTCGTCCACCGCGTCCTTCGCCATGACCCGGTACGTGGTGAACTTTCCGCCGGCAACCACCACAAGGCCCGGAACCGGGTGAGCCACCACGTGTTCACGTGAAAGTTTGGCCGTGGAGTCGCTCTCCCCCGCCAGCAGCGGACGCAGGCCCGCGTATACGCCCTCAACATCCTCGCGGGTCAGGGGCCGTTTCAAGACACGGTTGACGTGTTCAAGAACATAGTCGATGTCCTTCGTGGACGCGGCAGGGTGCGCCTTGTCGAGCTTCCAGTCGGTGTCCGTTGTACCGATGATCCAGTGCCGCCCCCAGGGGATGACGAACAGCACGGATTTTTCGGTCCTGAGGATCAATCCCACCGTGGACTGGAAGCGGTCGCGCGGGACCACAAGGTGTATGCCTTTGGAAGCGCGGACCTTGAGCTGGCCGCGATCCGTCACCATGGCCTGGGTCTCGTCCGTCCAGACACCCGTGGCATTGAGCACTTGCTTGGCGCGGACCTCGATGATGCTGCCGTCTTCCTGGTTTTCCACCTTCGCCCCCACTACGCGTTCGCCTTCGCGGACGAACGACACCACGCGCATCCTATTCACGGCGTGCGCCCCGTAATGTGCCGCAGTGCGGACGACGTTGACCACCAGCCTGGCGTCATCGACCTGTGCATCGTAGTAACGGATGGAGCCGACGAAAGCATCGCTCTTGAGGCTGGGTGCTGCCCTCAGTGTTCCGCGCCGGAAGAGGTGTTTGTGCATCGGCACACCGCGGCTGTGGCCGGAGGTGAGTCCAAGCGTGTCATAGAGGAAGATCCCGGCACCAACGTAGGGCCGTTCCCAGAATCGCCGGGTCAGCGGGTACAGGAACGGAACTGGCCGGACAAGGTGGGGTGCGATCACTTGGATCAACAATCCGCGTTCCTGGAGAGCCTCCTGGACCAGCGCGAAGTCCAGCATTTCCAGGTATCGCAACCCCCCGTGAATCAGCTTCGAGGACCTTGACGACGTTCCCGAAGCCCAGTCCCGGGCCTCGACAATGCCCACGGACAAACCGCGGGTCACCGCGTCCAAAGCCGCACCGGCCCCGACCACGCCTCCCCCGACAATCAGGATGTCGAGTTCCTTTCCAGGCTCAGTGGTGCCCTTGAGAACTTCGATGGACCTGGCCCGTGCCTGCGGACTCAACGCACCGGTTGATGCATCATCCCTTTGCGAACCATCTGCAACACTGCTCATTGGACGCCTCCCATCGCACAAAGCCCGTAGTTCCCCACACTACTTCTTGTCCAGCGGCTTGGGCAGGGTTTTCGCAGGCCCGCTAAAGCGGCCCGAGCGTAAGCTACCGGCCCGAGTAAGGCGAGACGACGACGTCGACCCGTTGGAACTCCTTCAGGTCCGAATAGCCGGTGGTCGCCATGGAACGGCGAAGCGCGCCGATCAGGTTGGACGTGCCGTTGGTGTGGTGGCCCGGCCCGAAGAGCACTTCCTCGAGGGGACCGACAGTGCCGACGTTGACCCTGTCGCCGCGGGGCAGCTCAAGGTGGTGGGCTTCCTGGCCCCAGTGCCAGCCTTTGCCTGGGGCTTCTTCCGCGCGGGCCAAAGCACTGCCGAGCATGACTGCGTCGGCGCCCATGGCGATGGCTTTGACGATGTCACCCGAAGAACCCATGCCGCCGTCGGCGATCACGTGCACGTACCGTCCACCGGACTCATCCATGTAGTCGCGGCGAGCAGCAGCGACATCGGAAATGGCGGAAGCCATGGGCGAATGGATGCCGAGCGCACGGCGGGTGGTGGTCGTTGCGCCGCCGCCGAAGCCCACCAGGACGCCGGCCGCTCCGGTACGCATGAGGTGCAAGGCCGGGGTGTAGCCGGCGGCCCCGCCGACGATCACCGGGACGTCGAGTTCGTAGATGAACTGCTTGAGGTTCAGCGGTTCATGGTTCTTTGAGACGTGTTCGGCCGAGACGGTGGTGCCCCGAATGACAAAAATGTCGACGCCGGCGGCCACCACGGTCTTGTAGTGCTCCTGCGTACGCTGCGGCGTCAACGAGCCGGCCACGGTCACACCGGAAGCACGGATTTCCGCGAGCCTGGTGGTGATCAGTTCGGGCTGGATGGGGGCCTTGTAGAGCTCCTGCATGCGCCGCGTGACCGTCGGGCTGGCCGTTTCATCCGCAAGGGCAGAGATCTCGTCCAGCACGGACTGGGGGTCCTCGTACCGCGTCCACAAGCCCTCGAGGTCCAGAACGCCCAGACCGCCCAGCCGGCCAAGGGCGATCGCCGTTTCAGGCGACATCGCGGAGTCCATGGGTGCGGCGATCACTGGCATCTCAAACTTGTAGGCATCAATCTGCCATGAGACGGAAACGTCCTTGGGGTCGCGCGTCCGGCGGTTGGGGACGATCGCGATGTCATCCAGGGAGTAGGCACGACGCCCACGCTTGCCACGGCCAATCTCAATCTCGTAAGTCACTGCTCTAGGTTATCCCAGTGCGGCGCGATGTTCCGGCAGGGTGACGTACAGGATGGCGATGGGCTGGCCGCGTAAATAAGCGGGCCCGGCATCTTCATGATGAAGGTGCCGGGCCCGCTTGAAACTGCCTGGGACTTACGCCTAGCGGGAACCGTAGTTCGGAGCCTCGACGGTCATCTGGATGTCGTGCGGGTGGGATTCCTTCAGTCCGGCCGCAGTGATACGAACAAACTTGCCGCGTGCTTTGAGCTCGGCGATGGTTGGAGCACCCGTGTAGAACATGGTCTGGCGCAGGCCGCCGACCAGCTGGTATGCCACCGAGGACAGCGGGCCGCGATAGGCGACGCGGCCTTCGATGCCTTCCGGGATCAGCTTGTCATCGCCGGAAACGTCCGCCTGGAAATACCGGTCCTTCGAGTAGGACGTGTTCTTCCCACGGGACTGCATGGCCCCCAGGGAACCCATGCCCCGGTAGCTCTTGAACTGCTTGCCGTTCACGAAGATCAGTTCACCCGGCGACTCGTCGCAGCCTGCCAGCAAAGAGCCGAGCATAACGGTGTCGGCACCGGCGACGAGGGCCTTGCCGATGTCGCCCGAGTACTGCAGGCCGCCGTCGGCGATCAGCGGAACACCGGCGGGGATGGCCGCCTTCGAGGACTCGTAGATGGCCGTGATCTGGGGGACGCCCACACCGGCAACAACGCGGGTGGTGCAAATGGAGCCCGGGCCCACGCCCACCTTGATGCCGTCGGCACCGGCGTCGATCAGTGCCTGGGCGCCTTCCCGGGTGGCAGCCTGGCCACCGATGATGTCAACGTGCGCAGCAACGGGATCGGACTTCAGGCGCGTGATCAGGTCCAGGACACCCTGCGAGTGGCCGTTGGCGGTGTCCACGAACAGTGCGTCGACACCGGCGTCGATCAGGGTCATGGCCCGTTCCCAGCCGTCGCCGAAGAACCCGATGGCGGCTCCGACGCGGAGACGGCCTTCCTCGTCCTTCGTCGCGAGCGGGTACTGCTCGGCTTTGGTGAAGTCCTTGGTGGTGATAAGGCCCTTGAGGCGTCCCTGCTCGTCAACGAGGGGGAGCTTCTCGATCTTGTTGGTGGCCAGCTTGTGCGAGGCCTCTTCGCGGCTGATGCCGACGTGGCCCGTGATGAGCGGCATCTTGGTCATGACGTCGCTGACAAGCCGCAGCGGGAAGTCGGACTCCGGCACGAAGCGGGTGTCGCGGTTAGTGACAATACCCAGCAGACGGCCGTCCGGGTCGATGACAGGCAGGCCGGAAACCCGGTAACGCGAACACAGTTCGTCCAGTTCCTGGAGGGTGGCTTCCGGGTGGATGGTCAGGGGGTTGGTGATCATCCCGGACTCGGAGCGCTTGACGCGGTCGACGTGGTCGGCCTGGTCTTCAATGGACAAGTTGCGGTGGATGACGCCAAGGCCGCCCTGGCGGGCCATGGCGATGGCCATGCGCGACTCGGTGACGGTGTCCATGGCGGCGGACAGCAGCGGCGTCTGGACCGAAATTCGCTTGGAGATCCGGGAGGATGTATCAGCCTCGGACGGTATGACGTTGGTGTGGCCCGGCAGCAGCAGGACGTCGTCATAAGTCAGGCCGACAAAGCCAAAGGGATCGTGTTCGGGCTGGGTCATGAGTGCGCCTCTTACCTTGGTTCTTGGGGGTTGCTCTGGTAGGGGTTGCAGCTGATGACCAGCCCGTCATTACGGGACTGGCCTGTGCAGAAAGGTTCTGAATAAATAGTAGAACCTCGCCGCCGATCCCCATATTCCGCGAGGGCAATGTGAGCAACAGCACCCTGCAGCCGCCTTCGAGCCGTCAACCGCCGTCGAGCCGCCCGGCCGCCTAGCTCCACCCGGTCGCGGTCATGAACGCCTTCTCGAAGTATGGCTCCAAAGTCTTCATGTAGGTGGCCGTCACATGGTTGTCGTCCTTGTAGACAATCACGTTGCCGATCACGGCAGGGCAATTCGCGTCCGGACAGAAGTACTTCGTGAGATCAAGGAACTTGGTGTCCGGCAGCTGGGCGGCCACTGCTGCCGTCGGCGAATCCTCGGCATAGTTCTGGTCCTGCTGCGATCCGCAGGCGACATAGGCCGTCGGGTCTTTCTCAAGGCACGCCGGGACCGGTTGCGCTGGACGTGGCGTATCCCTGAGGGCAACAACTTCGATTCCGGCGTCGTTGAGGGTCTTGACCTCCGACACAAAGCCGGGATCGAGCCGCTCTGGCACCTTGGGATCCACATTCGTGCGCGTACTGGTGGTCACGACGACGTCAGGCTTCATCTTCAGGACCTCCGTGAGCGTGGCCTTGTTGAAGTCAACACACGATTGCGTGATGTCGTCCGAGGTGTTCTCGCTCAGCGGGCAATAGCCCTTGGTAATGGAGGTGAGGTTCCAGTTGTTCTTCTGGGCCATAGTGAGCAGCGGCGTGTTCAGCACGTGGGCGTGGGAATTGCCGATGACCACCACGGATTTGGTTCCATTCGTAATCCCGTTGGTGCATCGGTTCACGAAGTCGTTCGGGTCCCCGCCGCCGGTGCAGGCCTTCGGGAATACGGGCCAGTCAGCGTCGATGGCTGTCATGGCCGGAACGAGGGGAACACTCGGATCCGGGGTGTAGGCGAAGGCCCCGCCAACGACAGCCGCACCAGGGTTGCGGGCGTCCATGTTGGCAAGCAGGGTCTTGTTGGTCTGGTCTATTTGGAAGCGCCATCCCGCCAGCGGAACAATCGCCACCGTCATGGCGACCACAAGCGCAATCGCGCTTCGCCGCCGGTTCGCCTCGGGCCAGCGCCATTCCCGCCACGGCTTCTCCACGAACCTCGTGGTCAGGACTGCCAGGACGAAGGCGGCGATGATGATCACGGTTCCGGACAACCAGCCCGCGTGGGTTTTGTTCGACCAGGCCAGATAAATGACCAGGAGCGGCCAGTGCCATAGATACAGTGCGTAGGAGTTGTTTCCCATGCGGACGAGCGGTTTGGAACTAAGGATGCGGTCCGCACCGAAACGGCTCCCCGTCTTGCCAGCCGCGAGAACGCAAGCTGCCGCCAGCGTAGGCCACAACGCCACCCATCCGGGGAACGCCGCCTCGACATTGAGGATCAGGCCACAACTGAGCATGGCAATGATACCGACCCAGCCAAGGACGATTCGCACTGTCTTGGGGAGTTTCAACGACGGCAAATAGAGAGCGAGGAGCGTGCCGAGGGCGAACTCCCACAGCCTTGCCAGGGTTGAGAAGTACGCCTGCGACTGGTTGGCTGCGGTGAACCCCACTGAGTAAATGAGCGAAGCGATGAAGATCGCGCCGAAAAAGTACCGAAGAAGGGGTACATATGAGAGCTTGAAGCGCCTCGCCAAGAGGCCGGCCCCGACAAAAATAAGCGGCCAGATGATGAAGACCTGCCCTTGGATGGACAGCGACCAGAAATGCTGCAACGGACTGGCCGCACTGTGGTCCGAGGCGTAGTAATTGACGGCCTGGGACTGCAGCAGGAAATTCTCTGCGTAAAAGAGCGAGGCCCAGCCCTGCTGGATCGTGTCCACCCAGCGCGTGCCGGGAATGAAGAGGTAGGTTGCGGCCAGGGTTCCGACGATAACGGTCACGGCGGCCGGAACGAGCCGCCGGAAATGGTGGAGGTAGTGCTTGATAAGGGCAGTCTGCCGACCGTTCGCGTGCCGCCGAGTGAACTGCAAGGCCATGAGGAATGCCGAGACCAGAAGGAAGACATCCACCCCGCCGGAGACCCGGCCAAACCAGATGTGGTATGTGACAACCATGAGGACGGCAACAGATCGAAGCCCCTGGATTTCAGGACGGAACGTCGATTTGGGTGCCGAATTCTGCGTGTCGCCGCTAGTTCGCCTTGGCGCTATCGGGCGCGTGGTTGTCAAAGTCTTGCCTCCAGGGTGCTACTCAAACCGTCTACCCTACTGATTCGAAATGTTCATCGTCAATTGAGACCGCGTTCAACCAACTTCCTATGATCCATTAGGACACAAGCGGCTGGGAGCTTCCGGAACGTTTTCTGGGTCGATCCTCCATGCCGTTTTGCCGGCGTCCGGTCGTCATCCCGCACCACCGCAAATGCAGGAGGCCCGGCCCCCAAAAGGGGACCGGGCCTCCTGCATCGATCAACCAGTATTAGTGGCTGTGGCCTGCGTGCTCGTCTTCCTCGGCCGGCTTCTCGACAACCAGGGTCTCGGTGGTGAGAACCAGGGCTGCGATGGACGCGGCGTTCTGGAGCGCGGAGCGGGTGACCTTGACGGGGTCGATTACGCCTGCGGCGATCAGGTCCTCGTACACACCGGACTTCGCGTTGAAGCCGTGGTTGTCTTCCAGCTCGGCAACCTTGGCGACGACGACGTAGCCGTCGAAGCCGGCGTTCTGGGCGATCCAGCGAAGGGGCTGGGTCAGGGCGCGGCGTACGATGCCGACGGCGGCAGCCGCGTCGCCTTCCAGTGCCTTGACGGCAGCGTCCTCGTCCAGTGCCTTGAGGGCGTGGATGAGGGCGGATCCACCGCCCGAGACGATGCCTTCTTCAAGGGCAGCACGCGTGGAGGAAACTGCGTCCTCGATACGGTGCTTCTTTTCCTTGAGCTCGACCTCGGTGGCTGCGCCGACCTTGATGACGCCGATGCCGCCTGCCAGCTTTGCGAGCCGTTCCTGCAGCTTTTCCCGGTCCCAGTCGGAGTCGGTGCGGGTCAGCTCGGCACGGATCTGGGCGACGCGTGCTGCGACGTCCTCAGCCGTGCCGGCCCCGTCAACGATGGTGGTGTTGTCCTTGGTGACGGTGATCCGGCGGGCACTGCCGAGGACCTCGAGGCCAACCTGGTCCAGGGACAGGCCGAGCTCCGGGGAGACAACCTGTGCGCCGGTCAGTGTGGCAATGTCCTGCAGCATGGCCTTGCGGCGGTCGCCGAAGCCCGGAGCCTTGACGGCAACGACGTTCAGGGTGCCACGGATACGGTTCACGATCAGCGTGGACAGTGCCTCGCCGTCGATGTCCTCGGCAATGATGAAGAGCGGCTTGGCAGCCTGCAGGGCCTTCTCGAGGAGCGGCAGGAATTCCTGCAGCGAGGAGATCTTGCCCTGGTTGATCAGGATGAGCGCGTCTTCCAGAACAGCTTCCTGGCGTTCCGCGTCAGTGACGAAGTACGGGGACAGGTAGCCCTTGTCGAACTGCATGCCCTCGGTGAGGACCAGTTCGGTCTGCGTGGTGGAGGACTCTTCGATGGTGATGACACCATCCTTGCCGACCTTGCCGAAAGCCTCGGCGAGGAGCTCGCCAACCTCATCGCTCTGGGCGGAGATCGCCGCAACGCTGGCAACCTGGGTGCCTTCTACTTCGCGGGCGTTCTCCAGGAGGCGGGCAGCCACGGCCTGGACCGAAACTTCGATGCCGCGCTTGATTTCGCCAGGGGCGGCTCCGGCGGCAACGTTGCGCAGTCCTTCCTTGACGAGTGCCTGTGCCAGCACGGTGGCCGTGGTGGTGCCGTCGCCTGCGACGTCATTGGTCTTGGTGGCGACTTCCTTGGCCAGCTGCGCACCAAGGTTCTCATACGGGTCGTCGAGTTCGACTTCGCGGGCGATCGTCACACCGTCGTTGGTGATGGTGGGAGCTCCCCACTTCTTGTCCAGAACGACGTTGCGGCCACGCGGGCCAAGGGTGACCTTGACGGTGTTGGCGAGCTTGTCAATGCCCGCTTCGAGCGAGCGACGGGCAGCGTCGTTAAACGCAAGCTGCTTTGCCATGGTTGTGTCCTTTCAAGACGGAAAACCCGCACCGCTGATCCGACCGGAAGAAGTCCGACTCGATCTGCGATGCGGGATCCAGGGAATTACTTAACGACGATCGCCAGAACGTCGCGGGCGGATAGAACGAGGTATTCGTTGCCGCCGGTCTTGACTTCAGTTCCGCCGTACTTGGAGTAGAGGACGACGTCGCCAACGGTTACGTCGACGGGGACGCGGTTGCCGTTGTCATCGAAGCGGCCGGGGCCAACTGCAACAACTTCGCCTTCCTGCGGCTTTTCCTGTGCAGTGTCCGGGATGACCAGGCCGGAAGCCGTGGTCTGCTCTGCTTCGAGCGGGCGGACAACAATGCGATCCTCGAGAGGCTTAATGGAGACCGACACTCGGATCTCTCCTTTACGTGAGGTAGTACATGGACTATCAAACCAGGGGTGCCGTGGCGGGCTTACCGTCGTCGCGGTGCCGGTAAGTGCCTGGCGGCATGATTAGCACCCGCCTAGGGAGAGTGCTAATCAAGACTCTATGTAAGCATTAGCACTCGGTCAAGGCGAGTGCCAGAATTCCGTCATGGGTGAACGTCGAAGGGCCGCTTCCGGGTCACACGCTCATTGCCCGGTGAGGTCGTCGAAGTCAACGTCCTCGCCGTCGTCGTACTCTTCCTTCGGTCCGGTTCCGCGGTTCAGGTAGAGGACTACGCCGCCGGCGAGCGCGACGACGCCGAACACCACCAGCCCGACGATCGCTCCGATGCGGGCACCGGCGTAGGTGTCACGGATGTCCCGGGCCTCATCCGTGGCGTCCTGGACGCTCTTTCCAGTCATCGAGTAGGTGGCCGCGTTGAAAGAGTCTAGGAAGAAAATAATGATCAACAGCGCGATGCAGACAATGGCAATCAAAGCACCCACGATGAGCGCGGGGCGGGCATACTTGGAGAGATTTCCGGGGAAGGGATGTCTATCGGGGGCAGAGGGAGAACCATTGGCGTCGTCAGGCTGGCGTACTGGGTTGTCTTCCATGGCATCAACCCTATCGGCCCGAGTGGTCCCGGATCCCTCCCGACCCCGTATGACGGGCGAGCACTAGGCTAGTTCCCATGGCTGACACATCCCCGGACCAGATTGCCCCCTTGCTGACAACGGAAGGTTGGGAACTGCTGGCGTCCTTGGGACCGTACAGCGATGGCGAAGCCTTCGCACTGAATGCGCGCCTGCGCAAGGACGGCCACTCCCCCGTACTCGTTGCCGCCGTCCTCACCCAGTCCAGGCTCCGCACCCGGGCCGAAGCCAAGTTCGGCGAATTCGCCCGGCAGATGCTTTTCACCCAGGCCGGCCTGGAACAGGCCACCAGGCTCAATGTTGCAGCCAGGCATGCCGAACGCTTCGCCAAGGCGGGCACGCAGCACGTCGCGGACCTGGGCTGCGGGCTTGGAGCCGACTCCATGGCCATGGCCTCCATGGACATCAAGGTCACCGCCGTGGAACTCGACGAGACCACCGCCGCGTGCGCCACGATCAACCTCATGTCTTTCCCGCACGCAACGGTGGTGCACTCCGACGCCATGTCGGTGCCCCTCGACGGGGTCGACGGCGTGTGGCTCGATCCGGCGCGCCGCACGACGTCGTCGTCGGGAACGAAAAGGATCTGGGACCCGGAGGCGTTCTCGCCGCCGTTGTCCTTCGTTGAATCATTGGCCGCTACCGGCCGGTCCGTCGGGGTCAAGATGGGCCCGGGGATTCCCCATGATTCGGTTCCGGCCGGCTGCGAGGCACAGTGGGTTTCGGTGGGAGGGGACGTTACGGAAGTAACGCTGTGGTTCAACGACGTCGCCCGTCCCGGCATCCGCCGCGCTGCCCTGGTGCTCGGGCCGCAGGGCGCAGCCGAGATCACCAGCGGCGAAGGGTTCGACGGCGGCCCGGTGCCCGACGTCGGGCCCGTGGAGGGATACCTTTACGAACCGGACGGCGCGGTGATCCGTGCGGGCCTCGTTGCCGAGGTCGCGCTCCGGCTGGGCGGCCACCTGGTGGACCAACACATTGCCTATATCTGCGCTCCGGAACTGATGGCGACACCCTTCGCCCGCGCCTACAAAGTCCTGGAGGTCATGCCGCTGAACGTCAAGGCCCTCAAGGCCTGGGTGAAGGCCAACGGCGTCGGCGTCCTGGACATCAAGAAGCGCGGCACCTCCGTTACCCCCGAAGAGCTGCGGAAACAATTGCTGCCGGCCGGAAAGGGCTCGGCAAAATCCCGCGGCAACAAAACAGCCACCCTGGTCCTCACCAGGATCGGCGAGGAAAAGGTGGCTGTTGTGGTCGAGCCGGTAGCAGCCGCCTGAGCTGGTCCCTGAACCGCGGCGCCCTATTGTGCGCGCGTGAACTCCTCGGCCGCGGCCACTTGCTCCGGTGTCGGCGTGATGCCCGTGTAGAGCACGAACTGTTCGAGTGCCTGGATGGTGGCCACTTCAGCGCCGCTGATCACGGTCTTTCCTGCCGCACGGCCGGCCTTGATGAGCGGCGTCTCTGCAGGGAGGGCGACGACGTCGAACACCACGTGCGCGGCCGCCACCGCCGCTTCGGGGAAGGACAGCGAGCCGGAGTCAGGTCCGCCGGCCATGCCGATCGGTGTGACGTTGACGAGCACGTCCGCCGTCGACTCCCCTACTTCGGCCTGCCAGCCGAAGCCATAGAGCCCGGCAAGGGACTGCCCGAGCTTTTCGTTCCGGGCAACCACGGTAACGCGCGAGAATCCGGTGTCGCGGAAGGCAGCCGCGGCGGCCTTGGCCATGCCGCCGGAACCTCGGAGCAGCACCGACGACGCCGGGTCGATAGCGTTGCGCTCGATCAACTGGGCGATCGCGGTGTAGTCCGTGTTGTACGCCGTCAGCACGCCGGCGTCGTTCACGATCGTGTTGACCGAGTCGATAGCAGCCGCCGAAGCGTCCATGCGGTCGACGAGGGCGATGACGTCTTCCTTGTACGGCATCGAGACGGCGCAGCCGCGGATGTCCAGGCCGCGAACACCGGCGATCGCGTTCGGGAGGTCGGTAGGAGCGAAGGCCTTGTAGATCCAGTTCAGGCCGAGCGCCTCATAGAGGAAGTTGTGGAAACGCGTTCCGTTATTGCTCGGCCGGGCAGAGAGAGAAATGCAGAGCGTCATGTCTTTATTGAGGATCGGCATAACGGGGTTTCCTTCGCGTAGCGGGTTCTCTGCCCAGCCTAGACGGGGAGCTAGCCTTGGCGCGCCTTGAAGCGAGGATTCAGCTTGTTGATGACAAAGGTGCGGCCGCGCCGGCGGACAACTTGCGCGCCGGGGATCTTCTTGAGGGCACGCAGCGAATTCCTGACTTTCATGGGGTTCTCCTTCTCGGGTTTTGACTTGTTTTATCGGGGCTTTGTTCCACCGAGGCTCGAGCTCGGCTAAAGCGTGGATTCGAGTTCAAAAGGATCCTCAAGTCCAACGAAGCCGAGCCTCATCTCCGCTTCGCTCAGCGCGCATCCGTCCAGCAGGGCCCGGATTTCTGCGGCGTCGAGGTCCTCCCCTCGTCCGGTCACGGCCAGCACGGTCCCCCGGTCGCCGAAGCGGGGATGCCAGTCGAGGACGGCGTCGACGTCGGGCAGTCCCTTTCCTTGTTGCAAGGCTTTGCCGTCGAGGACAGGGCCGGTGCCGGCGTCCGCAAGCCACTCGCCTGTACTTTCGAGCCACACGCGTGGCCCGATTCCCTGCACCGCGATCCGGACCTTGGCCGCCGAGGCAATCCACAAGCGGCCCCGCATCCAGTGGCATCCCTCGGCCAACTTGGGGAGCGCCTCCTGGAAGCGCCCCGGATGAAGCGGACGCTCCACTTTGTGGAGCACGGTCCGGAAACTCCCCGACTCCTCCTCAAGCGGCACCCTCACGGAGCCACGACGGACTCTCGCGAGAGCCTCGGCGCCGTCGTAGCAGCCGGGCCGGAAGTCGTCGTCGCTCGCGGAAACGGCGGCGTGCGGAGCAAGCTGCCCAAGCAGTTCCAGGCCTTGGGACCAAGCCTCGCTTGAGTCCGGGCGCAAGCCCGTGAGCTCTGCCCCAAGACCGGCGTGCACCATGACAGTATCCGCGTGGCTCAATTCCCCGATGAGAAATTCTCCACTGGTGCGCTCATCCTCGGGCATGGCCGTAAACCCGGATTCATACAGCGTGTGTTTGTCCCAGATATGGTCTTCCAGCCCGGAAGGATCGATCGCCAACACGGCGTTGTCGATGACGGCAGGCCGCTCAAGCCCCCGTTTGAGTTCGGCCACCGCCATGTCCACGGAGACACCCGGCGGCAGGCCCAGGACGATGTGGTCATGGCCTGAGACGGCGAGGCGTTCCGCCGTCGGGACAACATCGAGGCGAACCGTGCAGCTGAGGCAGCCGTGCTCCAAAGCGGTTTGCGCTTGCTCCACCAGTTCGCCATTGCGGAAGATTCTTCGCAGGACAATGGACCCGTCCAGAAGGTCGTGCAGGACCACCACCGAATCACGGTGGGTCCGCCCAAGCCTGGTGGTGGCTGCCTCGCGGCATTGGCTGTCCAGTGAGCTGACAACAGAAAGATGCATACCAACCAGCATAGATGCAAATCATTCTCATTAGCAAACGGACTCGTTTTCCTCAGGATTCCCCCATGCGGTACCGTACCGCCCCTGCATTAGACTTGAGCCAACCGCTGACGGCCCCACGGCGGGCGTTGCTCAGGGCATTTTTGGCAAATACCGAGGGGACCCACGTGCAGATTGATTTCGCTTCATCCAGGCAGTCGACCCTGGGAGTGGAATGGGAGCTTGCGCTCGTCAATGCACGCACCGGCGAATTGGTCTCGGTGGCGAATGAGGTCCTGCGGGGGGTGGCATCGCGGCATCCCGACTTGAACGAAGACGACGAGCATCCGCACATCAAGCGGGAATTGCTCCTGAATACCGTGGAACTTGTCACGGGCGTGTGCAACACCGTCAAGGAAGCCAAGGAAGACCTGGCCCGCTCGCTGAAAGCCGTCAGGGAAGTCACCGACCCCATGGGCGTCGAGCTTTTCTGCGCGGGAAGCCATCCTTTCAGCCCGCCGCAGCTCCAGCCGGTCTCGGACAAAGAACGCTATGCCAAGCTGATCGACCGCACCCAATGGTGGGGACGGCAAATGGTCATCTACGGAGTCCACGTCCACGTCGGTCTGGACCGCAGGGACAAGGCGCTTCCCATCCTCGATGGGCTGGTCAACTATTTCCCCCATTTCCAGGCGTTGTCCGCTTCGAGCCCGTTCTGGGGTGGCGAAGACACTGGCTATGCGTCACAACGCGCCCTCATGTTCCAGCAGCTGCCCACGGCCGGATTGCCTTTCCAGTTCCCCAGCTGGGCCGAATACGAGTCCTATGTCCAGGACATGTTCACTACCGGAGTGATCGACACCCTGTCTGAAATCCGCTGGGACATCCGGCCCGTGCCGAACTTGGGCACTATCGAGATGCGCATTTGCGACGGCCTGGCCACCCTCGAGGAAGTCGGTGCTGTTGCAGCCCTGACCCAATGCCTCGTGGACGAGTTCTCCACGATCCTGGACAACGGCGGCAGCATTCCGACCATGCCGCCATGGCATATCCAGGAAAACAAGTGGCGCGCCGCCCGTTACGGAATGGAAGCGATCATCATCCTCGACGCCGAGGGCAATGAGCAGCTCGTCACTGAGCACCTGAAGGAAACGCTGCTGCGCTTGGCTCCTGTCGCTGAGAAGCTCGGGTGCTCGGCGGAACTGGCCGACGTCGAAAAGATCATTGCCCGCGGAGCCGGCTACCAGCGCCAGCGCCGCGTCGCAGCCCAGCACGACGGCGATCTTCACGCGGTCGTCCAGGATCTCGTACAGCAAATGCGGTCCGTTCCGACCGCCTAGCCTCTGACCGTCTAGCCTCCCGCCGGGTTCCCGCGCCTATACCGAAACCGTCGTCACCGGCAGGGAGGAATCGGGAGCGAAGGCGACGCCGCTCGGGCCGATTCCCGCCATGATGAGCTGCGAGCCCAAGGCTGCCACCATGGCGCCGTTGTCGGTGCACAGTGCCAGCGGCGGCACATGCAGGGTGATCCCCGCCGCTTCGCAGCGTTGGCCTGTCAGCTCACGGAGCCGGGAGTTGGCTGCGACTCCGCCGCCCAGCAGGAGATCCTTGATCCCGTTCTCCTTGCAGGCCAGCACAGCCTTAGAGGTGATGACATCCACCACAGCTTCCTGGAATGCAGCGGCGATATCGGCAACCGGAACGTCCTCACCGCGCGCTTCGAACTGTTCAACGCAGCGCGCGACGGCGGTCTTGAGCCCGCTGAAGGACCAATCGTAGCGATGGGGTCCCGGCTCCTCCGCGGTCCCCATGTACTTGGGTTGCGTCAGGCCGCGCGGGAAGCGGATCGCCTTGGCGTTTCCTTGCTTGGCGAGTTTGTCGATGGCCGGTCCGCCCGGGTAGCCAAGGCCCAGGAGCCTCGCCACTTTGTCGTAAGCCTCGCCGGCGGCGTCGTCGATGGTGGAGCCGAGCATCTCGACGTCGTCGGTGATGCTGCGGATGCGCAGGATTTCCGTATGTCCGCCGGAAACCAGCAACGCACCGAGATTTTCCGGCAGCCGACCGCCGGAACCGAGTCCCGCTGCGCCGCCCCGGGTGCCGGCAGCGGCGCCGTCAAGGAGCCCGACGCCGACATGCGCCACCAAGTGGTTGATCGCGTAGAGCGGCTTGCCCGTGGCAACAGAGAGGGCTTTGGCCGCGCAGACACCCACCATGAGCGCGCCGGCCAAGCCAGGTCCGGAGGTCACGGCGATGGCGTCGATGTCTTGCAGTGTCACTCCGGCCTCGTGCAAGGCCTCCTGCAGCGTGGGTACGAAGGCGTCCAAGTGCGCACGGGAAGCGATCTCAGGAATGACGCCGCCAAAACGGACATGCTCATCCATCGAAGAGGAGACCGTGTTGGTCAGCAGGGTGGTGCCCCGGACAATCCCGACGCCGGTTTCGTCGCAGGAAGACTCGATCCCCAGGACGAGCGGCTGGGCGGGGCTGGGCGGGTTCATGGGGCCGGGTGGGTTCATGCCGGTGTTCCTTCAGTCAATGTCAGCCTCATGATGAGGGCGTCCGTGCCGTCGCGGTAGTACCGCCGACGGACGTGGATCTGCTCGAAGCCGAACCGCACGTAGAGTGCCTGCGCCCGTGGATTGTCGGCACGGACCTCCAGGAGCACTTCCACGGCGCCGCGCCGCCGGGCCTCTTCGATCAGTTCCGTGAGGATCGCGGAGCCGATTCCCCTGCCTTCGAATTCGGGCACGACGGCGATCGTCTGCACGTCCGCGATCGGCTCGATGCACATGAGCCCTGCGTAGGCCACAATCTGCCCGTCGGCTTCGGCCACCACATAGCGGCGGGTATCAACCTGGGCAAGTTCATCGAAGAACATCTGCATCGGCCACGCGTCCGCCGGGAAGAGCCGACGTTCAAGTACCTCGACGACGGTGACGTCGTCGGCGGTCATGTCCCGCAAGGTCACGCCGTCGAGCTTGAACTGGTACGAGGGGTTCACAGGGCACGCTTTCTAGGGCCGGGTACTTGCGCGTCGGATTCCCGCAGATACAGCGGAGTGGAATCCGGCAGTTCCGCGCCGGCCGCCAAGAGGGCCATGGCGAACTGGCCCAGCGAGGCCGCGTCGGGCTGGGTGGTGCTGAATTCTTCGTTAGCGTTGACGACGTCCGCGTAGATGCCGCCGCCGGCACCGAAGACCGGGAGACCGGGCAACTCCGAGGCGAACCCGACGTGCGGACCGTCCACGAGCTGCGGTAGCTGGCCATCATTGAGCGTGTAGCGCGCCCAGTAGACCTCCTTGCGACGGGCATCCGTGGCCACGAGAAACTCGGCCTGCGCCTCCGTTGACCCGGCCACTTCCAAAGCGATCGCATGCAGGCTCATGAGACCGAAAAGAGGTTTGTTCCAGGCAAATGCCAAAGTACGGGCGGTTGCAATCCCTGAACGAAGGCCCGTAAACGGCCCAGGGCCAACACCGGTGACGATGAGGTCGATGTCCGCGCCGCTTACTCCGGCATCGGCAAGAAGCTTCTCAATGCCGGGCGCCAGGACCTCGGCATGGCTGCGGGTGTCCTCCGTGGCGAAGGACTCCACCACGCCCTCCATGGCAACGTCCGAGATGAGCGCCGCACTCGCCACGGCCGAAGTATCAATGGCCAAGATCAGCATCAGGCGTCCTCCTCCAGTATTTCGGGCACGGCGCTCCAACGAGGGCCAAAGCCGCGGAAAACGATGGTGCGGGGTTCGTCGTCGTCCTCCGGGTCGAAATCCAACACGGCATCCTGGCCAGCTTCCGGGCGGGGTGCCGCCCTCTCCGCGCCGCCCACCGTCCGGTGCATCTCGATGTCCAGGCGACTATCCGAAAGGTGTTCCACGCGCTCGCGCCCCCACTCGACCACTGTCACGGAGTTGTCCATGGTGTTTTCGAGGTCGATGTCGTCGATTTCCGCTGCGGACGCCAGCCGGTAAGCATCAACGTGGACCAGATCTGGGCCGCCCGGGCGCAGTCCGTCCGGCAGGTTGGGGTGGATGCGCACCAGGACAAACGTGGGCGAGATGACGCCGGCACGGACACCCAGTCCCTCGCCGAGACCCTGGGTGAAAGTGGTCTTGCCGGCACCGAGTTCGCCGGTCAGGACCAGCAGGTCACCCGGCTCAAGGACCCCGGCAAGCGCCGAGCCCAAGGCGTGCGTCTGCTCCGCCGTCGCGACCTTGATGGTCCGCTCCCACAAGGCCTCACTCAACGGGGACTTGTCAATCGGGGCCCCGCTCACCGGGCATCCGCCCCCGGGTTCTCGTTGATGTAGATGCGCGGGACGCGCGGGCTGATCCGGGTGACAATCTCATAGTTGTTGGTCCCCGCGGCGGCGGCCCAGTCGTCCGCCGTCGGGCCGCCGTCGGCGCCGTCACCAAACATGACGGCTTCGGCACCCAGCCAGCCGGCCTCGTCCGTCACAGCGTTCCCAAGGTCGATGACCATCTGGTCCATGGCGATCCGGCCCACAACGGGGTAGTTGACTCCGTTGACCCGCACCGGTGCGCCGGTGGCGACGCGCGGCACGCCGTCGGCGTATCCGAGCGGGATCAGGCCCAAGGCACTCTCGCTGGACGTCCGGTAGTTGAGTCCATAGGACACCCCCTGGCCTTCGGGCACCCGCTTGCAATTGGAAATGAGGGTGCGCACTGTCATGGCAGGGCGGAGACCAAGTTCCGCGGAGTTTTGTCCTTCGAAAGGGGACAGTCCGTAAAGCCCGAGCCCCACGCGGACGAGGTCGAAGTGGGCATCCGGGCGCGAAAGCGTGGCGGGAGTGTTGGCCAGATGCCGGACTTCGGTGTCCACTCCGGCGTCCTCGGCCACGGCAATTGCTTCCCGGAAGGCTGCCAACTGCTCATCGGTCTCGGGACGGTGCGGTTCATCCGCCACGGCCAAGTGCGAGAAGATACCCACCACGCGCAGGAGGCCCTCGTCCTGGTACTCCATGGCCTGGCCCACCAATTTGTCCCATTGGGCGATGGTGGAGCCGTTGCGCCCCAGGCCGGTGTCCACCTTGAGGTGGATGCGGGCCGGTCGTTCCTGTTCGCGTGCCGCGGCGACCACCGCGTCCAGCTCCCAGCCGGATATCCCGACGTCGACGCCCGCGGCAACTGCCGCCTGGAAATTGCTTTGGGTGGTGTGCAACCAGGCGAGCATGGGGGCGTCAATTCCAGCAGCGCGCAGCGCCAAAGCCTCCGAAATATGGGCAACGCCAAGCCATCGGGCGCCGGCTTCAAGGGCTGCCCGCGCCACCTGCACCGCACCGTGCCCATAGGCGTCGGCCTTGACCACGGCCATGACGTTCGCGGGCGAGGCGATAGCCACGAATTGGCGTACGTTGTGCCGGATGGCGTCCAAGTCGATGACGGCTGATCGTTCGAGGACCGTTGCCGAACCCGATTTCGTCGAGGGTTCGAAACTGGCAGCTGCTTCGTAAGTCACCCTCACGATTCTAGTGCCGCGACGGCGTGCGGGTTGACTGGGGGTGGGCGGATTGACTGGGGTGAACCCTCTCAGGCGTCCGAGTTGTGGGCGATGGTGGCTGTTGCACGACGTTGGGCCCCGGGAGGGACATCCGCCACAATGTCCTCGAGGAACGCGAACCGCTTGAGCCACTGGCTGGACTGCCGCTCCCTCCGGGCGTTGGCTCGCTGCCACCAATCGGCAATGTCTCCCCAACCAGGCGCAGCAAGCGAGCCACCCACTTCCTGCACCGCCAGCGAGGCGCAAAGATTGGCAAAACGGAGCCGGTCTCCCAAAGGCCATCCGGCCAGACAGCCCACAACAAACGCCGCACCGAAGCAGTCGCCGGCTCCCGTGGGGTCGTATGCCGTCACGGGAAGGGACGGCACCCATTCCTCCTCGCCGGTTTCGGAATCCACGGCCATGGCTCCCTGCGCTCCCAGCGTCACCACAGCCACCGGAACGCGGTCGGCGAGCGTGTAGAGCGCAGACCAGGGGTTGTCCTTGCCGGTGAAGGCCATTGCTTCCCGTTGGTTCGGCATGAAGGCGTGGAAATTGCTGAGCTGGTCCAGCCGCTTCGACGACCACTCTCCAGTCGGATCCCATCCGGCATCGCCAAAGAGTTTGACGCCGGCTTTCCTCGCCGCCAGCATCCAGGGCTCCGGCTCCTCGCCGAGATCCGCGACGGCGGCGAGGGCCTTGGGCGGATCGCCAATCAGTTCAGAAGCGCTCATGGGCGAGGGGTGTCCGTGAGTGACCATGGAACGATCCTGATCGACGCACAAGGAGACGGTGACCGGGGAATGCCAGCCCTCGAACCGCCTGGACAGGGAGAGGTCCACGTGCTCTTGGCTTTCCAGGATCCGCCAGTTGAAGTCCCCGTACCCGTCATCGCCGAACGCCGCGGCGAGGCTGGTCCGCAGCCCGAGCCGGGCAGCCGCGATGGCTTGGTTGGCCACGCCGCCGGGGCAGGTCCCCATGCCTTGGCTCCACACTTCGGTCCCTGGTTCAGGGCTGCGGTCCAGTCCGGTAAAGATAATGTCCTGGAACACGGTGCCTGTCAGCAGGAGATCGCAGCCTGAATCGGCCCCGTCCAGCAGCACATCCCCTCGGATAGCGGCAAGGGGGTCGAATCGTGCCCTGGGCGTTGCGTCCATGCACGGCAGACTACGCCGCGGCCACGATTGTGCATAGCTTTTACAGCTCCTGATACATGACGTGCAGCCCCACATAGCCAAGGCTCGGATGCTGGAAGGCCTCGGGGATAGTCGCCAGGATGCGGAAGCCCAGGGACTGCCACAGGCCCACCGCGCGGACGTTGCTTTCGACGACGGCGTTGAACTGCATCGCCTTGAACCCGCCTTCCCGGGCGGCCACCAAGGAATAGGCACAAAGTGCTCGGGCGATTCCCTGCCCGCCGTGATCAGCATGGACCATGTAGCCGGCGTTGGCCACATGGCTTCCGCCACCGCCCTGGTTGGCGTGTAGTTCACCGGTACCCAGCACTTCGCCGTCGCGCACTGCCACAAAGGTCAGGCCGGGCGCTTCCTTGAACCATTTGCTGCGGGCAGCTTCTTCGGAAGTGTCGCGGTCCCAGGTGAAGGTCTCCCCTGCCCGGATCACCGGTTCCAGGACTGCCCAGATCCCGGGCCAGTCGCTTGCCCGGGCGGGCCGGATCTCATAGCTAACGGCCGCCGACGTTCCTGCTTCGCTGTTTGAGTGGCTCACGTCCGTTACGGTATCAGCCCGGCCTGAACTGATGTGCCTATTGGGCCGGCTGCAATGCCAGGGAGGTCAGGAGTAGTGTTTTCGCTGGGACGCAGAGGATTTTCACTTTGCGGTACTTGTTGAATTGCGTTGGATACAGGAGGTAGCGGTGTCGCTGATCCGTCGCGTGGCCTTCCTGTCACTCCACACTTCCCCCATGGAGCAGCCGGGGTCGGGCGACGCCGGCGGCATGAATGTCTACGTCCGGGCGCTGGCCATGGCGTTGGCGGATCTTGGCGTGGAGGTAGAGATCTTCACGCGTTCGACGTCCGCCGGGCAGCCCGCCGTCGAGCATCCCGGTCCCGGAGTCTGCGTCCATAACGTCCTGGCAGGCCCGCCCCGCAAATTGCCCAAGGAGGAACTTCCCGAGCTCCTCCACACCATGGTTTCCGAAATCGAGAAAATCCGGCAGCGGCAACCGCACGGCCGTTACGACGCCATCCATTCGCACTACTGGGTGTCCGGCGTGGCCGGCCTTGAACTCTCCGCATTGTGGAACGTGCCGCTGATCCACACGATGCACACGATGGCGAAGGTCAAAAACCTGGTGCTCGAATCGGGCGAGCGACCCGAACCGCGACTGCGCGAAGACGGCGAACAGAGGATCGTGGATGGAGCCACGCGCCTCGTGGCCAACACTCCCGCCGAAGCCCAGGAGCTTGTATCGCACTACAACGCCGATTTCGACCACATCGACATCGCTCCCCCCGGCGTTGACCTGACCGTGTTCACTCCAGCCTTCCGGGCCCGCTCCCGCGCCGAGCTTGGCGTGCGGCCCGTCAGTTTCCATCTGCTCTTCGCCGGACGCATCCAGCGGCTCAAGGGCCCGCAGGTTTTTATCGAAGCTGTTGGCATCCTCCGCAAGAGGCGGCCCGACATCGATCTCGAGCTGACCATCCTTGGCGCCTTGAGCGGCGCCAAGGACTTCAATCTGCAGTCCTTCATCACGGCCGCAGGGCTCGACGACGTCGTAACGCACCGTGCGCCGGTCAAGGCGCCGAAGCTGGCGGGCTGGTTCCGTTCAGCTGACGTCGTGGTGATGCCATCCTTCAGCGAATCGTTCGGGCTTGTCGCCCTTGAGGCGCAGGCCTGCGGCACTCCGGTGGTGGCTACGAACGTGGGCGGCCTGTCCCGCGCCGTTGCCGACGGACGGACGGGTATTTTGGTTGACGGCCACGATCCCTCCCGCTGGGCCGACGTCATCGAAGCCCTGTACGACGATCCCCGCACCCGCGAAGACATGGGCCGTGCCGCAGCCGTGCACGCGGAGGCCTTCGGCTGGCAGAGGACCGCGGCCATCACGCTTGAGAGCTACCACGCAGCCATCGGTGCTGTCCTCGTCCGCCCAAGCTAGACCCTCGCTCAACTATGAAGGCATTCCCGACGACCCTCGCTCACCTATAGGGCACTTTCGGGAAACGCCCGCTCACCTATAAAGGCGTTCCCGACGACGCTCGCTCACCTATGAAGGCATTCCCGACGACGCCCGCTCACCTATAAAGGCGTGACTGGTAGATTGTCGCGGACAGTGTTCCCACGGAGTTGAGGACAAGGATGTCTGAAAACAAAATCTTGAGCGACCTTGAAATTGCCCGGAATGCAGCGATACGTCCCATCGAGGAGATCGCGGAGCGTGCCGGGATCAACGTCGATGCGTTGGAACTGTACGGCCGGTTCAAGGCGAAGATCGATCCCGCCAAGCTCCGTCTCCCGGACGTCAAACGCGCGGGCAAGATAGTCCTCGTCTCTGCCATGTCCCCGACGCCGGCGGGTGAGGGAAAGTCCACAACCACGGTAGGACTTGCCGATTCCTTGGCACGGGCCGGCCACCGCGTGATGATCGCGTTGCGCGAACCGTCCCTCGGGCCGATCCTGGGCATGAAGGGCGGAGCGACCGGTGGCGGCTACTCCCAGGTTCTTCCCATGGACGAGATCAACCTGCATTTCACCGGAGACTTCCACGCAATCACTTCGGCCAATAACGCTCTCATGGCGCTCGTGGACAACCACATCTTCCAAGGCAACGAGCTCAACATTGATCCACGCCGCATGACGTTCAAACGGGTCCTCGATATGAACGACCGCTCGCTGCGCGAGGTCATCATCGGCCTGGGCGGGCCTGCCCAAGGAGTGCCGCGGCAGGACGGTTTCGACATAACCGTGGCTTCCGAAATCATGGCCGTCTTCTGCCTCGCGACGGACTTGGATAATCTCCGCGAGCGCCTCGGCCGCATCACTTTCGGTTACACCTATGATCGGCGGCCGGTTACGGTGGCCGATCTCGGTGTCCAAGGTGCACTGACCATGCTGCTGAAGGATGCCATTAAACCGAATCTCGTGCAGACCATCGCGGGAACCCCGGCTCTGGTGCATGGCGGCCCGTTCGCCAATATCGCGCACGGCTGTAACTCGCTCATCGCCACTCGAACCGCCCAACAGCTCGCGGACATTGTGGTCACGGAAGCGGGATTCGGCGCCGACCTCGGGGCCGAAAAGTACATGGACATCAAGTCGCGCATCGCGGACGTGGCGCCGTCCGCCGTCGTCGTGGTCGCGACTATCAGGGCGCTGAAGATGCAGGGCGGCGTCCCGAAGGAGCTTCTCAAGGAGCCGAACGTTGAGGCACTCGCTGCCGGCGTCGAGAACTTGAAACGGCATGTGCACAACGTCGAGAAGTTTGGCGTCGCACCGGTTGTTGCAGTCAATCGATTCGCATCGGACACAACAGAAGAGCTCGAATGGCTGCTGGCTTGGTGCGCCCAGGAGGGAGTGCAGGCGGCGGTCGCGGATGTCTGGGGCCGCGGTGGAGGGGGCGACGGCGGTGATGAGCTCGCGGCGAAGGTCGCCGCGGCGGTGGCGGCAGCAGCGCCGTCGGACTTCCGACATTTGTATCCTCTGAGCCTGTCTGTGGAGGACAAGATCCGCACGATCGTGCAGGAAATCTACGGCGCCGACGGCGTGGAATTTTCCGTCCCCGCGCTCAGGCGCCTCGCGGACATCCGGAGAAACGGCTGGAGCGGAATGCCGGTTTGCATGGCCAAGACGCAATATTCATTCACCGACGACGCATCCCAGTTGGGTGCCCCCAAGGGATTCACGGTGCACGTGCGCGAGCTGATTCCCAAGACCGGGGCGGGCTTCATTGTCGCATTGACAGGTGCAGTCATGACCATGCCCGGATTGCCCAAGGAGCCCGCCGCGATGCGAATGGATGTCGATGAGCACGGAAATCCGGTGGGCCTCTTCTGACGCTCGCTCACGTATATGCCATATTTACGAAACCCTCGCTCACGTAAGTGGCACTTTCGCAGAACGCTCGCTCACCTATAGGGCACTTTCGGGAAACGCTCGCTCACCTACGGCCCCCGAGGACGACAAGATCTAGAGCCGAAACCCGAGCCTGTGGATAACTTCTGCAGGCACCCTCCCATTTGAGCAACAATGCGGGTATGCGAAACGAGTTTGCCCTTCCCACTGAACTGCTTTCAGGACCGTTCACGCTTGCCGAGGCCCAAGCCCAAGGTGTGCCGCGCAGCCGCCTCCTTCGCGCCGACGTCGAACGCGTCAGCCGTAGCCTCTACCGTCCGATCGGCTGGGACTTCGATCTTGAGTCCGCCGCCCGTGCGCTGTCGGCGGCTACTCCCGGGGCCTGGATCTCCCATGTGACGGCAGCGCGCCTTCGTTGCTCCTGCCTTCCGCCGTGGCTTGCCGATTCGACGGAGCTGCACCTCAGCAAGCCGCGATCGTTGCCTGGAACCCGCCGCAAAGGCGTGATCGCGCATAGGGTGATCACGGCCGTGAACGAGGTCGAATCCGTAGATGGAATATGGATCAGCACGCGCTCCCGTACTTGGCTGGACATGGCCCGGCTGCTTCCTTTGAACGACCTCGTCTGTATGGGCGACGAGCTGATTCGCGTGCCCCGCCAGGCGCTGGAAGGACGAGACACACCGTTCGCGACCCTTGAAGAACTGCGTGTCCTGGTGGACCGGCATCCAAATTTACAAGGCGTCGTGCGTGCCCGGCAGGCGCTCGAACTGATGCGGGTAGGCGCGGATTCCGCGCCTGAGTCCCTGCTTCGCTTGGCTATGCTGGACGCTGGAATCCCCGAACCCGAACTTCAACTCAAGTTGCGAAGTGACGATCCGTTCTCGCCGTCGGCGGATTTGGGGTTCCGCCAAAGGCGGGTCGCCATTCAGTACGACGGCGGCCATCACCTCGCGGAGGCCCAGACACTCAGCGATCGACGCCGGAACAAAGCCTTCGAAGCAGCCGGATGGACGGTCCTCGTCTTTCGCAAGGACGATTTGGCAGATGGTTTCGAGCTGGCAACCAAAAAGATCAAGAAGGCACTGCGATCAGCGTGGGTCGATCCCGCCGTCGCATCCGGCTTTGCAAGCGCCGTGTAGTAGACGACAGACGCCCGCCCACTTGTAAGTGAGCGGGCGTCCGGCCAAAACCCGACATAAGTGAGCGGGCGTCCGGCCAAAACCCGACATAAGTGAGCGGGCGTCCGGGAGGGAGGAAGCGGGGTTAGCGCTCGACGTCGCCTCGGATGAAGGCCTCGACCTTTTCGCGGGCGAGGTCGTCGTTGAACTGCTCCGGCGGGGACTTCATGAAGTAGCTGGAAGCGGAGAGCAGCGGGCCGCCGATGCCACGGTCCAGGCCGATCTTGGCGGCGCGGATGGCGTCGATGATCACGCCGGCGGAATTCGGGGAGTCCCAGACCTCAAGCTTGTACTCGAGCGACACAGGGGCGTCGCCGAAGTTACGGCCTTCGAGGCGCACGAACGCCCATTTGCGGTCATCGAGCCAGGCGACGTAGTCGGAGGGGCCGATGTGGACGTCGTCGGCGTGGAGCTTGGCCTCGACGTTGGAGGTCACGGCCTGGGTCTTGGAGATCTTTTTGGATTCCAGGCGGTCGCGCTCCAGCATGTTCTTGAAGTCCATGTTGCCGCCGACGTTGAGCTGGTACGTGCGGTCCAGCGTGACGCCGCGGTCTTCGAAGAGCTTGGCCATGACACGGTGCGTGATGGTGGCGCCGATCTGGCTCTTGATGTCATCGCCGACGATCGGCACGCCGGCCGCGGTGAACTTGTCGGCCCATTCCTTGGTGCCCGCAATGAAGACCGGCAGGGCGTTGACGAAGGCAACACCGGCGTCGATGGCGCACTGCGCGTAGAAGTGCGCGGCCTCCTCGGAACCGACCGGCAGGTAGCAGACCATGACGTCGGCCTTGGCTTCGCGCAGTGCGGCGACGATGTCCACTGCCTCTTCCGGAGCCTCGACGATGGTCTCGCGGTAGTACTTGCCCAGGCCGTCCAGGGTGTGGCCGCGCTGCACGGTCACACCGGTGGAGGGGACATCGGCGATCTTGATGGTGTTGTTCTCGCTGGCGCCGATGGCGTCAGCGAGGTCGAGGCCGACCTTCTTGCTGTCGACGTCGAAGGCAGCGACGAACTGGACGTCGTTGACGTGGTACTTGCCGAACTCAACATGCATCAGACCCGGAATCGTGGCCTGGGGGTCGGCATCGCGGTAGTAGTGGACACCTTGGACCAGCGAAGCAGCGCAGTTACCTACGCCGACAATGGCGACACGAATCGGATGTGAAGACACGGAACTCCTTTGAGAACTAACCTCAGGTGCCTAGCGCGTCCGTACCTGAATGTACGACGGCGTCTTAAAGGCACAGCGCCATTCGGCGCTCTTTGCATTGTAACCAACCCGAACGGGGCCGGCTTTGTTCCCAGCCGGCCCCGTAAGTGTATTAAGTTTCCGAACCTACTTCTGCGCCCACAGATTGATGTCGGATTCGACGGCGAATTCGTCGATCGCAGTCAGTTCCTCTGACGTGAAGTCGAGGTTGTTGATCGCAGACACGGTGTCCTCCAGCTGCGTGACACTTGACGCGCCCACCAGGGCCGAGGTCACAGGCGAACCCTTGGGCTGATCGCGCAGGATCCAGGCGATAGCCATCTGGGCGAGGGTCTGGCCGCGTCCTTCGGCAATGGCATTCAAACCACGTACCCGGTTCAGCTTTTCCTCGGTCAGCGCTGATTCGGACAAGAACCGTTCCTTGGCGGCGCGCGAGTCCGCGGGGATGCCGTTCAGGTACCGGTTGGTGAGCATCCCCTGCGCAAGCGGGGAGAAGGCGATGGATCCTGCGCCAACCTGGTCAAGCGTTTCGTAGAGGTTGGGCGAACCATTCTCGGTCCAGCGGTTGAGCATGGAATAGCTGGGCTGGTGGATGAGAAGCGGCGTGCCCATCTCCTTGAGAATCCGTGCGGCCTCGAGGGTCTGCTCCGGGGTGTAGGAAGAGATTCCTGCGTAGAGCGCCTTGCCGGAACGGACTGCGTGGTCCAGGGCGCCCATGGTTTCTTCCAGCGGGGTTTCGGGATCGGGACGGTGGCTGTAGAAGATGTCCACGTAGTCCAGTCCCATGCGCTCAAGCGACTGGTCCAGGCTGGAGAGCAGGTATTTGCGGGAGCCCCATTCTCCGTAGGGACCGGGCCACATGTAGTAGCCGGCCTTGGTCGAAATGACGAGCTCGTCGCGGTACGGCTTGAAGTCGTCCTTCAGGTGGCGGCCGAAGTTCGTCTCAGCCGATCCGTCCGGCGGGCCGTAGTTGTTGGCAAGGTCGAAGTGGTTGACTCCCAGATCAAAGGCCCGGCGCAGGATGGCGCGCTGCTCTTCGAAACGCTTGTCGTCGCCGAAGTTGTGCCATAGTCCCAGCGAGATCGCGGGAAGTTTGAGGCCGCTGCGTCCGACGCGGCGATAGGGCATGGTTTCATAGCGGTTTTCCGCAGCCGAATAAGTCATACCTACCATCCTGCCACCGCCTTCGAGCCTCGAAGTCCGATGTCCGTCATGTGGGCGCGATCACTTAAGGCGCGCGGTCACTTAAGGCGTACGGTCACTTAAGGCGTACGGTCACTTAAGGCGTACGACGGCGGCGCTCTCCCGCGGGAGTGTCAGCTTTCCGTTCCCGACGGCAGCCGCGGAGTCAGTGGCGAGCAAGACTTCGCCATCCATGGCCTTCGTCAGGGTCCGGTCCCCGAAGTTGCAGGCAACCCTCACGGCGCCCCTGCTAAGAACAAGCCATTTGTCCTCGTCGCTGAAGTCGACGTGGCTGTCAGTGAACCCGCCGTCTGCGAGCTCCGGCGTCGAGCGCCTGAGGTTCGCCAATCCCCGGTAAAGTTCCAGTAATCGGGCGTGATCGCCGTCATGCGCTTCCTCCCACTTGAGCTTGGAGCGTTCAAACGTCTCCGGGTCCTGGGGGTTGGGTACCAACGCGGGGTCCCAGCCCATCCGTTCGAATTCCTTGAGCCGGCCCGTTGCCGTGGCCTCAGCGAGCCATTCCTCGGGATGCGATGTGAAAAACTGCCAAGGCGTGGACGCCCCGAATTCCTCGCCCATGAAGAGCATCGGGGTGAACGGCGACGTCATGGTCAGTACGGCGGCAAGCGCCAGCCTTCCGTAAGACAGGCTCGCGCTCAAGCGGTCGCCGGCGGCGCGGTTGCCGATTTGATCGTGGTTTTGGTTGCAGACCACCAAAGCGGCAGGGTGAACGAGCCCCGGCCGAATAGGGCGGCCATGATGCCTGCCGCGGAAGCTTGAGTAGCTCCCGTCGTGGAAGAAACCGTGTTCAAGCACCTTTGCCAGTGCGCCCAAGGAATCGAAATCCGCATAATAGCCAGCTGTTTCCCCGGTGAGGTTCACGTGCACTGCGTGGTGGAAGTCGTCGCTCCACTGCCCTTCCAGGCCGTAGCCATTGGTGTCCCGGCGGTAGATGAGGCGCGGATTATTCAGGTCCGATTCCGCGATCAAGGTCTTGGGGACGCCTGTTTCGGCTTCGATGCCATCCGCGAGGCTGGCCAGGTCTTCCAGGATATGGACGGCCCGCTCATCGCGGAGGGCGTGTACGGCGTCGAGGCGCAGCCCGTCCACGTGGAAGTCGCTCAACCACATAGCGGCGTTGTCCAGGATGTACTGACGGACGTCGTCGGAGCCGGGGCCGTCCAGATTCACTGAGTCGCCCCATGTGTTTCCTTCGCCGGACTTCAGGTAGGGGCCGAATTTCGGCAGGTAGTTCCCGCTGGGCCCCAGATGGTTGTAGACCACATCCTGGATCACACCTAGTCCGGCAGCATGAGCGGCGTCCACAAATCGTTGATAGGCTTCCGGTCCCCCGTAGGCCTCGTGGACGGCGAACCACAGCACGCCGTCATAGCCCCAGTTGTGGGGACCGTTGAAGGCATTGACCGGCAGGAGCTCCACGAAGTCGATTCCCAGTCCAACAAGGTAGTCCAGTTTTTCCGCGGCCGCGTCCAGTGTGCCTTCCGGAGTGAAGGTACCGAGGTGAAGCTCATAAATGACTGCGCCGCCGAGCCCGCGCCCCTCCCAATCCGCGTCGTTCCACGCATAGGACGAGGCCTCGAAGGTGCGGGAGAGAGCATGGACCCCGTCGGGCTGCCGCTGAGACCTCGGATCGGGAAATGGCCCCTCCCCGTTCACCAGATAGCCGTAGTCAGTCCCTGCCCGCCGGGATACGTCCGTCGTCCACCAGCCCGCGGCGCCGCAGTCGTGCGACCGCATTTCGTGGTGCTGACCCTCCGCGAGCAGAGTCACGGACTCTGCAAACGGGGCCCACACGTCGAACCGTTTCCCCGCGCTGGACTTCTCTGCCATCGCTCCCCCTCAATCGTCTCGTCCGGGCTTCGTTTGCCCGCAGTTGTCGGTGCTCTGGCTAGCCAATGGGTACGAGCAAGGCCACCGGGTATCTCTGCAGAAGCCTTGCGAGGTCAACCACGCCCGAAGGGTAGCTGTTGCCTGTGAGCTCATCCTGGACCGCGCTCCCAGGACGAATGAAAGTGTCCTGCCACCCGCCGTTTCGCTCAAGCTTCCGCGGAAGCCTGGTGGCCAAAGTGATGGCACCGCCACCGGCGGCAGAGGCGCCACGGTCGAAGGCGATCAGATGTTCGGCTGCCGGACCCTCGGCGTCGATGGGACTGTAACCACGGAAAAGCTCCGGCCGGTCCCGGCGCAAGCGCAGTGCCCGGGAAGTCAGCAGCAGCTTGGCCAATTCGTCCGGCGCTTCAGTCTGGACACCGGCGTCGAGGGCTGCGAGAGCGGCCCTGCGCCGTGCGAAGTCGACGGCGCGCCGGTTGTCGGGATCAGTCAGTGAACGGTCCCAAAACTCGGTGCCCTGGTAGACGTCCGGTATGCCCGGCATTGTCAGTTGGACAATCTTTGCCGACAGTGAGTTGGACGTCCCATAAGGGTCTACAAGGGCAACGAACTCCTCCAGAGCGGACGTCACCTCCGGCACGTCGAAGACGGCGTCGACGGCGGAGGCGAGCTTCGCTTCGAAGGCCTCGTTCGGCTCGGTCCAGTTGGTGGAGTTGCCGGCTTCTCGTGCCGCCTTGATGACGTAACCCTGGAGGCGTTCACGGCTGGCCGGCCAGGCACCCGCGATGGCTTGCCAGACGAGGACAGCGAGTGGCCCGTCGGGAATCGGCGCCAGTTCCTGCATGCGATCCACGAACGCTTTCCATTCGGGGACTGCCTCTGAGATAACGGAGATCCTGGCCCGGGTGTCTTCGCTGCGCTTGGTGTCGTGTGTGGTCAGGGTGGTCATGGACAGCGGCAGCAGTGCCTGGCGACGCGCCATGCGCTCGTGGAATCCAGCCGTGGACAAGGCGAATTCCGTGGGATCTGCTCCCACTTCAGTCAGCGTGCCAAGGCGCGTGTAGCGGAAGAACGCGGTGTCTTCCACGCCCTTGGCCATGACCATGCCGGATGTCTGCTGGAAGCGGCGGCCCAGTTCACCGCCGGCGTCGAGCAGCAGCGGAAGCAGCGCCTTGAGGACCTGCGCCAACTCCGGCCTGCTGCGTGCCGCCCGTTCAACGGCATCTACCAAGGTGTCTTTGCCATACGGGAGATAGCTCCGGTAGACGTGAAACGAAGCGATGATTTCAGCGAGGGCGTCGGCCACCGCCGGATTGGACAGCTCCGGAGACTCCGCGACGAGCCGCGCGAGCCGCAGGATTTCCGAGTGCAGGATGCCGTCCGTGATACGCCGCTTGGTGCCGTGGATCATGGCTTGGTAATCGGCGGCCGAGCCGGCGCCCCGGAGCCTCGCATCCAAGGCGTCAAGCTGCACTTCGGCGTCGGGATCCACGAAAAGGCGGTCGACGTCGGCGAGGGCGTCGTAGCCTGTGGTCCCCTCACAATCGAAGTTCTCCGGAAGCTCCTCCCCCGGCTCGAGGATCTTCTCGACGAGCAGATAGGAGCCGGACGTGATTTCCTTGAGGCGCTCCAGGTACCCGGCAGGATCCGCGAGCCCGTCCGGGTGATCGATCCTCAGCCCGTCCACAAGCCCGTCATGGAACCATCGGGCAATCTCCGCGTGGGCTTCCTCGAAAACCCAGGGGACTTCGACACGGATCCCGGCCAGCGTGCTGACCGCGAAGAACCGGCGGTAATTCAGCTCGTCGTCAGCCCGGCGCCAGCCGACCAGCTCGTAGTGCTGGCGCGCATGGACGTCCCTGGCGTTCTCACCCGCGGTGTAGCTGCCTTCGGCCAGCGGGAAGCGGTGGTCGAAGTAGCGCAATTCGCCGTCGACCACTTCCAGTTTGTCGACGTCGGCGTCACTGCCGAGGACCGGGAGCCGGAGCTTTCCGCCGCCGAAGTCCCAGTCGACGTCGAACGCTTCCGCATAGCGGGAGGCCTTGCCCTCTTTGAGGAGGGACCACCACCAGGCATTTTGCGGGGGCGACGCAACGCCCATGTGATTCGGGACGATATCCACCAGGACCCCGAGGCCGGCCTCCCGTGCAGCCTTGGAGAGTGCGACGAGCCCTTCGGCGCCGCCGCGCGAAGCATCAACGGTGGAGGGGTCGGTGACGTCGTAACCGTGGTCCGAGCCCTCCTCCGCCGTCAGGATGGGGGACAGGTACACCCAATCCACCCCGAGCTCGCGTAGATAACCCATGAGGGCCGCCGCATCCTGGAGCGTGAACGAAGGCCTGATCTGAAGCCTGTAGGTGGAGACGGGTGTCCTCATGATCCCCCGTTCTTGTGGGCGCGTGGCTTCCTGGGCTTCTTCGGCGCAGCGGCAGGTTTGGTTTTGGGGGCGGCTTTGGTCTCCGAGGCCGGCTGCTCCTCCGCCTCAGGCGCTGCCGCCGGTACAGCCCGGAGAGCCGGGGTGGAGCGTGCAGGCGTGGCTGGTGCGGTCAGGGAAGCCGTTTCGGTGGTGGTTGTCTGCGACAGCGCGGCGAGGGAGGCGGCCACGGAGTGATCCGGTTCCGTGTCCGGGAGGCTGTGTGCCCTCAACACCACGAGCGATTTGGCCCCGACACCGAGGACTGCTTCCGCCGGAACGAGCTCGGTGTTGGCGCCGCCGCCGGCGGTGTCGATGATGATGTCCCACGCAGGCGCATATTCGTCCGAGGGCASCYTGAAMYYGACTTCGTCGTCGTGGGCGTTGAAGTAGAGCAGGAAATTGACGTCCGTAATGCGGCGCCCCTGGTTGTCCCGGCCGCGGATCCCGTCACCGTTGAGGAACACCCCCACCGAGCGGCCGAAGCCGCTGTCCCAGTCCGACGGCGTCATGG